>NZ_JBHXNU010000013.1:23445-154073 GCF_042719255.1 Rhodococcus sp. NPDC058532
GTCGTTCCCTTTCGTTGCGTCTGTTTTTGGGTGACCGTTGCGCTTTCCTCCCCCCCCCACCGCCCCTCCCCCCCCCCTCCCCCCCCTCCCCCGCCGTTGGGGCGCGGCTCGGCAGAGTCAGCCATCGTGAACTACCTGATTTCCTCGTCTCGCGTGAATCTGCCGAACCGGCAGGCCGCCCGGGGCCTACTTCGCGGCGTTGACGATCGCGGCGGACATGTCCGCCGCGGCCTGGTCGACCGTCACCTTGCCGGTCAGCGCGGCGGTCGCGTTGTCCTGGATCGCCTTCGAAATCTGGCTGTAGTACGGCGTCACCGGGCGCGGCTGCGCGTTCTCCAGCGCCGCCTTCAGCGCGGGCAGGTACGGGTACTTCGCGATCAGCGCCGGATCGTCGTACACCGAGGCCAGGACCGGCGGGAACGAGGCGTCAGCGAACGACATCTGGTTCTCCGGGTTCTGGATGAACGCGACGAAGTCCCGCGCGGTGGCCTTGCTCTTCGAGAAGACGTTGATGCCGTCGTTGTAGCCGCCGAGGGTGGAGGCACCGGCGCCTGCCGGGCCGACGATCGGGGCGACGGCAACCTTGCCCTGCACCGCGGACCCGTCCTTCTCCGCGTTGGTGTACATGTACGGCCAGTTGTATGCGTACAGCGACTCGCCGCCGACGAACGCGAGGTTGGTCTCCTCCTCGGTGAACGAGGTGGACCGCTTCGCGATCTGCCCTGCGGTGTACGCGTCGACCATCGCCTGCAGACCGGCCTTCGACTCCGACGACTCGACCTCGGGGGTCTTGCCGTCGTCGGCGACGACCGAGCCGCCCCACGAGTTGATGAACTGGGTGCTGTTGACGGTCAGGCCCTCGTACTGCTTGAGCTGGGTGACCAGGCAGTCGACGGACTTCTCCGTCGCGACGGCGCAGCTGTCGGTGAGCGCCTTCCAGTCCGCGGGGGCGGCGGGCACCAGGTCGGTGCGGTAGTACAGCAGCTGGGCGTTGGTGTTCTGCGGCGCGGCGAACAGGGTGCCGCGGTAGGTGGCGCTGTCGACGGTCGCGGGCAGCAGCGCCGCCGTGTCGATTGCCAGCTCGCCCTCCAGCGGCTGCAGCCAGCCGTTCGCGGCGAACTCCGCGGTCCAGGTGACGTCGAGTGCCATCACGTCGTAGTCGGCGTTGCCCGCCTGCAGGGACTGCACCAGCTGGTTGCGCTGGTCGTCGGCCTCACCCGCGAGTTCCTTGAGGGTGACCTGCTCGTCGGGGTGCGCGGCGTTCCACTTCTCGATCACCGGCTGCAGCTTGTCGACGTCGTTCTTGCCCATCGCGAACGTGATCGCGCCGCGGCCGTCGAGGTTCTGGCCGACGGCCTCGTCGACGCTGCCGCCGCCGCTCGACCCGTTGTCACTGGAACAGCCGGCGAGCGCGAGCAGCAGGGCGGCCGATGCCGCCACCGCGATCCGCGACCGCGTGTTGAAAGAACGCATGGTCCACCTTTCGAAAGGGACGTGTCTCCGGCCTCGGGCCGGGGCGTGTGTCGTCGCCTACTGTGGCACGACACGCGGGCGATTTCGGCGATTACCCCCGCACTGGATCGGTGCGGTCACCCGAGCCGTCGGCCGTCGGCGACGGAGAACAGGTGGATCTCGGCCGGGTCGAGATGCAACCGCACCCGGGCGCCCGGCCGCGGCGGCCGCCGCCAGTCCGCGCGGGCGACGATGGTCTGGCTCGCCCCCGCCCCGGCCGCGCGACCGTAGACGTAGGCGTCGGACCCGAGTTCCTCGACCACGTCGACCTCCATCTCGACGCCGGTGTCGGTGCCGCCGTCGGTCGGCTCCAGGTGTTCGGGCCGCACCCCGAGGATCACCTCGGCCGCGCGGGCCCGACCGAGGGTGTCGCGGGGCACCGGCACCACGATCTCCCCGAACCGGACGCCGCCGTCGGCGACGGGCAGGGTGAACAGGTTCATCGACGGCGACCCCATGAACCCGGCGACGAAGACGTTCGCCGGCCGGGAGTACAGCTCCCGCGGCGAGGCGCACTGCTGCAGCACCCCGTCCTTGAGGACCGCGACCCGATCGCCCATCGTCATCGCCTCCACCTGGTCGTGGGTGACGTAGACGGTGGTGGTGCCGAGACGACGCTGCAGCTGCGCGATCTGGGTGCGGGTCTGCACCCGGAGCTTCGCGTCGAGGTTGGACAGCGGCTCGTCCATCAGGAACACCTGCGGTTGCCGGACGATCGCCCGACCCATCGCGACCCGCTGCCGCTGGCCACCGGAGAGGGCCTTCGGCTTGCGGTCCAGGTACGGCTCGAGGTCGAGCATCGTCGCCGCCTCCTTGACGCGGCGCGCGATCTCGTCCTTCGGGGTCTTCGCCAGCTTGAGCGCGAAGCCCATGTTCTCCGCGACCGACATGTGCGGGTACAGGGCGTAGTTCTGGAACACCATCGCGATGTCCCGGTCCTTCGGTTCCGCGCCGGTGACGTCCCGGTCGCCGATCAGGATCCGCCCGGAGTGCACGTCCTCGAGGCCGGCGAGCATCCGCAGCGAGGTGGACTTGCCGCAGCCAGACGGCCCGACCAGGACGAGGAACTCGCCGTCCGCGATGTCGAGTTGCAGGCGGTCCACGGCCGGAGTGTCGGAGCCGGGGAACAGGCAGGTGGTCGAGTCGTAGGTGACTGTCGCCATCGGGTGCGTCGTTCCCTTCACCGGCGGCGTACGCGCCGGACGATCCATGGTCGTGGTGCTGCGCCGGACAGTATCGCAGGGCAGCGCCGCGGCGCAGTCGGTCCCGTGCGCGGGGTTCACGCGGGACGTTCCGCGACGGACAATGGACATGGCCGGATCGGCCCGCGGGCGCGGGCCGCAGCACAGGAGGCAACGACCATGAAACCGGACCTCGACGCCCCCGCGGACACCCGGGTAATGGGGATCGTCCACTCCGCCCTTCGGCGGGACCTGCTCCGCCTGCAGATTGTTCTCGGTTCCGGACCTCCGGACGACGATCGCCGCGTCGAGTTGGCCGATCACGCGCTGTGGATGATGGAGTTCCTGCGACACCACCACGAGGGGGAGGACACCGTCCTCTACCCGAGGGTCGTCGAGCACAACCCCGAGTCGGCGGACCTGGTCGCCCAGATGCAGCGCGATCACGCCCTCATCGATCCGGCGATCGACGACGTGGACGCGGCCGCGCACGACCTCCGCGACGGTGTCCCGGGGGCGCAGGACGTCCTGGAGGCGGCCCTCACCCGGCTGTCGGCGGTGCTGCTCCCGCACCTGGACCGCGAGGAACGCCAAATGATGCCGGTCGTGTCGGCCAGCATCACCGACGGCGAGTGGCGCGCGTGGGACGACGAATGCAACATCAAGCCCAAGTCGATCCGGCAACTGGGCCGGGAGGGGGTGTGGATCCTCGACGGGTTGGACGCGGTGGGCAGCGACCACCTCGTCCACCTGGTCGGTCCGGTGCCGCGCTTTGTGATGCTGCACGTGCTCGGGCCGCACAACCGGCACCACTTCGCGGACCTGTGGAAGGGCACCGCCGCCGCCGACGTTCCGTCGCAGCAGCTCGACTCGGGGCGCTGACCGAAAACGGCGGCGCGGCGGCGCCGCCCGGGGTCAGCCGCGGATCACCTCCCGCAACTCCCCGGCCAGCTCCGGGGTCGCGGCGACGATGCCGCTCCAGCGGCGCGTGAGGTCAGTGTCGAACTCGATCGGCCTGTCGAACGCGTCGAGGACCGCGCCGCCGGAGGCGCCGACGAGGACGGTCGCGGCGGCGATGTCCATCAGGCGGTGCGTGTCGCTGCCCGCGTCGACGAACGCGTCCACCGCACCGGTTGCGACGAACGCCGCGTCGATGGTGCTGCAGCTCAGAATCCGGATCCGCTTCGCGGCATCCGCGACCCGCGTCCAGGCCTGCCAGTTGCGCGCGTGCGGCCGCAGCACCGACACCGCGGCGCCGCGCAGATCCCGGCAACCGCTGGTGGTGAACTCGGACCGGTTCCGCGCCGCCCACCACTGCTGGCCGGTGTGCAGCCACACGGTGAGCGCTTCGGTGAACTCGCCGTCGACGACCACGGCCGCGCTGAAGCAGGACAGCGGGACCCCCGCCGCCGCGTTCGCGGAGCCGTCGACGGGATCGACGACGAGGGAGACGGCCGATCCGACGTCCACCCAGCCACGCTCCTCGGAGAGCACGTTGACGCCCGCCGCGGTCGCCGCGGCGATGATCGCGTCCTCGACGAGGACGTCGACGAACATGGTGGGGGTGCCGTCGGCGCCGTCCATCGCGACGGCGGCGAGCGTGGCAGGCGGATAGCTGGCGACCGCGTCATGATAGGCGCGAACCGCTGCTGCGGCGGCGGAACGGAGCGCCGGGTTCGCTTCCGCGGGAAGCATTTCCGTGTGGATCATCGAAACTCTCCGGGTCGGGGTTCGGTCAGGATAGGGCGCGCCGCATCCACATCGCGATGCCCTCGACGACCATCACCACGGCGAAGACCATCAGGACGATCATGGTGACGACGTCGAACTGCATCACCCGGGCGGCGTTCATCAGGTAGAACCCGATGCCTCCCGCGCCGACGACGCCGAGCAGGGTTGCGGCGCGGATGTTCACGTCGAGTTGGTAGAACAGGTGCGTCACCAGGGGCGGTGCACACTGCCGCAGGGTGGCGGCCCCGAACACCTGGATCCGGGTCGCACCGCCGGCGGACACCGCCTGCTGCACCCGCACGTCGGATTCCTCGAGCGAATCCGCGATCAGCTTGCCGAGCAGGCCGACCGCGCCAACGGACAGCGCGAGAGCGCCTGCGGTGGCGCCGAGGCCGGTGATGACGATGAAGATGATCGCGAAGATCAGGTCCGGGATGCCCCGCACCAGCACGATGACGATTCGGAAGAATCGCGCAACACCGGGGGTGGGGGCCACATTCCGGGCCGCGAGCACCCCGATCGGCAGCGCGAGTACCAAACCGAGAAACGTTGCGGCGAACGCGATCTGGACGGTGACGAGAAGCTGCGCGAGCAACTCGTCACCGATTCCGCCGGTAGACGGGGGCACGAACAGGCCGAGGATCGACCACAGCGAGGAGAAGCCCTCCGACATCCGGGAGAGGTCGATGCCCGCACCGACCGTTGCGGCAACCAGCACGGTCGCGGTGACAACGAGGTACGCGGTGCGGCGGATCCGCTCCGCGGTCCACGGCGGGCTGATTCGGTAGCCCCCGGTCGGGGTCCGCAGCGCCTGCCCGGACACCGATCCGGGTCGGGCATCCACCCAGCCACCGCCCGCGCCGGTGACCCGCGCCGCGATCCTGACCCGCAACCCCGCGCGGACCGGGGTCGCCGGGCCGAGCAGCGACCTCCGCGCGGCGCCGGAGATCATCTCGACGATGATGCACAGCGCCATCACGAAGAGCGCAAGCGCCATACCTCGTTGGTAGTCGAGGGTTTTCATGGCCAGCGACAGTTCCATGCCGATGCCGCCAACACCGACATAGCCGAGGATCACCGAGGCCCGCAGGTTGATGTCGAAGCGGTGCAACGCCGTTGCGACGAACGCGGGCATCGCCTGCGGGACCACGGCGCCGGTGACCTGTTGGGACCAGCTGGCTCCCGCCGCGCGCAGCGCGTCCCTGGGGCCAGCGTCGGTGTCCTCGATCGCATCGGCGTACAGCTTGCCGACCATCCCGACCGAGTGGATCCCCAACGCGAGAATACCGGCGACCGGGCCGAGCCCGAACAGCCGCAGGAACAGGATGGCGAGCACGATCTCGGGGATGGCGCGGGTGATCACGATGACCGCGCGGGCGGCCCAGCGCAGGGCGGGGGACCGGCTGGTGTTGCGGGCGGCGGCGAGGGACACCGGCGCGCTCAGCACGACGCTGAGCACCGTGGCGCAGGTGACGATCGCCAGGGTCTGCCCCGTCATCCGCATCAGATCAGCGAAGGGTGGAAAGTCCAGCGGCAGCGTTCTGGACACGAAATCGACTGCGTTGCCGATACTGTCGGCAAAGGTGGCGAGGTTGATCCGCAGCGACGCGATCGACCACAGTGAGGCTCCCAGCCATCCGGCCAGCACGAGGGCCACCCCGATTGCCGTCGGGGACGGCCGGTTCAGGGTCCGTCGCAGCCGACGATCGCCGGCGTGCCGGGGAGTGGGGGAGGTCAGGACGGCCACGGCGGTCAGACCAGCTGCGGTGCGGCGTCGGCCGAGGCAACGGACGCGTAGATCGACATGGTCTCGTCCCTGCCGATCGTCGACACCGGCTTGTCGAGCACCACCCTCCCGGACCGCAACCCCACCACGCGGTGCCCCCAGGACAGCGCCAGCTCCACCTGGTGCAGGCTGCACACGACGGTGAGGTTGTCCTCGGCGGCGACCCGGGAGATCAGCGCCATCACCTGCGCCGCCGACTCCGGGTCCAGTGAGGCGACCGGCTCGTCGGCGAGCAGGATCCGGGGCCGCTGCACCAGTGCCCGCGCCACCGCGACCCGCTGCTGCTGCCCGCCGGAGAGCGTGTCGGCCCGCTGAAAGGGACGGTCCGCCAAACCGACCCGATCCAACTGCTCCATCGCGGCCCGGCGCACCGACCTCGGGTACATGAACAGGCCAGCGCGGGGACCGCGCAGCGTGCCGAGTGCGCCGGTGCACACGTTCTCCAGCACCGACATGCTGCCGATCAGGTGAAACTGCTGGAACACGAACCCGACCTGACGGCGCAGCGCCCGCAGTCGCGCGCCCCGCGCCGTCTCCACGTCCCGTCCGAGCACCGTAACGGTGCCCGAGGTCGGCAGGTTGAGCCCGTCGAGCATCCGCAGCAGGGTGGACTTGCCCGACCCGGACAGTCCGAGCAGCGCCACCACCTCACCCGGGTACACCTGGAGGGACACGTCGTCGAGGGCTCGTACCGCTGGCCCGAACTCCTTGGTCACCCGGTCGAGGGTGATCGTCGGGGTGAGGATGCGGTCGATGGTCGCGCCGAGGGTGGAATGGGCGGGGTCGGGCATGGTGATCTCCCTGGATGGGTGGGGTGGGGGTGCCTGCTCGTCAGTTGTTGCAGGCCGCGGCGCGGGTGATGTCGCAGACCTTGCGGACCCCGTCGTAGAGCGAGTCCTCCACCGCCACATAGCCGTACTCGGCGTCCTCGGGCAGCGCGCAGGACGCCTCGTCGGCGCACAATCCGGCCTGCACCAGCGCCGGGCGGGTCAGCTGCTCACGAAAGATGGTGGTCAGCTTTGCCTGCAGCTCCGGCGAAAGGGTGGCGCTGATTGCGATGGGGCTGGCGGCGATGGTCTCCGACTTCCACACGACGGTGACGTCGCCGGGCTCGATCTGGTCCTTCTCGATGAGTGTCCGGTCGACGATGGTGTCGTATGCGAATCCGGCGTCGCACTGACCGCTGTTGACGGCGAGCACCGATGCGTCGTGGCCGCCCGCGAAGACCGGCGTGATGTCCTTCTCCGGGTCGATGCCCGCCTCCTTCAGCCCGGCGGACGGGTAGAGGTATCCGGACGTCGAGGAGGGGTCGACGAAGCAGACGGTCTTGCCGCGGAAGTCGGCGAGGGAGGTGATGTCCGATCCGGCCTTGGTGATCGCGTAGGACGTGTAGCCGGGTTCGGCATCGGCCGCGTCGACGGGGGCGGCGACGGGGATGGTCTCGACCCCGCTGTCCCGTGCGGTGATGTAGGAGAAGGGGCCGTAGCCGGCGATCTGTACCTTGCCCGCCCGCTGGCCCTCGATGACCGCGGCGTAGTCGGTGGCGTTCTGGAACTCGACGGCGTGCCCGGTCTCCTGCTCGATGACCTCGGCGACCAACCGGTACTGCTGCTGCAGGCTCTCGGAGTCCTCGGAGGGGATGGCGGCGAGCACCAGCGTCTGCGGGTCACCCGCGGCGGCCGCAGCGTCGTCGGCGCTGGCACTCGATCCGCATCCGGCAAGACCGAGGACGGCGACCGCGGCGGCCGCGGCGACACCGAGTGAACGGCGCATGTTGCTACCCATGGGAAGTCGTCTCCTTCTGTTCCCGCGCTGGCGGGCTGTCGTACGGTCGCGTGCTGACTCGGGTAGAGCGTCCGCGACGGCCGTGACCGCGGCTCCAACCTCAGATGAACCCCGGCGAAACGGGCAAGGGCGGGGAAGACGGCTTGTTCACCTGCCGGCTCGTCGCACTGCCGGGTGGTCGCACTGCCGGGTGGTCGCACTGCCGGGTGGTCGCACTGCCGGGTGAAGGGCACATTCGCCCGGTCTACCGGGGCAAAGGTGCCCTTCACCCGGTCGGGTGGCGGGTGCTCAGTGTGCGCGCAACACTGCCCGCACGACCGGACAGGTGTGCTCGAGGCCGACGAGCACTAGGTCCGCGCGGTGTCCGGGTTCGAGGGCACCGCGGTCGGCCAGGCCGACCGCCGTGGCAGGCCCGCTGGTGACCAGCGCCGCGGCGTCGGGCAGCGACATCACCTGCGCCCCGGCGAGCGTGAAGACAGCGCCGAGCAGCGACGACGGTAGGTAGTCCGACGCCAACGCCGTGACCAGCCCCCGTTCGGCGAGTTCCCGCCCGGACACATTCCCGGAATGCGACCTGCCGCGCAGGATGTTCGGCCCGCCCATCACCACCGACATGCCCCGCGACCGCGCCTCCCGCGCCGCCTCGACGGTGGTCGGGAACTCGGCGACGTCGCCGCCGCGGCGCGCCAGATCCGCGATCTCCACTGCCGACTCCGGGTCATGGCCGAAGATCCGGACCCGCCCGGTGCCGGACTGCCGCGCGAGCCAGTCCATCGACTCCTCACGGACCGGCAGGTTGCCCTCCCGTTCGATGAGCAGCGCGTCCACCCGTGCACGCGCCTCGTCCTGCGAGATTCCCGAAGTTCCAGCCACATACGTCTCATAGAAGGTGCGGTCCGCGTACTGCCCGATCCCCGGGGTGTGGTCCTCGTGGGAGATCACCGCGGGGCGCTCCGCGCTGATCGTGCCTGCCGCAGCCAACGCGTCGAGATGCCGTTGCAGGGCGACCAGACCCGGCCTGGACCGGACATCGAGCCGGTGCAGCACCCGATGGTCGACGAGTTGGCCGTCGACCGCACGCGCATTCCAGTCCGCGACCGCGCCACACATCTGCATCGCGGAATGCACGCTGCGCCCGTCCTTGGCGGCCTGACGGTCCGAGAACGACGCCCCGTGAAAGACGGTCGTGACTCCCGCCGCGCGGAGCTTGCCCTCGAACGACATCATCGAGAACATCCACGGCAGCTCGGCTCCCGGTCGGGGCAGGCGCTCCCGCTCGAGGCCGTCGGAGTGCACGTCCACCAGGCCGGGCAGGCAGAACAGCCCGCCGCCGTCAACGTCGACGCGGGTGCCGGGGCGCCCGACCCCGATCTCCGCGATCCGGCCGTCGCGCACCACGATCCGGGCGTCGTCGAGCACCCGGTCCGGGAGGACGGCGCGAACGTGGCCGAGAACGTAGTCCCGCGGCGAGTGCGGCAGGGACCAGGCCCTTGGCTGTTCCAGCGTGGTCGTCTCGCTCATGCCGCCACCCCAAGGACCTCGGTCGCGGTGCCCTGCTGGGCGATGCGGCCGTCACTGAAACGGATCACCCGGGTGGCCAACCGGTGCATCGCGTCCAGGTCGTGGAACACCGCAAGCACGGCCACCCCCTGAGCGGTCAGCGATGCGATCAACTCAAGGGCCCGTTCCCGATTGGCCGGGTCGAGCGCGGAGACCGGTTCGTCGAGGAGCAACAACCGGGGCGGGTGTACGGTGCCCGCGGCAAGGTTGACGCGCTGCCGCTCACCACCGGAGAGCACGCTGCAGTCGACATCCCACAGCGCCTCGTCCAGCGCCAGCCTGCGCAGCGAGTCGACGGCCGCATCCTGGGCCTCGTCCCGGTCGAGTCCCCGTCGACGACCCGTTGCCGCAACCACTTCCAGCGGTCCGGTCCGCGGCGGCGCGGACAGGAACTGGGAGACGTAGCCGAGTTCCCTGCCGCGCAGCCGGGCCATCTCCCGGTCCGGCAGCGAGGTGAGCTCCACCGGCCCGGCGTCGGTGCCGAGGGTGATGGTGCCGCCGTCCGGCAGGTAGCTGCGGTGCACGCACCGCAGCAGACTCGACTTGCCAGCGCCGCTGGGCCCGGCGAGCGCGACGTGTTCGCCTGTCGCGACGTCGAGGTCGACCCCATGCAGGGATGTCACGGTGCGCCCGTCGATCGTGTGCAGGGTGAAGGTCTTGCGCAGGTTGCGTACGGACAGAACGGTAGTCGTCATCGTGCTCTCACCTTCGTGCGGCCGCGACGAGCCGCTGGGTGTAGGGGTGGTGCGGGTCCTGGAACAGCTGATCGGTCAGGCCGGCCTCGACCACCCGGCCAACGTTCATCACCAGACAGCGATCGGTCAGCGTCTCGATGACGGCGAAGTCGTGGCTGACCACCACCGCGGCGGTGTCTCGTTCGGCGAGAAGCCTGCGCAGCAGGTCGAGCACCCCGGCGGCAACGGACGCGTCGAGACCGGTGGTCGGCTCGTCGAGCAGCAGCACCCGGGGGTCGGTGGCGAGGGCCTTGGCGATCTGCACGCGCTGGCGCATCCCGCCGGAGAAGGTGTGCACGGGGTCGTCCATCCGATCCAGGGGCACCTCCACCTTCTCCAGCAGGTGCGCCGCGCGGTCCCGGATCTCGCGGTAGTTCCGCCAGCCTGCTGCGGTGAGCCGCTCGGCGATGTTGCCGCCGGCGGACACCGTCAGGGTGAGTCCGTCGGCGGGGTTCTGGTGCACCAGGCCGATGGTGTCGACACGCAACGCCCGGCGGGCGGCGGCGTCCAACCCGAACACGTCCGTCCGGCCGCCCCCGACGGTGGTCAGGTACATCGACCCGGCGGTGGCGTTCTCCTCCCCGACGAGGCAGCGCAGCACCGTTGACTTACCGGAACCCGATTCCCCGATCAGGCCGAGCGCCTCCCCGGGTGCCACATCGAAGCCGACGTCCCAGGCCGCGACGACGGCGCCGGTGCGGGGGCTGATCGCGGTGCCGGTATCGGGGCCGGTGCCCGGTACGGCGTCCGCCCCGCCCGGGCCGTGTACCTTGCCGACGCCGCGGACGGCAAGCGTCCACCCCGCATCGGACGCCGGGACCGGGCGGGCCTGCTGGTCGGCGGGGTCACGCCTCCCTGCCGGCGCCGTTCCGCGCACCCGGCGGGTCGGGTCGGGGAGGAACCGCAGCGGCGCGTGCCCGCGGTGCCACGCCGCGTCCACGTCACCGTCCCTGGTGCGGGTGCACCATTCGATGTCACTGCACGCGGTGCGGCCGCCGGGCGCCTCGACCAGGAACGTGTCAACGGAACCACAACGGTGGCAACTCTGTTCGGCAGCGCCTTCCACCTCGAACGGGACGTCGTCGAAGGTGAGTGGGCGCACATCGGTGTACGGGGGGACCGCGAAGATGCGCTTCTCCCGGCCCGCGCCAAACAGCGACAGGTGCGGCGCGTCGTTCAGCCGCGGCACGTCCCAGCGCGGGATCGGGGTGGTGATCATGACGTAGCGACCGTTCACCAGGACGGGGTAGCCGGTGGTCTTGGTGATCACACCGTTGCGGACCAGGTCCTCGTACAGGCTCACCCAGATCATCGAGTAGTCGGCCTCGGCGTGCATCCGGGCGCACTCACGAACCGACTTCTCCACGCCGCGAAGCGGTTCCGCAACCGGAACTTGCAGCACCAGGGTCTGTCCCTCGACGAGGGGCTCCTCGGGGATCCGGTGCCTGCTCTGCACGACCGTGCAGTCGCGGCTGTCCTGGGTCTGCTCGCAGCGTTCACTGGTCACGATCAGGCGGCGCAGATTGGTGGCGTTGACGCCGTCGTCGTCACCCTGGTCGATGACCTTGACGGTGTCGGACGCACCGAGCAACCCGAGGGTGACCTGTAGTCCGCCGGAACCCCAGCCGCGGGCGACGGGCATCTCCCGGGACCCGAACGGCACCTGGTAGCCGGGGACGCACACGGCGGTCAGGGTCGCGCGGCGGATCTCCCGCTTGGAGCCCTCGTCGAGGATGCCGCGGCGGAAGGTCGCGGCGTCGAGGGAGTCGAGCACCGCCGCGGTGGTGACGGTGCGGCGGGTGTCGGTGATGGTCATCAGCAGGTCCTTCCGATGGGGTCGGCGTGACGACCGGTGATCTCGTCACCGTCGACGGCGCCGCGTACGGCCCGTTTCCGGTCGATCATCGACCGGAAGGTCACGTAGTGCGGCAGCTTGAGATGCTCGAGGAAGCCGCAGGAGTCGAGGCCGTCGGTGGTCAGCAGCAGCACCTGCTCGAGGCCGTCTGCGTCGCCGAAGCGTCGGCAGGCGATGTCGAGATTCGCCATCGCGATGGCCTTACGTTCGTTGTGTCCGAAGCACAGTCCGTACCCGACGTCGAACCGGCTGCGGTCCTCGTCGGGGCCGTTCAGGTCCTCGATCGCCTCACACTCTGAGGCCCGAATGTGGCCGAGCTGCACCGGGTTCCCGGTGTGCGGGTGAGCCACCCGCAGCGGCAACCGACCGTGCCGAACCTCGCCGAGGGTGACCTCGTGGATGTTGCCCTCGGGGCCGCGGATCGAGCGGTACCAGGTGCCGATCAACGATCCGGTCTCGGCGCGAGCCATGCTGGCCAGAATCGCCGACCGGGGAGCTGGCGGCCCGGCGGGATGCCGCGCGATGTCGAACGGCTCCGTCGGGGCCGCATCGGCAGCGGGACGGCTGTCCACCATCAGGTCCAGCTCGCGCAGCATCTCCGAGAACCTCCGCGGGCGGCGTTGCGGCTCGGTGCGTTCGGCAGCGGACGCCGTCACATCCGCATCGACGACCGACTCCGGGCGCGGGTCCCGGTCCAGTATCCGTCCGGTGTAGTCGCTGGTCCTGCCGAGCAGCTGCGGGCCGTCCGGGGTGCGATGCGCGGGCACGATGCGGCGCAGCACCACCATCTCGTCGGGGTCGATCGGCTCGCTGATCGCCAGCCGCGGCAGGGTCGACTGGTGCGCGCGGACCAGATGAGTGGCCTCGATGACGTCCCCCTCGGCCTGGCGCAGCGCGTCCGCGGCGGTGTCCTCGTGGTACAGGCTGCCCTCGCCCATCACCCGGTCGACCGCGAGGCGCATGCGACCGGTGATCTGCTGCGTGGTCAGCCACGGCGCCGGGTCGTCGTTCCTGGCATCACGCACCAGGGACTCGGCGGCGAGGATCGCGTCGAGTCCGCCGCGTGCTCCCGAATAACCCATCTCAGTTGTCCCTTTCGATCTCGATGACGGTGGTGCGCGGGATCCCCACCGCGGCGCCGTCGGGTGCGACGAGGAGCAGGTCGATTCCTGCGGGGAACCCGGAGACGAGCCGACCTCGAACCGACCAGAGGGCGGTGTCGAACCCGATCGGTGCGCATTCGACAACGTGCCGGACACCGGGTCCGGTCAGCCGGACCACCTCGCCGCCGGTGAGAGCCTCGACCGCGCAGACCACTGTTGCACCCGACTCGGGTCGCAATGCCATTCCGGCCGTGACGGACCCGAGTTCTAGCTCGGTCGGGCAGCGCAACGAGGTGACGAGCCGGGCGTCACCGAGCGCGGTGATCGGCGCACCCGTCGCGACCGCGACGACGGCCGCCCAATCCTCGGCGCCGAGCAGGTGCGCCGACGTCTCGAGGTCGGCCAATGCAAGCATCGGCAACAGCGCCGCGGGAAACGCGGTGTCGGGCAGGGACACCGGAAGCCCAGGGCGAGCGAAGGCGTCGAGCATGGCTCGGTACACCTGCTGCGACTGGTCGGGATTCAGGCCACCGCACAGCGTTGCGGCGGTGAGGGTCTCGCTCATCTAGGTCAGCTCCTCAAACTGGACGATGGTGGGGGCCAGCCGTGCCCACTCGTCGGCATCGGCCTGGCGGCGGGCGTCCTCGATCCGGGCGCAGAGCTCGAGAACCCGCTGCGTCTGCGGGCGCCGGGCCTGGACCTCGGCGTCGCACACCGCGGCGGCAAGGGTGGCGGTCCGGTTGTCGCCCAACCGCATCGCCCATCCCCGCGCACCGTCGAGGCTGACCTCTGCACGGCACGCGAGGACGTCGCCGAGGAAGAAGTGGTCGTGCGCGATCGGTTCTTTAACCTGCGCGGCGACCGACCCGACCTCCGGCGCGGTGAGCACCGCGAGCTCGGCGCCGTCGGCGAGGCAGGCATCGGCCAGGTCGACGAGATCACGCTCCGGCGCCGACGCGAGGAGTTCGGCGATCCTCTCGCGCCTCGACTCGTTGGGAATCACAGTGGTTCGACCTCTTTCGTGTTGGGGGCACCCGTCGGGTGGGGGGCTGGGGTATCGCCGATCTCCATCACGACCCGGACGGCGTCGCCGCGCATCCAGGCCTTGCTGTAGGTGAGTGCCGCGCCGGTGTCGGCGTCCCGGTTGACCGACTCCACCACCCACACCGGAACGGCGGTGGTCAGTTCGAGCCGATCCTGCACGTCGGGCGGCGGGATATCGGATGCGGTGCGGCACCAGGACCGGACGGACCGGACGTGCCCCATCTGCCGCAGCACCTCGTCGAGGGACTCCTCGACCCGCAGGCCGGCGGCCAGGTCGGGCACCGCCGGGTGCGCGATCCACTCGGACGTCAGGCCGGCGACCGCGTCGTTGATGAAGCTGAGCCGGAGCAGGCGGTGCGCGAGGGTACCCGCAGGCACCTCGAGGTGGCGGGCCCCGTCCGGGGGGAGCGGGGCGAGCGCGTGATCGAGAACCACCGCGCGCGGCACCGCGCCCGCGTCCCGAACGGTGCGGTGCCAGGACGGGCGCCGGTCCAGGGAGATGACGTAGTCGATTCGATTGCTCACGAAGGTTCCCGACCCCTGGACGCGGCGGACCCGCTGTCTACGTTCGAGTTCCTGAACCGCTCCGCGGGCGGCGGACCGCCCGACACCGAACCGCCGCATCAGGGTGTGTTCGCTGTCCAACCGGGCGCCGGGACGCAGGTGGGCGATCTCGGACTCCAGCTCGTCCGCGATGGCGCGGTAGCGGGGTTCGGTCATGCCACGACTGTGAGGGCACGGGTTGTACGGACAACTGCACCGCAGGTAACCGCGGGGGAAACGCCCGTGAACGGGTGCGAAAGTTGTCGGGAATCAGGGCGCGGCGGGCACCAGCCGCACGAACGGGATCAGCCGTCCCGCTGCGGCGAAGTCAGCGGGCGTGCCGTCCACCTCGAACCCCATCAGCCGGCACAGCGCCCGCCCCGCGCGGGGATGGCGGGTCGCATAGCGCGCCATCAGGTCGGCGCCGGTGTCCGGGTCGATCGTCGCCGCGTGCACCGCGAGGGTGCGGCGGCCGACCTGGATGGTGGTGTCCGGGGCGGCGAGCAGATTGCGATACCAGTCCGACCCCTTCCCGAATCCCGATGCGATGACGTAGCTGCCGTCCGGGGAGTGCTCGACCACCTCGAGCACCACCTCACGGGGCAGTCCGCTCTTCCTGCCGCGGTGGTGCAGCAGCAGGAATCGGCCGCCGAGCAGCCACCCCAGGCGGGCGCGATACAGCCGGATCGGGGTTCGGAACAGCAGCCTGCGGACACCGGTCGGGGGCCCGGGTTGCGCGACGACCTTCATGGCTGCACCTCTTCCTGGGTTGGACACGAACCACCATCGACGGTAGACCGCAGCGACCCCTGCGGCAGGTGACGCGCGGGGCTACCGTGAGAGGTCCCCGGAGTTCACCGTCCAGCCGCGGTCCTCACCACCAGGAGTGCCCATGCCCCGACCCGTCCGCATCGGTGTCCAACTCCAACCCCAGCACGCCCCGGAGTATCAGCTGCTCCGGGATGCGGTGCTCCGGGCCGAGGACCTCGGCGTGGACATCGTCTTCACCTGGGACCACTTCTATCCCCTCACCGGCGACCCCGACGGCGCGCACTTCGAATGCTGGACGATGCTCGGCGCGTGGGCCGAGCAGACCGAGCGGGTCGAGATCGGGGCGCTCGTCTCGGGCGGCGGCTACCGCAACCCGGACCTGCTCGCCGACATGGCCCGCACCGTCGACCACATCAGCCGCGGCAGGCTGATCCTCGGCATCGGCGGCGGCTGGTTCGAACGGGACTACACCGAGTACGGCTACGACTTCGGCACCGCGGGCAGCCGCCTGCGGCTGCTCGGGGAGTACCTGGCCCGGATCCGGGCCCGCATAGGGAAGCTGAATCCCGCCCCGACACGCCACATTCCGGTCCTGATCGGGGGCGGAGGGGAACGCAAGACGCTGCGGCTGGTCGCCGAGTACGCCGACATCTGGCACAGCTTCGCCGACCTCGACGCGCTGCGGCACAAGTCGCGGGTGCTCGCCGGGCATGCGGGCGACGTCGGGCGGGACGCCGAACACATCGAGCGGTCCGTCCCGTGGCCGGGTGCCGCCGAGGCCCAGGCCTTCGTCGACGCGGGCGTCACCCTGTTCACGGTCGGGACCGGCGGGCCCGGCTACGACCTGAGCGTCGTCGCGGAGGCCGTGCGCTGGCGCGACGACCGGTTTCCGCAGGCTCTCGCCGGGCTGGCGTGAGCGCCGCGCCCCGAAGCCGAGCAACGTGAGGCGCGACCCGGTGCCCGTCGACCGACTCGAAGCGGACCTGCGCAGCGCCATCGCGGGCGAGGTGGACTTCTCCGCCCGGCGTCGCGCCGAATACTCCACCGACGCCTCGAACTACCGCGTGGTCCCGCGCGGGGTGGTCGCCCCCCGCGACGCCGCGGACGTGCTCGCGGTCCGCGAGATCTGCGCGGCCCACCGGATCCCGCTGACCGGCCGGGGCGCGGGCACCTCCGTCGCCGGGAACGCGATCGGGCCTGGGCTGGTGCTCGACTTCAGTCGCCACATGAACGGGATCCTCGACGTCGACCCGGTGGCCCGCACCGCCCGCGTGCAGCCGGGCGTCGTCCTGGCTCGGCTCGCGGCGGCCGCCGCCCCGCACGGCCTCCGGTTCGGGCCCGACCCGTCCACCCACACCCGGTGCACGGTCGGTGGAACGTTGGGCAACAACGCCTGCGGCCCCCACGCCCTCGCCTACGGCCGGACCTCCGACAATGTCGTCGAGATGGACTGGCTGACCGGTGACGGCCGCCGGTTCGTCGCGGCCGACGACCCGTCCGTCGTCGACGGGCTGGACCGGTTCACCACGGCCAACCTCGCGGTGTTGCGCACCGAGCTGGGCCGGTTCTCCCGGCAGGTGTCCGGATACTCGCTCGAGCACCTGCTGCCCGAGCGCGGGCACCACCTGGCCCGCGCGTTGGTCGGCACCGAGGGCACCTGCGGCCTCGCGCTGGAGGCGACGGTGCGGCTGCACCCCGCCTCGGCGGCACCCGCCCTGGCGGTGCTCGGCTACGACAGCATGCCCGATGCCGCCGACGACGTGCCGAACCTGTTGCCGTTCAAGCCGCTTGCGATGGAGGGCATGGATTCCCGGCTGGTGGACGTGGTGCGCCGCGTGCACGGCAACGGCGCGGTCCCTGCGCTGCCGCGTGGCCGCGGCTGGTTGTTCGTCGAGATGGCGGGCGACACCGTGGCGGACGGGCTGGACGCGGGACGCCTGCTGATCGCGGCGAGCAACGCCGTCGACGCGGCGGTGCTCCCCCCGGGCCCGGACGCCGCGCGGCTGTGGAAGATCCGCGCCGACGGCGCCGGGCTCGCCGGTCGCACCGCGTCGGGCGGTCAGGCGTGGCCCGGCTGGGAGGATGCCGCGGTCCCGCCGGAACGGCTCGGCCGGTACCTGCGCGAGTTCGACGACCTGATGACCGATCACGGCGTCGAGGGGCTCGTCTACGGGCACTTCGGGGACGGGTGCGTGCACGTGCGGATCGACCTGCCGCTCGAGGACCGTCCGGAGGAGATGCGGCCGTTCATCCGGGCCGCCTCGCATCTCGTCCTCGGGCACGGCGGGTCGCCGTCCGGGGAGCACGGCGATGGCCGCGCCCGCGGCGAGCTGCTCGCCGACATGTACTCCCCGGCAGCGCTGGCGGCGTTCCGCGCGTTCAAGGCCCTGTTCGACCCCGACAATCTGTGCAACCCCGGCGTCATCGTCGACCCGGAACCGTTCGGCCACAACCTGCGCAGGCCAGCGGCACTTCCCCTGCCCGCGACGGGCGGGTTCGGGTTCACATCCGACGGGGGTGACCTGTCGAGGGCGGTGCACCGCTGCGTCGGTGTCGGGAAGTGCCGCGCCGACGACGGGTTCATGTGCCCGTCGTACCGGGCCACCCGCGACGAGAAGGACTCCACCCGCGGCCGCGCCCGGGTGCTGCAGGACATGGCGAACGGCAGCCTGATCCGCGGCTGGAACGCCACCGAGGTCCGCGACTCGCTGGACCTGTGCCTGTCCTGCAAGGCGTGCGGCAGCGAGTGCCCGACCGGCATCGACATGGCCAGCTACAAGTCCGAGACCCTGTACCGCGCCTACCGGGGCAGGGTCCGGCCGATCAGCCACTACACGCTGGGCCGGCTGCCGACCTGGGCGAGACTGGCGTCACCGGTCGCGGCCCTGGTCAACGCCGCGACCCGGCGCCGGGCGGTCGCGAGGCCGATGCTGGCGCTGGCGGGCGTCGACACCCGCCGGTCGATGGTCGAGCTCGCCCGCCGCCGGTTCACGGCGTCGACGGCCGACCCTCGCCGAGACGGCCCAGCTCCCCTTGGTTCCATTGTGCTGTGGTCGGATTCGTTCACCGAGTACTTCCGTCCCGGACCCGGACACGCGGCCGTCCGGCTGCTTGAGGACGCGGGCTACGGCGTCGAGATCGCCGCTCCCGGCGCCTGCTGCGGACTGACACTGATCACCACCGGGCAGCTCGACGCCGCGAAACGCAGGCTGCGGGATACCGTGCACCGGCTCGGCGGCCACGTCGCGGCGGGCCGGGCCATCGTCGGGGTGGAACCGTCGTGCACCGCGGTGCTGCGGTCGGACCTGACCGAACTGCTGCCCGGCGACCCGCGGGCCGCCGCCGTGGCGGAATCGGTCCGCACCCTCGGCGAGCTGCTCGACGCCGCGATGCGGGCCGGTTGGCGCCCGCCCCGCCTGGACGGGCTGCCGGTGGTCGTGCAGCCGCACTGCCATCAGCACGCGGTGATGGGCTACGACGCCGACCTCCGGGTCCTGCGCGCCGCGGGCGCGGACGTCGTCACCGTGGCGGGCTGCTGCGGGCTGGCCGGCAACTTCGGCATGGAGAAGGGTCACTACGAGATTTCCGTCCGCATCGCCGAAGCGGGTGTCCTGCAGCAGATCCGGGACCACCCCGGCGCGACGGTGCTGGCCGACGGATTTTCCTGCAGTACTCAGATCCGGGACCTCGCCGGGATCCGCAGCCTGCACCTGGCCGAACTGCTGGACGGCGCGGGCGGGTCGGGCGCTGCCACCCGGTGAGACGGCGCCGATGCGATTAGGCTCACGCCATGACCCGATCGGTCAGGCTGTGGGTACTCGCGCTGCTGATGGTGCTGGTGGCGGGGGCCGTCACCGCGTGCGGCGCGGGATCGGGTGGCTCGACCACCGACCTGTGCTCGCCGCCCGGGGTCGGTGCGGCTGCGGCGGCCCCGACGAACCTGGACGCCGCTGCCGCCGCGGCGGGGGAGGACCGGTACACCACCGCGACGACGACGCCCCTCGACCGGATCGACACCGCCGCGCTTGGGCTGATCGTGCCGGGAACGATCAGCGTCGGGACCCTCTCCGACGCGCCGCCGAGCATCTGCGTCAACTCCGCGGGCACCTTCACCGGTTTCGACAACGAGCTGCTGCGGGCGATCGCCGCGAAGCTCGGCCTGCAGATCCAGTTCTCGGGCACCGAATTCGCCGGTCTGCTCTCCCAGGTCGCGAACCGCCGGTTCGACGTCGGCTCGTCGTCGATCACCACCACCGACGACCGCCGCAGGACCGTCGGCTTCACCAACGGCTACGATTTCGGCTACTTCTCCCTGGTCGCCCCGAACGGCGGGCCGGTCCGATCGTTCTCGGACCTGAACGCGGGCACCAGGATCGGGGTGGTGCAGGGCACCGTGCAGGACGACTACGTCGTCAACACGCTGAAGCTGGACCCGGTGAAATTCCCGGATTACAACACCGCGTACGCGAACCTCAAGTCCGGGCAGATCGACGCCTGGGTGGCCCCGTCGCAGCAGGCGGAGGGCGCGATCAAACCCGGCGACGCCACCTCGATCGTGCAGAACACCTTCAGCCTCAACAACTTCGTCGGGTGGGCGGTGGCGCCGGGCAACCAGCCCCTGATCGACGCGCTGAACTCCGGCCTCGATGCAGTCATCGCCGACGGCACCTGGTCGCGGCTGTACTCGGAGTGGGTGCCGCGTCAGCTGCCGCCCGGCTGGAAGCCCGGCAGTCGGGCAGCACCGGAGCCGGTGCTGCCCGACTTCGCGGCGTTGGCCGCCGAACACGCGCAGGATCCCGCCGCCGAGCAGACCGCCCCGAAATCGACGGCCGCGCAGCTCCGGGACACGTTCTTCAACTGGGAGTTGTACCGCAAGGCGATCCCCGACCTGCTCACGACCGGGCTCCCGAACACGGTGATCCTCGCCCTCACCTCCGGCATCGTCGGCACCATCCTCGGGATGCTGCTCGCGATGGCAGGCATCTCCCGGACCCGGTGGCTGCGGTGGCCTGCCCGCGTCTACACCGACGTCTTCCGCGGCCTGCCCGCGGTGGTGATCATCCTGATCGTCGGTCTCGGGGTCGGCCCCCTGGTCAAGAACCTCACCGGGAACAACCCCTACTGGCTCGGCGCCGCGGCGCTGGCGCTGCTGGCCGCCGCCTACATCGGGGAGATCTTCCGGTCCGGGATCCAGAGCGTCGAACCGGGACAGATGGAGGCCGCGCGGGCCATCGGATTCGGCTACCGCAGGGCGATGACCCTGGTGGTGATCCCGCAGGGGGTGCGCCGGGTGCTGCCCGCGTTGATGAACCAGTTCATCGCGCTGATCAAGGACTCGTCACTGATCTACTTCCTCGGCCTGCTCGCCACCCAGCGGGAACTGTTCGCCGTCGGCCGGGATCTGAACGCGCAGACCGGGAACCTGTCGCCGCTCGTCGCGGCCGGCCTGTTCTACCTGGTGTTGACGATTCCGCTCACGCACCTGGTGAACCACATCGACAAGCGGCTGCGAACCGGGAAGGCCGACACCTCCGGCACCCTCGACGAGCTCGACCAGGCGATCGTCGTGGAGAGGGGATAGGACGTTGACCGCACCCACCGCCGACACCCGCTCCGGAAACCTGACCGGGACCGGACTGCACCTCGCGTTCGGCAGCAACAAGATCCTGCGCGGCGTGGACGTCCATGTCGACGCCGGGGCAACCACGTCGGTCATCGGCCCGTCCGGGTCCGGGAAGTCGACGCTGCTGCGGGTGCTCAACCGGCTCCACGAACCCGACGCCGGCGACATCCTCCTCGACGGCCGCTCGGTGCTGCGCGACGACCCCGACGCGCTGCGGCAGCGGATCGGCATGGTGTTCCAACAGTTCAACCTGTTCCCGCACCGCACCGTCGCCGACAACGTCGCCCTCGGACCCAGGAAGCTGCGGGGCCTGACCAGGGACGCGGCGCGCGAACTGGCCCTCGAACAGCTCGACCTAGTCGGGCTGCGCGCGAAGGCGGATTCGCGGCCGGCGAACCTGTCCGGTGGGCAGCAGCAGCGGGTCGCGATCGCGCGGGCGCTGGCGATGCGGCCGGAGATCATGTTCTTCGACGAGGCCACCTCCGCACTCGACCCCGAACTCGTCAAGGGGGTCCTCGCGCTGATGAGCGACCTGGCCGCGGGCGGCATGTCGATGATCGTCGTCACCCACGAAATGGGTTTCGCGCGAACGGTGTCCGATACCGTCCTGTTCATGGACGGCGGCGTCGCGGTGGAGACGGGTGCACCCGACGCACTGTTCGACGATCCGCAGACCGAACGGCTGCAGAACTTCCTCTCGCAGGTGCTGTAACCGCGGTCCCCGGCAGTCGGACCCACGTTGGGTGCGCGTTCACCCGGACGTTCCCATTCCATTACTTGCGCCTTCTACGGTCGCCGGGTCGTCGCCCTTCTGCCAGGAGTACCTGTGAAGCTCAAGCCCCTTGCCCTTTTCGTGACTCACGACGGCCAGTCCTCGCGGTCGAACGTGACCTGCCGCTACAAGTGCGGCGACGCCTGTTCCCACGACGTGCCCAACACCTCGGGCGGCGAGTATTTCGGCGACATCGTGCGCACCGTCCTGTCGCGGCGCGGGGCACTCAAGGCGGGCGCGACCACCGTCCTTGCGGTCGGGGCGGGTGGTGTCCTCGCCGGGTGCTCGAACGACGCGACGGCGCAGACCGGTTCGCTGGGCGGTGGCTCACTCGAAGGCGGCAGCTCCGCGCCGGGAATGGGGTTCGCCGCGGTCGCGCCGAACACCCTCGACGAGGTCGTCGTCCCCGCCGGATACGAGCAGGCCGTCGTCATCCGCTGGGGTGACCCGGTGCTGCCGGACGCGCCCGCCTTCGACTTCGCGAACCAGACTGCCGCGGCACAGGAGCGGCAGTTCGGCTTCAACAACGACTTCGCCGGCCTGCTCCCGATCCCCGGGGAGCCGCTCGCCTACCTGCTCGTCGTCAATCACGAGTACAGCACCGAGCCGTTCATGTTCCACGGCTACGACCCCGAGAACCCGACCGACGAGCAGATCCGGATCGGGCTCGCCGCGCACGGCCTGTCGGTCGTCAAGGTCCGCGGCGACTTTCAGTCCGGCCGTCTCACCCCGGAATTCGGCCCGCAGAACCGCCGCATCACCGCGACCACCGAATTCCACGTCACCGGTCCGGCGGCCGGCTCGGCACTGCTCAGGACGTCCGCCGACCCGACCGGAACCAAGGTCCTCGGCACCCTGAACAACTGCGCGGGCGGGCTCACCCCGTGGGGCACCGTGCTGTCCGGCGAGGAGAACTTCAACCAGTATTTCGCGAACGCCGCACAGGTCACCGACGCCACCGCGGCCGCGCGCCTCAAGCGGTACGGCCTGTCCGGCGACGCCAGCGAACGCAAGTGGGAACGCCTCGACCACCGCTTCGACCTCACGCAGGAACCCAACGAGGCCAACCGGTTCGGCTATGTCGTCGAGGTCAACCCGTGGGATCCGGCGTCGACGCCGATCAAGCACACCGCCCTAGGACGGTTCAAGCACGAGGCGGCGACCATCCACGTCACCGGTGACGGCACCGTCGTCGCGTACAGCGGCGACGACGAGCGGTTCGACTACATGTACAAGTTTGTCTCCAGCCGCAAGATGGTGCCCGGCGGCGGACAGGCCAGCATGCGGCACAACCTGACGATCCTCGATGCGGGCACCCTGTACGTCGCGAAGCTCAGCGGTGACTCACCCGACGAGGTCGACGGTTCTGGGAAGCTGCCGTCCGACGGCCGGTTCTCCGGCAAGGGAGAGTGGATCCCGATCCTGCGCACCGGGGAGGACGGCCGCGGCGAGTCCCTCGTCGACGACATGTCGGCCGAGGAAGTGGCGGTCTTCACCCGGATCGCCGGGGACAAGGTCGGCGCAACCAAGATGGACCGGCCCGAGGACTTCGAGCCCAACCCGAAGACCGGCAAGGTGTACGTCGCCCTGACGAACAACAGCCAGCGCGGCACCGACGGGAAGGCGCAGGCGGACGAGGCGAACCCGCGCAGCAACAACAAGAACGGCCAGGTGCTCGAGATCGAGGACGACCACGCGGGCACCGACTTCGTGTGGAACCTGCTGCTGGTGTGTGGTGACCCGGCCGCCGCCGACACCTACTTCGGCGGCTTCGACAAGACACAGGTCAGCCCGATCTCCTGCCCGGACAACCTGGCGTTCGACCCGCACGGCAACCTGTGGATCTCCACCGACGGCAACGCACTCAAGTCGAACGATGGCCTGTTCGCGGTCGCGTTGGAGGGGGAGCGGCGCGGCGAGACCAAGCAGTTCCTCACCGTCCCGAAGGGCGGCGAAACGTGCGGCCCCATCGTCGACGGCCGGCGGGTCGTGTTGTGTGTGCAGCATCCTGGCGAGGTCGACGGAGCAAGCGCCGACAGGCCTCAGTCACACTGGCCCGACGGCGGCGCCGCGCAGCCGCGACCGTCCGTGGTCGCCGTGTGGCGCGGCGCGGGCGGCGCGGTCGGGTCGTAGCGCACCTGAGTTACGAGCCGAACGGGTTCGAGAACCGGTTGATGTCGCCGAGGCCGCCGCCGTAGATGTTCAGGTCGATCGCGGCGTTGACGCCGGGAATGCGGCCGGAGTCGGTGTACTGCCAGAACGTCCAGTGCGACCACCCGCCGGGTAGCGGTCCCGGCTGGTTCTTGCCGTTGTAGTCGGCGATCCACAGCGGATAGTTCGAGAACTCGGTGGTGTTCGCCATCGCGGTCCGCCAGAAGTGCGGGTACGTGTAGATGATCGGCTTGTCCCCGGTGAGCGACTCGACCGCCCTCAGGTAGCGGCGGGTCCAGTCGATCACCGCGGCCGGCGGCAGCCCCTTGGCGTCCTCGAGGTCCAGCACCGGCGGAAGGCCGCCGCTGACCACCGGGAACGCGGTCGCCGCGAAGAACGCGGCCTGCGCCTCCGGGGACGCCCGGACGTCGGCGTAGTGGTAGGCGCCGCGGACCATGCCCGCGAGCCGCATCCCGATCCCGTCCTGCACGAAGTACGGGTTGACGTAGTTCAGGCCCTCGGTGGCCTTGACCATCGCGAACTGATGCCCCGACGCGCGGACGGCGAACCAATCGATGCCCGCGCCGCCCGGGTGCTGCCAGGACGCGACGTCCGGCCCCTTGACGGGTCCGGCGGCCGCCACCCCGGGCAGGCCCATCGCAAGCGCCCCCGCCACCACCAGTGGCGCGAACCGGATGACATGTCGGATACGACGGGCAGGTCGGATACGACCACGGCGCGGCGACGTCATGGCACGACCCTAGACCGATACCCGAACCGTGATGTGGCGGCCGACACAATCGTTATCGCCTGTTCGAACGCGGCCCGCCCAGCCCAGCCAGTCCCCGCTCAGCCCAGCCAGTCCCCGCTCAGCCCAGCCAGTCCAGGACCGCCGCCGCCGTCCACGACTGCTGCATGCTGCCGAGGGGCTCCCCGGTGAACGGCTCGTAGTACTCGGCGAAGCTGCCGTCACTGGCCTGACGGAGACCCTCGGCGCGCAGCTGCCGGGACCGCTCGGCCCAGCCGCGACGCGCGAACGCCCAGGAGAACAGCCACGTCATCACCGGCCACACCGGCCCGCGCCAGTACTCGCTGGCCCGGAAGTCCGCGGACACCGGGGACGTCGACGGGGGCACCGCGTACTTCAGGTCCGGATGCCCACAGAAGCGGGGCCCCTCGAAGATCCGAAGCAGGGCCCGTTCGCTGTCGCGGGGCAGGCCGCCGCATAGCAGCGGCGCGAACGTCGCGAGCGTGTCGGTGCCGATCCACCGTCCGGACCGCAGGTCGAGGTCGCGGGCCGCGCCGGACCGCGGGTCGGTGGTCGCGACGACCCCGGCGCGGAACCGGGCCGCCCACTCGTGCAGGTCGCGGACGTCGGCGCGCGGGGCCGCATGCTCCTCGCCAATGGTGGCGAGCACGTCGCAGGCGAGCGCGAAGATCGCGCTGACGAACACGTCCTCGACCGCGAAGCTCATCGCCGACGCCAGGTCCGTGTCGTCGTAGCTGACCTGCTTCATCTCCTCAAGCAGCCACAGGTAGCGGTCGTATTCGGCGTCGCTGGGCCGCTGCGCCGGGTCCTCGACGATGATGGTGTCGGCGCGCCGATAGGCCGGCACCGGCCCGGGAATCACGTTGGCGTACGGCATATCCCAGCGCGGGGAGTTGTCCATACCGGACTCCCAGCCGTGGTAGAGCGTCACCCGGCCCGACCCCTTCGGGTCGCGGGCGTGTGCGAGCCAGCGGTGCCAGCGCATCAGGTCGGGCCACCGGCGATCGAGGAACTCCTCGGCGACCGCGCGGGTGCTGCGGCCGTGCCTGCGGGAGTGGTCGAGGATCCGCTGCACCGCGATGGCGTGCACCGGGGGTTGGGTGATCCCGGAGGTCCGGGGTGTCGATGGGGCGGCCGCGGCCAGCTCGGTCGCCCAGCGGTCCGGCCCGGGGAAGTAGCCGTCGACACCGTTCGCGAACACGATGTGCGGGATCATTCCGTTGCGCCACTGCGCGGAGAGCAGGGTGTCGAGCTCGACAACGGCCCGCTCGACGCTCAGCGGCGCCAGCCCCACCGCGACGAAGGCCGCGTCCCAGCTCCACATGTGCGGGTACAGGCGGGGAGCGGCGCTGGTCATCGTTCCCAGATCATTGCCCCGCAGCAGGTAGGCGGCGCGCGCCGCGAGCTGGGTTGGCGTGAAACCGGGATCCGACATGCCCACCAGTGTGCGGCCCGCCGGGGCGCCATGCCCGCCGGGCCGGGGAGTTGCCGGTGCGTCAGCCCTTGGGCCGGGACACCTCGTCGGAGCTGCGGAACACCAGCCGCCCGTCGTCGAGCTTGATCGCCCACCGCTTGGCGAGCGCCCAGTCGCGGCCGTAGTCGGCCTCATCCTCGACCAGCGCACCACCGAAATCGTCGACGATGACGCCGGATTCCTGCGTCGGATCACCCTTGCCCGACACCGGGTCGGCCCTGGTCACCACGCTGTCGCCGACGGCGAACGGGACGCCCCCGGACTTCCCGCCCGGTGCTGCACCGGACCCCTTCGATTCCTTGCCGGATCCCATGTTCGCGACTTCCTTCCTGCTCGCCCGGGTCCGCACGGTCCGGTGGAACAACACGGACCACGGCGCCGATACGGCACCAGACTCGTAACCAGAATGTAGCTGACGCGCTACCTCCTTCGCCCGTCGGCGCGGGGTGATCATGGCCTCTCGAGTCTAGGTACGACCCGGCCACCCCGCAGCGCGCGACATGCGCCGTCGACGCGATCGACCGAGTCCCGCTCCGGGGGCCTATCGTTCGACCCATGCGCCCGACAGCACTGATCACCGGGGCAGGCCGCGGCCTCGGCGCCGCCATCGCCCGTGAGCTCGCCCCGACCCACGACCTCCTCCTCGGTGCCCGCACGGCGGATTCGCTGACCGCGATCGTCGCCGAACTCGACTCGGCCCGCGGATGGCCGGTGGACCTGACCGATCATGCCGCCGTTGCCGCTGCGGTCGCGGGCATCGACCGGCTGGACGTTCTGGTGCACAACGCAGGCGTCGCGGAGATCGGCACCGTCGAGGACACCCCGATCGCGGCGTGGCGGGACATGTACGAGGCCAATGTGCTTGCCGTCGTCGAGCTGACCCGGCTGCTACTTCCCGCGCTCCGTTCCGCGAATGGCCATGTGGTGCTGATCAATTCGGGTGCGGGCCTACGCGCCAACCCGGGATGGGGCGGCTATGCGGCGAGCAAGTTCGCGCTGCGTGCGTTCGGCGATGCCCTGCGCGCGGAGGAACCGGCACTGCGCGTCACCTCCGTCCACCCGGGGCGGATCGACACCGACATGCAGCGCGCGATCGTCGCCGCGGAGGGCGAAACCTACGATCCCGCGCGGTTCCTCGCGACCGCCTCGGTCGCGCGGGCGGTCCGGGGCGCCGTGGACGCGCCGCGCGACGCGCACCCGACGGAGATCGTGCTGCGCCCGACCGGGCGCTGACCGGCCAACCGCGCAGGGCGGCGGCTACTTCCGTTCCACCAGCACGCAGCGAGCGCCGGAGAAGATCGTCGGCATGCACTTGTTGCAGTGGATGCACAGCGACCGGGTGCGCTCGTCCGCGGCGATCCGGTTGACCAGGTCGGGTTCGCGGAGCAGGGCGCGGGCCATCGCGACGAACTGGAACCCCTCCGCCATCGCGGTGTCCATGCCCGCCCGGTCGGTGACGCCGCCGAGCAGCACGAGCGGCAGGTCGACGGCGGCGCGGATCTGCCTGGCGGACTCGAGCATAAACAGCGGCTCGTACGGGTACGTGCGGATGAACTTCTTGCCGACTGCCTTCACCCCGGCCCGGAGCAGCGGCTGCGACATCGCCTGCGCGAACTCGTGCACCGGGGCGTCGCCGCGGAACAGGTACATCGGGTTGAGCAGCGAGCTGCCCATCGTCAGCTCCAGCGCGTCCAGCCCGCCGTCGGCCTCGAGCCACTGCGCGACCTGGATCGCCTCGTCGACCCAGAAGCCGCCGGGGACACCGTCATCGATGTTCAGTTTCGCGAGGATCGCGATTCGGTCGCCGACCGCCTCCCGGACGGCGAGCGCGATGTCCCGGACGATGCGGGCCCGGTTCTCCAGCGACCCGCCGTAGCCGTCCTTGCGATGGTTCGTCGCCCGGCTGAGGAACGAGCTGGCGAAGTAGTTGTGCCCGAAGTGGATCTCGACGGCGTCGAAGCCGCCCTCGATCACGTGCCGCGCGGCGTCCGCGTGCGCGGCGGTGATCCGGGCGATGTCGTCCCGGGTCGCGGACCGCGTCATCTTCATGCTCAGCGGATTGAAGGAGGGGGACGGAGCGAGGGCGGGATACCCGTTCGACTTCGCGTTGGCCACCGGCCCGGCGTGGCCGATCTGGGCGGACGCGGCGGCCCCCTCGGCGTGGATAGCGTCGGTGAGCCTGCGCAGTCCGGGCACCACCTCGGGCCGCATCCACAGCTGCCCGTACTCGGTGCGGCCCTCGGGCGCGACCGCGCAGTAGGCCACGGTCGACATCCCGACCCCGCCGGCGGCGGGGCGCCGGTGGAACTCGATGAGGTCGTCGGTGACCAGGGCGTTCGGGGTCTTCCCCTCGAAGGTGGCCGACTTGATGATGCGGTTGCGCAGGGTGATCGGGCCGAGCTTGGCTGGCGCAAGCACGTCGGGGTTGGTCACGTCGATGTCCTCCGGTCGCGGGTCACCCGAGCCTAGGACAATTCCGTTACCAGTGGAACCGTAATTGTCGTTTCGGTGCGCGCGGGGCGGTAACGATTCCGCGCGAACGTCGGCGGACACCGCGGGCGGGGCCTAGCCTCGCGGGCAGCCCACCCACGGAGGTTCGCCCATGCGTCACACCCTGATCACCCTCGCATCCGCGGCCGCCGCCGCGCTCCTGCTCTCGGTCGCGCCCGCCGGGGCGGACCCGACGCCCGCCCCGACCTACTACGTCTCGCTCGGGGACTCCCTGGCCACCGGATACCAGCCGGACACCGCCACCAACGAGGACTTCGCGTACACCGACCGGATCTACGCCGCACTGCGCGCCGAGGAGCCGACCCTGCAGCACGTCCGGCTCGGCTGCGCCGGCGAGACCACCGAGACGATGATGAACGGCGGCAGGTGCGTGTACCCGGATGCGACCTCGCAACTCGACGCGGCAACACGGTTCCTCACCGAGCATCGCGGGCAGGTCCGGTACGTCAGCGAGGGGATCGGCGGCAATGACGTCAACCACTGCCTCAGCGGATCGGGGTCCGGCGGGCTACCCGACATCGGGTGCATCACAGACGAACTCGCGACGATTCGGCAGAACATCGCCACGATGAAAAGTCAGCTGACGGAGGCGGGCGGCCCGGACGTCCGCTACGTCGGGATGACCTACTACGACCCGGCCCTCGCCGGCTGGATCGGCGGCGGCACCGGCAGGCTCGTCGCCAACGCCACCGCCGTCGCCAACAACGTGCTCAGCGCCACCATCGCCGACGCCAACGCGTCCGCCGACTGGAAGACCGCCGACGTCGCAGCGGCGTTCGCCAACAACGATTTCGGCAACCCCGTCACCCTCCCCGGCATCGGGGAGGTGCCGCACAATGTCGCCCAGATCTGCCGGTGGACATGGATGTGCACCCCGTACAAGGACATTCACGCCAACAGGGAGGGACACCAGGTGATCGCCGACACGTTCCTGCCGGTATTGACCGGAGCCGAGCCCGGACTCGGATCCGGGTCGGCGGCCGGATCGCTCGCCGACGGCTCCTGACCGGGGCCGGGCCGGTCAGTGCGCGGCGAAGTCTCCGTAGCCGCCCTTGAAGAAGAGCAGCGGCTGACGATCGACGTCGGCGGTCAGATCGGTGATGCGGGCGATCACGATGGTGTGGTCACCGGCGTCGTGCTCGACCTCGACGGTCGCGTCGATCCGGGCCAGCGTGCCGTCCAGCGCGGGCGCACCGTTCGGGGCCGTCGACCAGGAGACGCCGGCGAACTTGTCGGCGCCGCTGGTCGCGAACTGGCCGCAGATGTCCTTCTGGTCGTGCGCGAGCACGTTGATGCACAGGTGCCGGGCCTCGCGCAGCAGCGGCCAGCTCTTCGACGTCTTCGTCGGGCAGAACGAGACGAACGGCGGCTCGAGCGACAGCGACACCACGGACTGGCAGGTGAACCCGAGGGGGCGCTCGCCGTCGTGCGCGGTGATCACCGCGACGCCCGTGCAGAAGTGGCTCATCACCTTGCGCAAGGTGGCGGCGTCGGGACCGGACAGCTCGATGTGCTCGGCGACAGCGGTCTGTTCTGCACTCATGTGTGATTCCTCCTGACGAAACGGGCCCCGACAGGATCGAGTGCCAGCAGGCACTATGCCATCCGCTGTCCCGGTCAGTGGGCTCGCTCCCGGTATTCGGCGGCCAGCCCGGTTTCCGGCCGACGTCGGCGGGCGGAAGCGACAGTGCCGGGCTCCCGATCAGCGGGAACCGGGCGACGGCCTGCGCGGCGCCGGGCCTAGCGTCGGTCATCGGCACCGATTGGAGGCAACGCATGGAGACCCTGCAGCACGAGGACGGCCGGTTCGTCGTCGACCCCGACAGGATTCGCGCGTTCGCGGACGCGACCGGGTGCACCAACACCGCCTACCGGGACTCCCGGCCCGTCGTCCCCCCGACCTACCTGTGCGGCACCGACCCCGTCGCCGGCGGGCACGACCTGCCGCTCGAACGCGACTGCCGGTTCTTCGGGCTGCCTCCCCGCGCGGGCGACCTGCTCCGGGTCACCGTCCGCGACGGCGACCACGACCGCCTCACCGAGTACCGGGACGCGGACGGCAGGCTGATCGCGGACGCCTGGACCCAGGGGTCGGGCGGGGACACCGCGGCCGTCGGGCTGCTCGCGAACTACGCCACCGACTGGCTCGGCGCCGAGTCGGTCCGCCGGTTCCGGACCCGGCTGGTCGAGCCGGTCGCCGCGGGCGAGGCGCTCTCCTGCACCGGGGAGGTGCTGCAGGAGTACACCGCGGACGGGGAGCCGCGCATCGACGTGGTGCTCACCGCCGTCGCGGGCGGGGGACGGATCGCGGCCCGCGCCTGGGCCACCTTCGCCCGCGCCGCCTGACACCCCGTTCGGGTTCCGTAATGTCACATTGGCTCACGTGACGTTCCCCAATGTGACATTACGGAACCTCGGGTTGGTCAGCGGGCGACCATGTCCTCGGGGCCCCAGATCGCCTTCATGCTGGTGATCTTGGCGTCGTCGTCGAAGGTCATCACGTCGATGACGGAGATCTCGACCTTCTGCTCACCCATGTGGGTGGTGAGGGTGAAGTTGAACGCGGCGTGGTCGGCGGCGATCTTGACGATGCCGAGCTCGACGGTCTGCTCGAGCGGCTCGATGATGCCGTAGAACTCGCGCAGCGCCGCCTCGGTGGTGCGCGGCTCGGTGCCGACCGGATCCTCGACGGTCGCGCCCGGCGCGTACAGCGCGAGCACGTCGTCGACGGTGCCCCCGGCGACCGACTTCACGTACGACTCGATGGTGGCCTGAATGCTCTCGCGTGACGGTGCCATGCCGGTTTCCCTTCGATTTCTAGAACACGTTTCAGAATCGAAGAGTACCGGCACGACACGCGCCCCGCCGCCCGTTGAATGGGGGTTCATGGGTCATTCGCCTGCCGGACGTGACGCATGAACCCCCATTCATCGGATGCGGCGGCTCGCCTACTTGACGACGTTCACCATCTTGCCCGGGACGACGATCACCTTGCGGGGGGCGTTGCCCTCCAGGAACGCGACGATCTTCTCGTCCGCGAGGGCGGCGGCCTCGATGGTCTTCGGGTCGGCGTCCGCGGCAACGGTGATGCGGCTGCGAACCTTGCCGTTGACCTGGATCGGGTACTCGACGGAATCCAGGGCCAGCCACCTCTCGTCCGCGGTCGGGAACGGCCCGTGCGCCAGCGAGATCTCGTTACCGAGCCGGGACCACAGCTCCTCCGCGACGTGCGGCGCGACCGGTGCCAGCATCAGCACCAGCGGCTCCACCGCGGCCCGCGGCGCCCCGTCCGGGTACGCCTTGGTGAGGTGGTTGGTCAGCTCGATCAGCTTCGCGATCGCGGTGTTGTCGCGCAGCGCCGTGTAGTCGGCGGTGACCCCGTCGATCGCCCGGTGCACCGCCCGCAGGGTGTCCTCGGTCGGCTCGGCGTCGGTGACGCGCAGCGCCCCGGTCTCCTCGTCGACGACGGTGCGCCACGCGCGCTGCAGGAACCGCTGCGCGCCGACGACGTCCTTGGTGGCCCACGGCCGGGAGGTGTCCAGCGGGCCCATCGACATCTCGTAGACGCGCAGCGTGTCGGCGCCGTAGTCGTCGCAGATCTCGTCCGGCGCAACGGCGTTCTTCAGGGACTTGCCCATCTTGCCGTACTCGCGGTTAACCTCGGCACCCTCGTAGAAGTACTTGCCGCCCTCCTCCACGACGTCCGCGGCAGGCACGTACACGCCGCGGCTGTCGGTGTACGCGTACGCCTGGATGTAGCCCTGGTTGTACAGGCGTCGGTACGGCTCGGACGAGCTGACGTGCCCGAGGTCGAAGAGCACCTTGTGCCAGAACCGCGAGTACAGCAGGTGCAGCACCGCATGCTCGACGCCGCCGACGTACAGGTCGAGGCCGCCGGGATCGTTCGGGCCGTGCAGCTCCGGCCGCGGACCCATCCAGTACTGCTCGTTCTCCTTGGCGCAGAACGCATCCGAGTTTGTGGGGTCGATGTAGCGCAGCTGGTACCAGGAGCTGCCCGCCCACTGCGGCATCACGTTGGTGTCGCGGTGGTAGCTCTGCATGCCGTCGCCGAGGTCGAGCTCGACGTTCACCCAGTCCGACGCCTTCGCCAGCGGCGGGGACGGCTCGGAGCTCGCGTCGTCCGGGTCGAAGGACACCGGGGCGTAGTCCTCGACCTCCGGAAGTTCCACCGGCAGCGCGGAATCCGGCAGCGCGTGCGCGAGCCCCTGCTCGTCGTAGACGACCGGGAACGGCTCACCCCAGTACCGCTGCCGGGCGAACAGCCAGTCCCGCAGCTTGTACTGGATGGTGCCCTCGCCGCGGCCGTCGGCCTCGAGTCGGGCGATGACGGCCTTCTTCGCCTCGGCGATGCTCAGCCCGTCGAGATAGTCGGAATTCACCAGCGGGCCGTCGCCGGAGTACGCGACCTCGGTGATGTCGCCGCCCGCGATGACCTCGACGATCGGCAGGCCCAGTTCGGTGGCGAACTCCCAGTCGCGGTGGTCGTGGCCGGGCACGGCCATCACGGCGCCGGTGCCGTACCCGGTGAGCACGTAGTCGGCGATGAACACCGGAACCTTGTGCCCGTTCACCGGATTGACCGCGTAGGAACCGAGGAAGACGCCGGTCTTCTCCTTGCTTTCCTGCCGCTCGAGGTCCGACTTCGCGGCGATCGCGGCGCGGTAGGCGGCGACCGCCTCGGTCGGGGTCGCGGCGCCACCAGTCCAGCGCGGGTCGGTGCCGTCGGGGTACACGTCGGCGACGAGCGTGTCGACGAGGTCATGCTCGGGGGCGAGCGCGACGTAGGTGGCTCCGAACAGGGTGTCGGCGCGGGTGGTGAACACCTCGATGTCGTAGTCCGGGGCAACGGAGGCTTGCTCCCGATGCGCGGCGAACTTGACCCGGGCGCCCTGGCTGCGTCCAATCCAGTTGCGCTGCATGGACTTGACCTTCTCCGGCCAGTCCAGGTACTCGAGGTCGTCGGTGAGCCGGTCGGAGTAGGCGGTGATCCGCATCATCCACTGCCGCAGGTGCTTCCGGAAGACTGGGAAGTTGCCGCGCTCGGAGCGTCCGTCGGCGGTGACCTCCTCGTTGGCCAGTACCGTACCCAGTCCGGGGCACCAGTTGACCATCGAATCCGACTGGTAGACAAGGCGGTACGAGTCGAGTTCGGCATGCTTCTCGGCGGCCGACAGGTCCGCCCAGGCGCGGCCGTCGGCGGGAGAGCGGGTGCCCGCGGCGAACTCCGCCTCCAACTCGGCAACCGGGCGGGCCCGATTCAGCTCGGTGTCGTACCAGGCGTTGTAGATCTGCAGGAAGATCCACTGCGTCCAGTGGTAGAAGTCGACGTCGGTGGTGGCGACGGACCGGCGCTCGTCGTGCCCGAGACCGAGACGGCGCAACTGCCGCGTCATGTTCGCGATGTTCGCCTCGGTGGTGGTGCGGGGGTGGGTGCCGGTCTGCACCGCGTACTGCTCGGCGGGCAGTCCGAACGCGTCGTACCCGAGGGTGTGCAGCACGTTGTGCCCGTTCATCCGGTGGAACCGGGCGAACACGTCCGTCGCGATGTAGCCGAGCGGGTGACCCACGTGCAGGCCCGCACCGGACGGGTACGGGAACATGTCCTGCACGAACAGCTTGTCCGCGGGCAGCTCACCGGCGAGATCACCGACCGGGTTGGGGGCGTTGAAGGTGCCCCGCTCGCGCCACTGGTCCTGCCAGTGCGCCTCGATACGGCCCGCGAGGTCCGCGGTGTAGCGGTGCTGGGGGGTCGCGTCGCCGCCTGGCTGCTGCACTGACTCGGTCACTGTTCGCTGTCTTCTCTGCGCGGGGGTCTGAGGAGCCTGCGAGGGTGGACACGGCTGCGGCCGGTCGCCGCGGGCTCCGCGGTCAGGGGCGTCCGCGCCCGGATTCCGGGCAGGATTTCCCGAGACCAGCTTAGGGCGTCACCCTCGGACGCCCACGGGACGGCCCCCGACGTACCCTGGTGGTCGTGCTCATCGTTGCAAGCGTGCTGTTCGTCGTCGCCGTCGTCGTCGGAGGCGTCGCGGTCGCCGGGATGACCGGGCGACTGCCGCGCAACCGCTGGGCCGGGGTCCGCACCCCCGACACCCTCGCCTCCGAGGAGACCTTCACCCTCGCCAATCGGATCGCCGGGCCGACGCTGGCCGCGGCCGCGTTGCTACTGGTCATCGGCGGGGTCGGCGCGCTGGCTCTGCCCACCGTCGGTGGCCTCGCGGTCGCGGCGGTCGCCGTCGTCGCCGCGCTGGTGACCGCCGGCTACGGCGGCGCCATCGGAGCCAGGGCCGCCGCGGCGGCAGCTCCCGCGGGCTGCGGTGACGCCTGCGGCTGCGGGCACGAGGCCACCGCGCCCGACGCCACCGTCTCGGTGTGCGCAACCGAGTCGCCCGCGGACGCCGCGGCCGCCGCGGACTGCGGCACCGACTCCTGCGGTTCCTGCTCCCTCAAGGGCGCCTGCCTGCCGCACTGACTCCCCTCCGGCAACCGGACGCCGGTTGATCGCCCAGGCACCGCGCCGGAGGACCTCCCTAGACTTCCGAATATATTCCGAATAGCATTGCTGCATGACCAGCGCAGCCATGACGACCAGGCGTTCCTCGGACCTGAGCAAGCACTCCGCCGAGGTCTTCGCCGAGGCCGAGGAGCACCCCGTGACGGTGACCCGGCGCGACGGCGAAGCGCTGGTGTTGATGTCGCAGCGCGAGGCGGAGGGTCGTACTCGTTTGCTGAACTTCGCCGCCCAACTCATCACGGTCACCCTTGACGACACCGGTTCTCTCGCCGACCGAATGAGCAGGGCCTTCCCCTGGATGCTTGCGCTGTCGCCGGCGGATCGGGAGTCCTGCGCCCAAGACCTCGTCGATGCCGCGCGCGCCTCGTTCTCCACCAACCAGCCGCATCTGGCGATGGCCGAGCTGACATCGTGGAAGGAGACGGCCACGGCTGTGGCGGCGGGGCTTGGCGGCGCCGACGTCGAATGGCTCGACGAGGAGAAGAGCGTGGAGCGTCCCTGATCGTGGTGGCAGCGAAGAAGGGCGAGTTGGTTTCCCGACCTCCGAAGAAGAGTGAGTACGAGCTCCGGTTTGCGACCTCGGATGCGCGTAGAGGCTGGCAGGACCTCGTCGCGACCATCCGCAACCCGATGACAGAGACCTGGGACTTCCTGACGCGGACACCCCTGTCCACGACACCAACGAACTATCGACTCAAGGGTGAGCTCGGGGTGATCTCGCGCGGCGGCACGAGCCACCAACGTTGGCAGCACAAGCCGACTGCGAGGGGTACCGCGCGCATTTGGTTTTACGTCCAGGAGCGCACGGTGTTCCTGGAGCAGGTGCACACGAGCCATCCGAACGAGACCAAGTAGGCGCGGGGCGCATAATCCGGCCATGAGCGAATCGCGGTCGTTCGACCCGGCCGGTGTGGTGTTCGGGGTCGCGGTGCCCCTGCTGTCCGCGGCAACGGTGCTGGTCACCGAGCTGACCTTGCGGTCCCGGCTGCCGGACACCCTCGCGATCCACTGGGGTGTCGGCGGCAGCGCCGACAGTTTCACCGCGACCGGGTCGGCGGCATGGACGTTCGTGCTGGTCATCGTCCTGGTCGGGGGCGGCTCCAGCGCGGTCGCCGCGCTCGCGCAGGCGATGCTGATGATGCGCCGCACCATGGTCATCGTGGGGTCCGCCGTCACCGGGCTGATGCTGACGCTGTGGCTCGGCCTGCTGGCCGCGAATCTGGATCTCACCGATCCGGCCGACGCGCGACTGTCCACCACGACGATCGTGGTCGGGATCCTGGTCGGTGGGGCGGTCGGCGTGGTCGGGGCGTCCCTGCTGCGGGACCATCGGGAACGGCGGTCGGCGACGGCGGCGCCCGACGCCCGGTTGCCGCGCGGGCCGGTGGACCTGCCGATCGTGGCCCGGGTCGGCCTGGGGACCGGCACCACGGCGGTGCTGGTCGGTGTCGCCGCCCTGGTGACGGTCGGGTTGTGCCGACTGGCGGGGTCGTGGTGGCTGATGGCGGTGTTCCTGCCGGTGAGCGCGCTGGTGATCGGGCTGCTGCGGTTCCGGGTGGTGGTCGACGAGTCGGGGCTGCGGGTGTTCAACATGGGCATGTGCGCGCTCGGGTACGGCGTCGACGAGCTCGAGGGCGCGAAGGTCACCGAGGTGGCGCCGTTCCGCGACTTCGGTGGCTGGGGTCTGCGGGCCAAGGGTCGCGGTAACTACGGCGTCGTCACCGAGACCGGGCCTGCTCTCGTCTTCACCGCCGCGAACGGGCAGCGGCTGACGGTCACCACGGATCGGGCGCCGGCGATGGCCGGTGCGCTCAACGCGCTCGCCGACCGTCGACACGGGTAGGCGGCACCGGCCGGAAACTGTCGCCGTGCGTGGGACCCCGACTTGACAGCTCAAGGGTCCGCGACGAACTCTTTAGCGCAGGCTGCCCTGCATTTGGGTACCCTCACCTAATTGCCGAGCTTCGCCGCCCACCCGAGGAGTGCACCCCCGTGCGACACCGTTCCACGCCGATCGCCGCAGCCCTCGTCTGCCTCGCCGCCCTCGCCGGGGCCACCGCCTGCGGCAGCGACGCGCCCGCGTCGACCGCGGCCGCCGCCACCAGCACCGCGACCGCCGCCGAGGACACCGCGCGCCGGGACGCGGCCCTCGCGCAGTTCCCGGCGACCCCGCCGGCCACGGTGGTCACCGCCTCGGTGCCGCTGGCGGAGGTGCTCACCCTGCTCGGTGTCCCGGTCGCCGGTGTGCCGTCCACCACGACGCAGCAGCTGCCGACGACGCTGGACTCCGTGCCGCGCATCGGCACCGTGAAGGCGCTCGACGTGGAGAAGATCGTCAGCCTCGGCCCGGACCTGGTGGTCGCGGCCGAGGGCGCGCGGGAGGCGGTCGCGGCCACCCTGACGTCGACCGGCATCCCCGGCGCCTACCTCGAGACCGAGAGCTTCGGCGACCTGCGGTTCGCGGTGCAGGTGCTGGGCGAGGCCTTCGGCCGGCAGGACCGCGCCGCCGAGGTCCTGGCCACGATGGATACCCACGCCGCGCGGCTCGCCGAGTCCGGGACCCCGGGCGAGAAGGTGCTGGTCCTGATCGGCGCCGCGGACTCCTTCATGGTGATGAACAACAACTCCTTCCTCGGAAGCCTGATCCAGCTGGCCGGCGCCGACAACGTCGCCGACTCGGCGCTCGGCGCGACGGAAACCTTCAGCGCGGTGAACCTGGAGAACATCATCGCCGCGGCGCCGGACGTGGTGCTGGTGCTGCGCTCCGGCGACGTCGCCGCCGGCCAGGCCGCGTTCGACGCGGAGGTCGCGAAGAACCCGGCGTGGACGAGCCTGCCCGCGTACGCGAACGACCGCATCCACGTCCTCGATTACGCGACCTTCGGCTACACCTCGGTGACCGGACTCGACAGGGCCGTGCCGACCCTCGCGGGCGTGCTCACCCCGTGAGCGCCCCGCCGACCGCGAAGGCCGCGCCGCCCGCGGGTGACCCGTCGACCGCGGGGTCGGCCCCGACCCCTACCCGCGGCCGGTCCCGGTGGGCGCTGCCCGCCGCCTGGATCCTGCTCGCCGTGGCCACCGTCGTCAGCCTGGGCCTGGGCAGCGTGCACATCTCGCCCGCGGAGATCCTCGGCATCCTGTCGGGGGCGGGCGAGCCGGGGTCGTTCGACACGATCGTGTGGGACGTGCGGCTGCCGCGGGTCCTGCTGGCGCTGCTGGTGGGGTCGGCGATCGCGGTCTCGGGTGTGCTGCTGCAGACGGTGATGGGCAATCCGCTGGCGGATCCGGGGCTGACCGGGGTCACCAGCGGGGCCGCGGCCCTGGTCCTGGTGATCCTGCTGGCCGCCCCCGCCTACCACTCGATGATCCCGGTGGCCGCCTTCGTCGGCGGCGTGGTCGCCGCGACGATCGTGTACGCGTTGGCATGGCGGCGCGATGGCATCAAACCGCTGAACATCATCCTCGCCGGTGTCGCGGTCAACGCGCTCGCGGGCGCGTTCATCGCGTTCCTGTCGCTGCGCTACAGCGAACGCCTGCCCGCCGCGATCCAGTGGATGAACGGCAGCCTCGCCGCGAAGAGCATGAGCTCGGTCTGGATGATCCTGCCCTACATCGCGATCGGTCTCGCCGTCTCGCTGCTGTGCGTCCGCTCGGCGAACGTGATGCGGCTCGGCGACGACGTCGCCCGCAACCTCGGCGAGGGCGTGAACCTCACCCGCATCCTGCTGTCGCTGGTTGCGGTGTTCCTGGCCGCGATCGCGGTGTCCGCGGTCGGCATCATCGGCTTCGTCGGCCTCGTCGTCCCGCACATCGCCCGGATGATCGTCGGCTCGAATCACGCCGTGCTGATCCCGATGAGCATCGCCGTCGGCGCCCTGTTGGTGTTGATCTCGGACACCGTGGGGCGAACCGCGTTCAGCCCCACCGAGATCCCCGCGGGCATCATCATGGCGGCGATCGGCGCCCCCTACTTCCTCTACCTGATGCGTCGACAGGGAGCGCGGTAATGCTGCTCGAGGGGCGGGGCCTGGGAATCTGGTACGGCGACAAGCGGATCGTCGACGACGTCTCGATCGCGGTGGGGTCGAACGAGGTGGTCACCCTGATCGGGCCGAACGGGTCCGGCAAGTCCACCATCTTCAAGGCGCTGAGCGGCCGGCTCGCCCCGCGCACCGGAGCCGTCCTGTTGGAGGGTGCGGACCTGACGTCGTGGTCGGCCCGCAGGCGGGCCAGGGCGATCGGCATGCTCAACCAGAAGAACACCGCGCCAGAGGACATGACGGTCCGCGAACTCGTCGGCTACGGCAGGCACCCGCACCGCCGCTGGTACGAACGGTCCACCGCCGACGACGGGGAGGCCGTCGACTGGGCGATCGCGCACACCGAACTGAAGGCTCTCGCGGAGCGTCCGGTGTCGCAGCTGTCCGGCGGCGAGGCGCAACGGGCGTGGCTGGCAATGGTTCTCGCGCAACGGCCGCGGGTGCTGCTGCTCGACGAGCCGACGACCTACCTCGACATCGCGCACCAGCACGAGGTGCTCGAGGTGGTCACCTCGCTGAACCGGACCCTGGGCATCTCGGTGCTGATGGTGCTGCACGACCTGAACCAGGCGGCGACGTTCAGCGACCGCATCGTCGCGCTGTCCGGGGGTCGGGTCGTCGCCGACGGCGCCCCGGCCGCGGTGCTCACCCCCGACCTGATCCGCGACGTGTACGGCATGGAGGCCGAGGTGCAGGCGCATCCCGGCACCGGCCACCCCCGAATTCACCTGGTCCGGCGGCAATGGACCATTGCCGCGAATGTCCCCACCCCCGAGGAGAACCGATGCTGACCGATACCGAACTCGAGAAGTCGCTGACCGGCTACCGCGACTTCCTCGCCACCCGCAAGACCGTCGTCATCGCGACGAAGGACGAGACCGGGGAGCCGTTCCAGTCGATCGCCCCGTTCGTCGCGGACGACGGCGCCCTGTACGTCTACGTCAGCGAGGTCGCCGACCACTACCGGTACCTGCGGGACGCGGACACCGCGCGGGTGATGATCCACGGCGACGAGTCGACGGCCGCCAACATCTTCGGGGTCGAGCGGGCCAGCTTCGTCTGCGACGTCGAGCAGCAGCCGGAGGAGGGGAACGAGGGCGTCTTCGAGAAGTTCGGTGAGAGCACCAACCCGAAGATGGTCCAGTTGCTCCGCGGCCTCGACTTCCACCTGTTCCGGCTGACCCCGCGCGCCGGCCGCTACGTCGTCGGCTTCGGCAAGGCCTTCGAGGTCAGCTTCGACGGCAGCCGCTTCGAGCACGTCGTCATCGACAAGAAGCCGGGCGCCGCGCAGAACGCCTGACCGGACCGGGCGGCCACCGACACCCCGTGCCGGTGGGTGTCGGCGCCACCGGCACGGCAGAGGTCACGGCGTCAACGGTGTGGCCGCTGCCCGGTGCGCCGCCGCAGCCGCGTCCCGTCGAGGGTGTGGTCGCGGCCGATCAGGTCGATCTGCCGTTCGGTGAGCCCGACGCCGGCCGCCCGGACGAGCGCGTCGTCGTACGACCAGGACTCGGTGGGCGGCCGGAAGTCCCTGCCCGACAGGTCCGTTGCCAACTCCCGCACCGTGCGAGCCGTGACGTTGGCGGCGTGGAACAGTACGCCGCGGTCGACGTCGGTGGCGGTGCGGGCGAGGTGCGCGATCAGCGCGCCGAGGTCGTCGAACGCGATGGTGGACAGCCGGGCGGTCCCGTCGTCGACCCACGCACCGAGCGTGCCGAGCAGGTGCCGCAGCCCGGGCGCGAACCAGCGGTCGCCCGGGCCGTGCACGAAGCCGGGGAGGACGACGGTGCCGCCCGCATCGCGGGCGAGACGGTCCGCGGCGGCGCGGGTGGCGCTGAGGGCCGTCACCGGGTTCGGCTCCCGATCCTCCTCGGCGATGCCGCGGAACGGTCCGGGGCCGTAGACGCCGACGGTGCTGACGGTGACGATGCGGGTGATGCCGAGGGTGTCGGCGGCGGCGAGGACGTTCGCCGTTCCGGTGAGGTTGACGGCGCGGCAATGTTGTTCGTCGGGGCCGGTGTAGCTGACGGCGTGCACGACCGCGTCAGCGCCACGCAGCGCCGCGAGCAGCGCCTCCCGGTCGGGGACGTCGGACCGGACATACCTGGCATCCGGTTCGGGTGCCGGGGGCGCGGTTCGGGTGATCGCGACTGGCCGGTGCCCCGATGCCAGGAGAGCCCGTAGAGTGGCGGCACCGATGAAGCCGGACGCCCCCACCACCGCGACGCGTCGAGCACCGTCACCGTGACCGGAGGCGCCGGGCGTCGTCACCGTGGACGTCCGGTCCGCAGTCGAACCGAGAGAGGGTTGTCGTAGTGGTCAGGCAGGAACGGGCAGTGGTCACCAGGCAGCAGATCCTGATGGCGGCCGCCGAACGGTTCGACGAGGCGGGATACGAGCGGGCCAGCCTGTCGGAGATCGTCGACCAGTCCGGAGTGACCAAGGGCGCGTTGTACTTCCACTTCAAGTCGAAGGACGATCTCGCGACGGTGGTGATCGAGGAGCAGCACGCGATCTCGATGCGGGCGGTCGCGGCGATCCTGGAATCGGATGCGCCTGCGTTGGAGCAGGTGGTGATGTTCTCGCACGAGATGGCGCGGGAGATCGTGGAGGATCCGATCGTGCGGGCCGGGATCCGGCTCACGTTGGAGGCGAGCGCGGAGGTGGGGCCGCCGCAGCCGTATCTGGACTGGATCGAGGCGTGCGAGCACACCTTCCGGAACGCGATCGAGGAGGGCGACGTCCTCGACACCGTCGACCCGGCCGAGCTGGCCCGGTACTTCGTCGGCGCCTTCACCGGCGTGCAGCTGGTGGCGAACGTGCTCACACAGCGTTCCGATCTGGCGGAGCGGCTCGACCAGATGTTCGGCTTCCTGCTGCCGTCGATCGTGCCGCCGCGGCGTCGCCACAAGATCGACCGGTTCCGTCATGCGCGGTGGGCTTCCGCCACTGAGTGACGGTGGGCGATGGTGCGGGGCGGTTCGAGCCGCACCGTGCCGCGAGCCTTGGTGACACCCCACTGGGCGAAGTCGACGTCGACGGCGTCCACCCCTCCCGCCGCGGGGGCAGCGGTGACGGTGGTGGGCTCGTCGAGTTCGACGAAGCGCTGGAACTCGAGGTCGATCGATTCGACGTCCGCGCAGGGGGTTCCGAGCACTAGCCGGGCGATCTGACGCGCAGCTTCGAGGAGGACCGCGCCCGGCACGTGATCGGAGGGGTGGTCGAACAGCACGGGGTGGGTGAGGTCGGTGCGGAGCATCCATCGATCGGAACCGGATGGATGTGCACTGAGGGCAACGGCTGCGTGATCCGCGACGCCGACTCTGCTGGGTGAAACGGGTGGCGGCAGCGGTACCTGACCGACGACCGGGTCGCGGTCGCCGCGCCAGCGGGCGCGCCGGTATTGGTCGGTAGTGAGAATATTCGCCGCGGTGACGCCGCTACCGACGACCCGTCCGTCGAGTTGGAAGTCCACGTTGACAGTTAACGCCGTCGGGTGACGGCGATTGCGGGATTGCACGGTCACCCGGGAACTGAGAATGACTTCGGCGGCTTGACGGCCGATCAGCAGTCGATCGAGGTTCACATCGACGTGCATCCTCTGCATCGTGAACTTCCGGTCGAGCGGCACCGCGAAATGCCGGTGCGCAACATAGATGGCGCACTGTCGGAGGTCTCCGCCAGGAGCATGGTGTCGTACCGACCTACACAGCTGTGGTAGAACGCATGCTGCCGTGGCCACTGCGCACCAACGTCGAACCTTTCGCTCGTGCCAGATGGCGCACTGTCCGTGAGGTACACCTCGGAAACCGCCTGACGGTGCACGAGCTGCCTCGACACTGTCCGGTCAAAATTCAACGGCTGCAACATCTCACGAAGAATGGGGCGCGCGGATCCGATTCGTGCACTTTTGTGCAACGCGGGAACTTGCCGACACGGTCACGGGCACCAGCCACGGCGCCCCAAGTTCTGACAGAGGGCAGGTCAGGACCCGGCTGGACACGACTCTCACGCAACTACGAATCCACAGTGTCCAGCACTAGCCGATCACCTGGACATCCGCTCACATACCGGTCCCCCGGTTATTTTCCCGTTTCGCACACACGCGACCGCACGATGAGTACTCTGCCCAGTCAGATCGATTGAAGATCGACCACATACCTGAGTGTGACCAGTAACAACTCAGAACGTCGAGGAGCGCCGTGGACAACCAACCTTCGCGAAGGAGACCTGGCGCGGGGTATCGGATGTCTGCGTTCCCTACGGGATCCGTCATCCCGTCAACGAGCTGCCGATAGGGGAACAGCCGTTTTCCTGCGGAGTATCAAACCAGCAATGGTGGGCGTGCAAACCGAGGCAATCCTCAAGCCGCACAACAAGTACTACCGAATCGCAAGTCGAACGGAAGGTTTGACATGGGTACCAGGAAGTCTCTATTTCGACCCTCGCCGCAATGATCGGCGCCACGGCATTGCTTGGCGCCGGAGTTGCGCATGCCGTCGTCGCAGAACCCAGCGCCGGTGCACACCAGCTGTGCGGCACTGTCTACAGTGGTGCACCACTCGCAGACAACCATCCCTCACCGGACAGCGGAGTCCCGGACAACGCTGTCCCCGCCGAGGGAGTCCAGGTCGTGGGAACGCTTGTGCCGTCCACAGGTACGCCGACCACCTTCCCTGCAGTTGCGACCAACAGCAGCGGCCAGTACTGCCTTCAAGGTAACGCAGGCCTCGTTGCCACCATTCTCGGCGGCGGGCACGTTACCCTGACCACAGCTGGCGTCACGCCGATCGCCGTTTCGCATCCGACGGGCATCTACCAAGCCGACTTCCAGAATCATCAGGTCGGCCTGACAGGTGCGACGGGATTCAACATCGTTGTTCCGTAACACCTTCAAGGTGTGGTGGTACCCAGGCGACATGCCTGGGTACCACACCAACCACCTTCGACGGGTGGGAGTTAGACGCCAGTCCGCACAGTAAGGAGTCCTGATGCTGGCCGAGTTTCTTCGAGCCCTCAACGCCCTGGTCACCGGCATTACCCCCGGACTATCCGGGTCCGCCGATGGTCTGAACACCATGTCCTCCACCTACTCGAGTGAGGAGTAGCGAAATGGGATCCGCAGCCGAATCAACTTCCTCTTTGGGAGAAACGCTCGAGCAGATGTTGCCCATGCTGTTTTACGGCATCATCGTCGCGCCGATCGAACTTTCGACCGGCATCAAGGTTTAGGAAGGAGCTGTCATGCAGGCATTTTCCGCAGACTTGGTAAGTCTGGTCTGGCAGAGCTGGATCCCGATGGCCGGTCCGGTCACCGAGTTCCTTGTCGCTCTGTCCTAACCTTCGAAAGGAAACAACATGTGGGGAAACTTCTGGGGTGGAATGGTGAATCACATTTCCTCCCTCTTCACCATCACGCTCTTCGGCTTGGATTCGGCGTCCGCTGAGGGTGCTGGCTGGTCGAGCGCAGAATCGGCGAGCGGCTAGCACGCGCGTTTGCGAAGCAACGGTTCGGGGTCTGTGTCAGTTCATATCTGACACAGACCCCGGACTGGGCTGTGGGGCGAGTCCCAGCCACCGGGAACCACCCTGATGTGACGTTACCCACGTCATAACGTCCGAACAATGGATCGGAATATCGAAGCGCACGACCAGATCTCGACCATCCTCGATCGTCAGCGGACGGCCCGGATCGCCGCCGGGGAGCCCGACGCCGCGGAGCGTCGGGCTCGGATCCAGCAGGTGATCGACCTACTCGTCGACCGCGCCGACGACCTGGCCAAGGCCCTCGACGTCGATTTCGGCGGACGTCCCGAGGGTTACTCGCTGATGAACGACGTGGTCGGCTCGATCACCGCGCTCAAGTACTCCCGCGACCACCTCGAGACGTGGATGGCCCCCGACGAGCGGCCCGTGTTCGCGCCCTACGACCAGCTCGGCGCGACGGCCCGGGTGCTGCACCAGCCGAAGGGCACCGTCGGCATCATCGGCACCTGGAACGCCCCCGTCTACACGCTGATGAGCCCGCTGGCCGGGGTGTTCGCCGCGGGCAACCGGGCGGTGCTCAAGCCGTCCGAGCTGGTGCCGCGCACCGCCGAGGTGCTCGCCGACGCGGTCTCCGCCGCGTTCGACCCCGAGGTCCTCGCGATCGTCACCGGCGGTCCCGACGTCGCGGACGCCCTGACCTCGCTGCCGTTCGACCACCTCGTCTTCACCGGCAGCAGCGCGGTCGGCAAACTCGTGATGGCCAACGCCGCAACGAATCTGGTGCCCGTCACCCTCGAACTCGGCGGCAAGTCCCCGACCATCATCGGCGCCGGCGCCGACCTCGCCGACGCCGCGCACCGCATCGCCGTCGGCAAGGCCACCAACGGCGGCCAGATCTGCGTCAGCCCCGACACCGTCCACGTGCCCGCCGACCGGCTCGACGACTTCGTCGACGAACTCCGCGCCGCCTACACCGCCCTCCATCCGACCGTGGAGGACAACCCGGACGTCGTCGCGATCGTCGACGACCGGCACGCCGCCCGCGTCGACGGCTACGTCGCGGACGCCGCCCGGCTCGGCGCCCGCATCGAGACCGCACCGGACGTCGCGGTCCCGCAGTCGACTCGGCGTCGCCCGCTGCGCATGGTGATCGACCCGCCCGCCGAGGCCGTGATCCGTCGGGAGGAGGTCTTCGGCCCCGCGCTGGTGCTGCTCGGCTACGACGACATCGACGAGGTGATCGACGCGATCAATGCGGGTCCGAACCCGTTGGCGCTGTACTACTTCGGCACCGACCCAGCCGAGCAGGCCGCCGTCGTCGACCGCACCCTGTCCGGCGGCGTCACGGTGGGCGACGTGATGATGCATCCCGGCCTGCAGGACGCCCCGTTCGGCGGCGTCGGCTCGTCCGGCATGGGGCACTACAACGGGCGCGAGGGCTTCCTCCAGTTCAGCCACGCGCGCTCCGTCTTCCGCTCGGCCGGTCCGGACCTGCGCGGCGAGTGGGGCATGCTGCCGCCGTACACCGAGCAGTTCCGCGCCATGATGGCCGCCCAGGTCACCCGATAGCCCATCGATTCCGTTGTGAAGGAGCGCATGTGAAGACTCGCGGTGCCATCATCCGCAGCACCCCCGGCCGCTACGAGGTCGTCGAGATGGATCTCGACGCGCCCCGGCGCGGCGAGATCACCGTCAAGATGGTCGCGTCGGGCCTGTGCCATTCCGACGACCACGTCGCCCAGGGCGACCACGCCGTCGGCGTGTACCCGATCTGCGGTGGGCACGAGGGCGCGGGCGTCGTCGTCGAGGTGGGTCCGGAGACAACCGGGTTCGCCGAGGGCGACCACGTCCTGTTCTCGTTCGTCTCCGGATGCGGACGCTGCCGCTGGTGCGCGAAGGGGATGCAGAACCTGTGCGACCGGGGCGCGGCGATCATGACCGGTAGCCGCCCGGACGACCCGACGAGCTTCCGCCTCAGCCTCGACGGTGCCCCCGTCGCCCAGACCTGTGGGCTGTCGACGTTCAGCGAGTACACCACCGTCAGCATCGATTCCGCCGTCAAGGTGCACGACAAGAGCCTGCCGCTGGAGACGCTGTGCCTGCTCGGCTGCGGCGTCGGCACCGGGTGGGGCGCCGCGGTGAACTCCGCGCAGGTGTACCCCGGCCAGACCGTCATCGTGATGGGCGTCGGCGGCATCGGCATCAACGCCGTCCAGGGCGCCGCGCACGCCGGTGCCGCGCACATCCTGGCCGTCGACCCGGTCGCGTTCAAGCGGGACAGCGCGCTGAAGTTCGGTGCCACCCAGGCATTCTCGACGATGGAGGAGGCCACCGATGTGGCCCGCTCGCTGACCAATGGTCAGGGCGCGGACGCGGCCATCGTCACCGTCGGCGTCACCACCGGCGAGCACATCGCGCAGGCGTTCTCCGCCATCCGCAAGGCTGGCGTGTGCGTGGTCACCGGTCTCGGCAAGATGACCGACGTCGGCATCCCGATCAACCCGATGGAGCTGACGCTGTACCAGAAGCGGCTGCAGGGCTCGCTGTTCGGCGCGTCCGCCCCGTCCGCGGACATCCCGTGGCTGATCGACCTGTACACCGCTGGCAAGCTCGAACTCGACGGCCTCGTCACCTCCACCTACGCCCTCGACGAGGTGGCGCAGGGGTTCGACGACATGCACGCGGGCCGCAACCTGCGCGGCGTCATCCGCTTCTGACCCCTTCCGCGAGTTCCCTAATGTCACATTCGGTATCACCAAGTGAGCCGATGTGACATTAGGGAACCCCCCGGCAGGGGTCAGGTGCGGCGCAGGCGGCGCTCGTTGGCGACGATGAGCGCCGTCAGCGCCGCCTCCGGGCCGGAGGCGGGGCGGGGGCGGCGCATCAGCACGAAGTCGGCGTCACCGGGATCGGGCAGCGCGGACACGGGCAGCGGCACCAGGCCGTCCGGCAACAGCGACTCCGCGTGCACGATGACCCCGAGCCCGGCCAGCACCGCCGCCCGCAACCCGAGCAGGCTGTCCGTCACGCACGTCGTCCGCCACACCCGTCCGGCGCGTTCGAGGGTCTCCATCGCCGCCCGGCGGGTGATGGACGGCGGGGGGTAGGTCACCAGCGGCACCGGCCCGGACTCCTCGACCGGGTCGCCAGCGGGAGATCCCGCCCACACCAGCCGGTCCCGCCACACCAGTTCGCCGTGCCGCTCCCCTGGCCGCCGCATGCCGAACGCGAGGTCCAGTTCGCCCGCCGCGACCCGCGCACCCAGGGTCTCGCTGAGCCCGACCGTCAGCTCCAGGTCGATCCGCGGGTGGCTGCGGCGGAACTCCAGCAGCACCTCCGGCAGCTGCGCGGCGACCAGGTCGTCGGACGCGCCGAACCGCAGCACCCCGGACATCTCCGACTCCGCGAAGTACACCTCCGCCTGCTGCGATGCGTCCAGGATGGTGCGCGCGAAGCCGAGCATCGCGGCGCCGTCGGCGGTCAGTTCCAGGTTGCGGGTGTCGCGGCGCAGCAGTTCCCGGCCGACGGACCTCTCCAGCCGCGCCACGTGACCGCTGACCGTCGACTGGCTCAGCCCGAGGACGGCCGCCGCGGCGGTGAAGCCGCCCTCGCGGTCGACGGCGACGAACGAACGCAGCAGCACCGGATCGAGCATCCCCGATATCTATCACGTTTCGCGATGCCAGTAATCACTCTGATCGACTTCTCCGATAGCGGACTGTCGAACTACCGTGGTCGGGTGAAGTTTCTGAGCAGGTTCTACATCGACGGGTTCATCCTGTCGATCATCGCGGTGGCGATCGTCGCCAGCATCTTCCCGGCGTCCGGTACCGGCGCCACCGTCCTGGACTGGGCAACGAAGATCGCGATCGCGTTCCTGTTCCTGCTCTACGGCGCCCGGCTGCACCCCCGCGAGGCCCTCGACGGCCTCAAGCACTGGCGGCTGCACTCGGTGGTGTTCGCGTCGACCTTCGTGCTGTTCCCGCTGATCGGCCTGGCCCTGCGGATCCTGGTGCCGACCGTGCTCACCGACGAGCTGTACACCGGGATCCTGTACCTGTGCCTGGTGCCGTCGACGGTGCAGTCGTCGATCGCGTTCACCTCGATCGCCCGCGGCAACGTCGCCGGCGCGATCGTCAGCGCGTCCGCGTCCAACCTGCTTGGCGTGTTTCTCACCCCGCTGCTGGTGATCCTGCTGATGAACACCACCGGCGAGGCACACGTGGACGCGTCGTCGATCGTCGACATCGTGGTGCAGTTGCTGATCCCGTTCATCGTCGGGCAGCTGATCCGGCCGTGGGTCACCGGGTTCCTCAAGAAGTACGCCGAGCCGACCAAGCTCGTCGACCGCGGCTCGATCCTGCTCGTCGTCTACGCCGCGTTCAGCGCGGGCATGGTCGAGCACGCCTGGGACGGGCTCACCGCCTGGAACATCGTCGCGCTGGTCGCGGTGTGCTGCCTGATCCTGGCGATCGTGATGACCGCGACCGCCTACGCGGGCCGGGCACTCGGCTTCTCGCTGCCGGACCGGATCGTCATCGTGTTCTGCGGGTCGAAGAAGTCGCTCGCCACCGGGCTGCCGATGGCGGCGGTGCTGTTCGCCGGGCAGCCGATCGGGCTGATCGTGTTGCCGCTGATGATCTTCCACCAGATCCAACTGATCGTCTGCGCGGCGCTCGCGCAGCGGTACGCGAGGCGCACCGACCCCGTCACCGCCTGACCCCTGCCGAGGGTTCCGTCGTGTCACATCGGGCGTCGCCAGGTGAGCGGATGTGACCTTCGGGAACCACGGGCGGAGGGCGGCGGTCAGAAGGTGCTCGTCAGCAGCACCCGGTCCGCCGGGACCGCCCGGATGTCGACGCGGGTGATCCACAGCATCGGCAGCTCGGTGGACGTGGACGGTGTCACCGTCTCACCGGCCACCGCCGTCCAGGTGGCGAGGGTGGTGCGGGCACCGGTGTGATCGGTGAGGACCATCTCGTACCCGGACGGGTCGGTGCCGAAACCGCCGCCGGGCGGGGCCGGGTAGCGCACCACCGCGTCGATTCGCGAACCCCAATCCTGTTGGATCACCGACACATCGGCCGATACCGGGGACGCGGCCACCGGCTGCATCGGCTGACCGGTCACCGGCGCGGACGGACCCTGCGGCATGGTCGGTGACGGTCCGGTCGGTTCGGGCTTCGGCAGCAGTGCGACCACCGCAACCACTGCGGTGGCGACCGCGACCACCCCGACCGCCGTCGCTGCCGTGCGGATCCGATGCGGCGGCGGGCCCACCCGGCCGAGCAGGGTCGGCAGCAGGTCCGGTGGAGGGTCCCCGACGGCGTCCGCCCGGAGCGGCACCTCCGCGGCAGGCTCACCGCGCTCCGTATCCGGGACCTGCGCGACGCGGCGGGCGACGGCAAACAGCCACTCCCGGACGAACTGCGGATCCCGGCCCGCGACCACGGGACTGCGCGCCGCCCGCAGCAACGCCTCCCCGGTGACCTCCTCCGCCCGCACCCGGTCGCCGGTCAGCCGCATCGCGTACCCCCACAGCGGCGCCGCGTGGTCCCCGTACAGGGCCGCCACCCGTTCCGCGTCGTCCTGCGGCATTCGACTCCTCCCCACCCGTCCACGGTATCGGGGTGGGCGGTGTTCGGCAGGACCTCCGTGTCACCTAGTTGCGGTCGATCTCGATCGGATGAGTGGCGAGCAGCGACACCGGCAACGGTTGCCGGCGCAGCACCTGTGCCCACAGGTCGACGCGCGGCGGGCCGATCACATCGGACGGCAGCGCCGAGACCACCATCCAGTCGTCGCGTTGCAGTTCCCCGTCGAGCTGACCCATCGTCCAGCCGGCATAGCCCGCGAACACCCGTACCCCCTCGATGTGCGGTCCCACCTGGTCCGGGTCGCTATCGAGGTCGACCATCACGACCCGGCCGTGAACGCGGCGCAGGCCGGGGACGCCGTCGATGTTCACCCCGGTCCGCAGGGTCGCCAGGCACAGCGCGGAGTCGAGTTTGACCGGACCCCCGACGTGCAATGCCTTCGGCCGGGCACACAGTTGTGCCCACTGCGGCAGCACCGTGTGCACCGCGGCGTCGCTGGGCCGGTTGAGGACGACACCGAGGCTGCCGGCGTCGTTGTGCTCGATCATGTAGACGACCGTGCGCCGGAAGGTGGGTTCGGTGAGTGCGGTGGCGGACACCAGCAGACTTCCCGGTCGGACCACGGGTTCCGTCGGGGCCGTGCGGTCGTCGGGGTCGTCAGCGGGTTCCACCGGACAATCATTGCACCGCGGTGGCCGACTCGGGCCCCACGCGCGGGCGCTCCAGCCCGACGGTCTCGGCCAGCACGTCCAGGTGGTGGTCGAACAGCGCCTGGGGGTCGGTGAACGTGTCCGCGCCGTACTGGCCGAACACCTCGAAACTCACCGTCCCGAACAGCGATGCCCACATCAGCACCCCCCGCAGCAGCGCCTCGTCGGGCAGGTCGCCGGACACCTGCGCGCGGATCCGCGCGGCGTCCTCGTGCAGATGTCGCCCCGGCGCCGGGTCGGGGATCTCTCGCAGCAGTCCCCGGCGGTGCGCGTCGTCGACGATCCGGACCAGGGCGACCGCGACGCGGATGCCCGGCCCGGTGGTCCGTTCCGCGGGCGCGCGGTAGCCGGGGACCGGCGTCCCGTACAGCAGGGCATAGCTCGCCGGTTCCCGCAGCGCCCAGTCCCGGACCGCGTGACCCAGCGCCCGCCACCGGGCCGCCGGGTCGCCGTGGTCCACGCCGCCGACCGCGGCGTCGACGGCGTCCCCGAGCTCGGTGTAGCACTCGACGACCAGCAGTGTCAGCAACTCGTCCCGACTCGCCACGTACCGGTAGACCGCGGACGACACGACGCCGAGATCGCGGGCGACGGCCCGCAGCGACAGGGCCGCCGCGCCGTCGCGGGCGAGGTGCTGACGTCCGATGCGGGTGATGTCGGCGAGGGTCCGTTCGCGGGCACGCTGGCGCGGGGTTGCGGTCACCTCCCCAGCCTCACCCCCGCCGCGAGCACTGTCAACTTTAGAGAGCGGTGCTCTTGACTCGATCCGCGGTGTCGGTGCATGCTGAAAACGAGAGCGGTGCTCTCGCACCGTGAAGTCGCAGCTCGGAGGAGAACTGACATGTCGACACTGCACGTGGTGACCGGCGCCGGACCGGTCGGCTGGACCGTCGCGACCCGACTCGCGGACCGCGGCGACCGGGTCCGGCTGCTGACCCGCTCCGGATCCGGACCCGACCATCCCGCCATCGAGCGCCGCCGCGTCGACGTCGCACGGCCCGGCGCCATCGACGACGCCCTCACCGGCGCGGCATCGGTGTTCCACGCCGCGCACGGCTCCGCCTACGCCGCCGACGCCTGGCGACGCGAACTGCCCGCCACCGAGGCAGCGGTCCTCGCTGCCGCGGGCCGCGCGGGCGCGGTCGTGGTGTTCCCGGAGAGCCTCTATTCGTATGGTCCGGTCGACGGGCCGATCACCGAGGACACCCCGCGAACCGCGACCACCGGCAAGCTCGGGATCCGTGCCGACCTACTCCGGGCCCGCCAGCGGTCTGCGACCCCGACCGTCAGCGTCGCCGCGTCCGACTTCTTCGGGCCGCGGGTCCGCACCGCGCACGGCGGCGAGCGCGTCGTTGCACCCCTGCTCGCGGGAAGGCGGGTGCGGGTGATGGGCGCGTTGGACGTGCCGCACGCGTTCACCTACGTCCCCGATCTCGCCGCCGCGATGATCGCTGCCGCCGACGACCCGGCGCTGTGGAACAGCGTGCTGCACGCGCCCACCGGGCCCGCGGTGACGCAACGGCAGCTGGTGCAGGCCCTCGCGGACGCCGCCGGGATCGCGAACCCGCGGATCGGGGTGCTTCCCGGCTGGGCGCTGCGGGGCCTCGGCCGGGTGCACCCACCGACCAGGGAGCTCGCGGAGATGCTGTACCAGTTCGAACGTCCGTTCCTGCTGGACTCGCGGCGCAGCGAACGCCTTCTCGCCCTGACCCCGACGCCGCTGCCGCAGGCCGCGGCCACGACGATCGCCTGGTGGCGGGACCGGGCCGCGGCACCCGCCGCGGTAGGGTCCGGCGGTGGGCCTCACTGACGACCCGGACGACGCCGGTCGCCCGCACCGGCGACTGCGGGCAACGATCCGCGCCACCCCCGACCTCGGTCGCCTGGTCACGGTCCGCTTCGCCAGCCAGTTCGGGGACGGCATGTTCCAGGCCGCCCTCGGCGGGGCGATCCTGTTCAACCCGGAACGGCACACCGATCCCCTCGCCATCGCCGCCGGGTTCGCGGTCCTGCTGCTGCCGTACTCCGTGATCGGCCCGTTCGCCGGGGCGCTCCTCGACCGCTGGGATCGGCGGGCGGTGCTGCAGTGGGCAAATCTGCTGCGCGGCAGCCTCATTCTCGCCGCGGCGCTGTGCCTGCTGTCCGGTGCGCCGAACGCCCCGGTGCTGCTGCTCGCCCTCGCCGCCGTCGGCGTTAGCCGGTTCGTCCTGGCCGGGGTGTCCGCGTCCCTGCCGCACGTGGTGCGCGAATCCTGGCTGGTATCCACCAATTCGGTGCTCGCCACCGTCGGTTCCGGGGTGTCCGCGGCGGGCGCGGGCACCGCCGTCGCCGTGATCGGCGTGCTCGGCACCGGTGACCGCGGCTCCGGCATCGCCGTCGCCGTCGCCGCCCTCGCCTCCGCCGTCGGCGCAGCAGCCGCGGCCGGATTCGCACCGCACCGGCTCGGTCCCGGAGCCGATGCCGCCGGGACAGTGGCGGGCACCGCCGCGGTCCGCGCGGTCGCGGCGGGCCTGCGGGTCGGCGCGACCGCGGTGTGGCGGGCCCCCGGCGTCACCACCGCCATGATCGGAATCGGCGCGCACCGCATCGTGTTCGGTATCGACACGCTGATCATGGTGCTGGTGCTGCGAGCCCCGGACACCGAGGCCGCACTGCCCGCCGGGCTCGCTGGCTTCGGGGTGGCGGTCGGGGCAACGGCTGGCGGGATGCTGCTCGCCGCGGTCGCGACGCCGCTGCTGATCCCGTGGATCGGCCGCACCCGCACCGTGGTCCTCGGCCTGTCGACGGCGCTCGTCGTGCAGGCGACGCTCATCGCGACCCTGACCCAGGGGTCCCTGCTGGTCGGCGCGTTCCTGCTCGGGCTCGCCGGGCAGACGGTCAAGCTGACCGGTGACGCGGCGATGCAGATCGACATCGACGACACCCGCCGCGGCCAGGTGTTCGCGCTGCAGGACACCGTCTTCAACGTCGCGTTCCTCGCCGCGCTCGCCGCCGCCGCGACCGTCGTCGCCCCCGACGGACGCACCCCGGCGCTCGCGGTTGCCGGTGCCGGGGTGTACGCGCTCGGCCTCGCCGCGGTGGCCCTCAACGCCCGCCGCTGACGGGCGCCCCAGCTCACCCCGCGGAGTCGGTCGGCGGCGTGTCGAGGCGCCCGTCGCCGTCGGTGTCCGCCAGCACCAGATCCAGCACTCCGTCGCCGTCGGTGTCGATGTGCAGCTCCGTGCTCCGCCCCCACGTCATCAGCATCGCGTCGACCCGGCCGTCACCGTCGGTGTCGATCCCGGTGTCGGTCCCGCCGTCGTCCGGTGCTGCGCCCGCCGCCGCGGGGGTCCGCGCCGCGGGAGCGGGGAGGTCCGGTGACCCGGTTTCCGACGCCCACGTCCCCGCCCCACCCGGGTCGGTGAAGTACCGCGCCGTCTCCGTTCCGACATCGAGGACGGAGAACTCGGCCACGCCGTCCCCGTCGCGGTCCCACAGCGCGTCGTCACGCCACCCGTCACCGTCGAAATCGAGTGCGACGGCGTCGAGTCCGCCCGGTGGGCCGAGGTCGAGGTCCGCCGGCGACACCCACGCGTGCGGGTCGCCGACCCCGGTCCCGAACACGTACTCCACCAACTCCATGTCGATATCGACGCGCGGCGGACGGGTCCGGTTCCGTCGCGCGGCCGTCCACCAAACGGTCGCCGAACCGAGAGATGGGCACCGACCGCTGTTAGATTCGATCCACGTTCGTCACGCCACCGGATCGAGAAGGGGGCACGATGTATCGACGCATCGGCGCACCGCTGTTGGTGCTCACGCTCGCCGCGACAAGCCCGCTGTTGTCCATGTCTGCCGCCGTCGCGGGACCGAATGCCCCGACGAATGCCTGCGGCGAAACGGGTTTCGACCCGTCCGCGTCGGCGGGGGGAGGCCCGGCCCCGGTGGGCAACATCGACATCCGGTACCCGTGGCCGCAGCTCGTGCCGGTGCCGCTGCCGGATCCGCCGCAGGACCAGACGCGGGTCCCGCAGGCACCGCTGCCCGCCGACCCCTGCGCCGACCCGTGCCCGGACCTCACCGACACCGCACCCGACGAGCCGGCACCCGAGTCCGACGGGTCGTCCTTCGGGTCGGAGGGGTCGTCCGGGTCGTCGTTCGGGTCGACCCCCGGATCGTCCGGATCGTCGGTACCGCGGTTCTCGATCCGCCCCGACCCGGAGCCCATTCCGATCCCGATTCCCGGTCCGGCACAACCGCTTCCACCCGCTCCCGATCCGCAGTCGCCGCCGGTCGAACCGGCACCGGTGGCACCGGCTCCCGCCGCAGCGACCGTCGACTTCACCTCCCTGGTCGCGCAGCTGACCGGGCCCGGCTCGATCAACCGCACCGACAAGCGGTGGCAGGTGAACGGCACCGATCTCGGCATCATGTGGGAATCCAAGCCGGGGGAGGTGGCGATCGCATTCGGAGACACCTTCGGCAAGGACTGGGCGCCGCCCGGCGCGAACGGCACCGACTGGCGCTCGAATGTGGTGGGGCACAGCACCGATCGGAACCTTGCCGACGGGCTTACGATCGACTCAATGGTGCAGGACAGCCGCTGTCATGCCGCCGAGGTGCTCGGCAGCAGGAAGATCAAGAATTGGGAGACCACCACGATCCCCACCTCCGGTTTCGCGTTGGGGGATCGGCAGTACATGAGCTACATGTCGGTGCGACGGTGGAGCGTGGTTCCCGGGATGTGGTACACGAACTACGGCGGCATCGCCTACTCGGACGACGACGGCCAGACCTGGTCCAAGGACCCGCACGCCAGGTGGGAAAACATCTTCGGCCTCAACAATTTCCAGGTCGCGAGCATGGTCCCGGCCGGTGAGCACGTCTACCTATTCGGCACCCCGAACGGGCGGATGGGCACGGTCGCCGTCGCGCGCGTCCCGAAGGCCCAGGTGCTCAACAAGACCGCGTACCAGTACTGGGTGGACGGGCAGTGGACGCCGGTCGGGGAGGCGTGGCCGACGCCGATCCTGCACGACACCGCGGCCGAGCTGTCGGTGCGGTACGACGAGACCCGCGACCTGTGGCAGATGAGCTACCTCGACACCCTCGCCGGGGCGATCGTGCTACGCCAGGCGTCCAGCCCGCAGGGCAGCTGGACCGAGGGCGTCCCCGTCGTCCGGTCCGCCGACTATCCGGCCCTCTACGGCGGGTTTATCCACCCGTGGTCCACCGAACACGACCTGTACTTCACGATGTCCGAGTGGGACAGCTACAACGTCTACCTCATGCGCGCGACACTGAAATAGTGGAACTGTGCGTTATTTTCACCCCTACTGGGGTAAAAGTCACGCACGGGCGCGAAGCGCAGCGGAGCCGCCTCTCTGCACGGGCGCGTCAGCGCATACTCCACCACTTCAGCAGCTCGGCCTCGGCCTCCTCGCGGGACAGGGGGCCGCGGTCCAGGCGCAACTCCTTGAGGAACGTCCACGCCTCGCCGACCTCGCGACCCGGCTTCAGGCCGAGCAGGGTCATGATCGCGTTGCCGTCGAGGTCGGGGCGCACCCGCGCCAGGTCCTCCTGCTCGGCGAGCCGGGCGATCCGGCCCTCGAGGTCGTCGTAGTTGGCGCGCAGCCGCGCGGCCCGCCGCTTGTTGCGGGTGGTGCAGTCGGCGCGGACCAGCTTGTTCAGCTGCGGCAGCAGGTCGCCGGCGTCGGTGACGTAGCGGCGGACCGCCGAGTCGGTCCACTGACCGTCCCCGTAGCCGTGGAACCGCAGGTGCAGAAACACCAGCCGGGACACGTCCTCGATCATCTGCTTGGAATACTTCAGCGCCCGCATCCGCTTGCGGACCATCTTCGCGCCGACCACCTCGTGGTGGTGGAAGCTGACGCCGCCGCCCGCCTCGTTGCGCTTGGTGTCCGGCTTGCCAATGTCGTGCAGGATCGCCGCCCAGCGCAGCACCAGGTCCGGGTCGCCGTCCTCGAGGTCGATCGCCTGCTGCAGCACGGTCAGCGAATGCTGGTAGACGTCCTTGTGCTGGTGGTGCTCGTCGATCTCCAGGGTCAGTGCCGGGATCTCCGGCAGCACCCGCGCCGCGAGCCTGGTCGTGCACATCACCTCGATGCCGTCGCCCGGGTACTCGCCGAGGATCAGCTTGTCGAGTTCGGCGCGGACCCGCTCGGCGGTGATCCGGTCGATCTGCCCGGCCATCGCCACGATCGCGTCGTGCACCCGGGGGGCGAGGGTGAATCCGAGCTGGGAGACGAACCGGGCGGCCCGCAGCATCCGCAGCGGGTCGTCGTTGAACGAGACCTCCGGCGCCGCGGGGGTGTCCAGCAGGCCGGCGAGCAGCGCGTCCATCCCGTGCAGCGGGTCGACGAACTCCTGCTCGCCGTCGGCGCCGATCCGCACGGCCATCGCGTTGACGGTGAAGTCGCGGCGCACCAGGTCCTCCCCGAGGCTGGTGCCGTACACCACCTCGGGGTTCCGGGTGACGCCGTCGTAGGCGTCGGTGCGGTAGGTGGTGATCTCGATCTGCTGGTCGCCCTTGGCCGCGCTGACCGTCCCGAACGCGATGCCGGTGTCCCACTGGTTGTCGGCCCAGCCCTTGAGCAGGGCCTGCACCTGCTCGGGGCGGGCGTCGGTGGTGAAGTCGAGATCGGTGCCGAGCCTGCCGAGGACCGCGTCCCGCACGCTGCCGCCGACCAGGTACAGCTCGTGCCCGGCGGCGGCGAACCGGGCGCCGAGGGGGGTGAGCACGTCCGAGAGGCCGCGCAGGGTCACGGTCGCGGAGGCGAGCAGGCGTGCGCGTCGGTCGGCGTCGGGAGTCGGGGAAACCACGACTGTGCAGCTTACCGACCCGCGGCGCCGCCTTCGGAGCCCGCCGACCGTGGACGGCGAATGCCGCCGCCGCCCGCGCGGTGTGGGATTCGGGACCACTGTCGGGTGACAACTAGTATCGATTGGGTGTCTCCAGCCGAACGCGCGAACCGCAGCCGCCGCAACCCGCGGCGTCGCGGTGGGCACGGCGACCGCACCAACGCGCGGATGCGGACGGTGCGGGAGACCTCCGCAGGTGGGCTCGTCGTCGACGGCCTCGACGGTCCCCGTGAGCTGCAGTGCGCGGCGCTGATCGGTCGTACCGACCGCCGCGGCCGGCTGCTGTGGTCGCTGCCGAAGGGGCACATCGAGGCGGGGGAGACGGCGGAGCAGACCGCGATCCGGGAGGTGGCGGAGGAGACCGGCATCCGCGGCAGCGTCCTCGCATCGCTCGGCAGCATCGACTACTGGTTCGTCACCGAGGGCAGGCGTGTCCACAAGACCGTGCACCACTACCTGCTGCGGTTCCAGGGCGGGGAACTGTCCGACGAGGACGTCGAGGTGACCGAGGTGGCGTGGGTGCCGTTGACGGAGCTCGGCTCGCGGCTCGCGTACGCCGACGAGCGTCGTCTCGCGGAGGTCGCGGGCGAACTGATCGACCGGATGACCTCCGGGCAGGACATCCGGCGGACCCCCGACGGTGACAGGACCCGAGAGAACGGATGAGGACGGCTCTACGACGGCTTGCCGCGACCACCCTGACAGCACTGGCTCTCGCCGCCCCGCTCGGGCACCCCGCCCTCGCGGGCGCGGCCCCGGCCGGCACCGCAGCGGGCCACACCCAACGCGCCGACCAGTCGCAGCAGTTCGTGTCGCTGTCGGTCGACTCCGTCACCCCGGGCACGGTGACCACGTCCAGCGTGCCGACCGTGACGGTGACCGGCACCATCAGGAACGTCGGCGACCGCGCCGTCTCCGATCTTCAGATGCGGCTGCAACGCGGCCCGATGGTGGCGACGCCCACCGCCCTGCGCACGGTGCTCACCGCGGGACAGGACGACTTCGACACCGTCGGGCCGTTCACCCGGATCCGGGACCGGCTCGACGTCGGGCAGTCCGCCGGTTTCACCGTCGCGCTGCCGCTGCGGTCCACCGAGTCAGCATCGCTGAACATCGACGAACCCGGCGTGTATCCGCTGCTGGTGAACGTCAACGGCACCCCCGAGTACGGCGGCACCGCCCGCCTCGACGACGCCCGCTTCCTGCTGCCGGTCCTCGGGGTGCCGCGCGACCCGACGGTGTCCGACTCGGACGCGGGGCCGGTGCCGCCGTCGACGTCGGACCCGGTCGCGGTGACGTTGATGTGGCCGCTCGCGGACCGACCCCGGCTGGCGGCCGGGATCACCGGGTCCGCGGACGAGAAGCCGCGACTGGTGGACGACGAATTGGCCGCGTCGCTGGCCCAGGGCGGCAGGCTCGAGCAGCTCGTCGCGGCCGCCGACTTCGCGACCGGCGACGACCTGGACCGGGATCAGCGGCTGCGGCAGAGCATGTGCCTGGCGGTCGACCCGGATCTGCTGGTCACGGTCGACGCGATGTCCCGCGGCTATCTCGTCGTCGACGATCCGGCGGACCCGACCGGCCCGGCCCGCGAGGGCACCGGGCAGGCCGCGGCGACCGAATGGCTGGGCACGCTCCGGCAGTTGGCGTCCCGGATGTGCGTGACCGCGCTGCCGTACGCGCAGACCGACCTGACCGCGCTGCACCGGGTCGGCGATGCGACGCTCACCGCGCGCGCACTCTCCCGGCCTGCCGACCTCGTCGACGGCCTCCTCGGGGTGACCTCCGTCCGCGGCCTGACCTGGCCGGACTCCGGCGTCCTCGACCCGGCGGCGGCGGCGGAACTGTCCGGCCTCGGGCCGACGGCGCTGCTCGCGGCGAACACCGTCCCGGATGCGACCGGGCAACCCAAGGTGCCCCTCGACGGCGGCAACAACGGCGACCCGCTGTACGCGGCGCTGTTCGACGTGTCCGCCGCGACCGCCCTCGCCGCGGTCGGTGCGACCCCGCAGACCCCGACGTTCACCCCCGACGCCGCACGCTACGACCTGACCGAGGATTCCCGCACCGCCCGCCTGCAGGACGCCATCGGCGCGATGACCTGGGAGGCGCTCACCGCGCGGAGCACCGGCGCCCGGATGGCCGACGCGGCACCGCGATCGCTGCTGCTGGTGCCGCCGCAGCAGTGGACACCCGACGGCGACGAGGCCCGCGCGGTGCTGTCCGTCACGTCGACGATGCTGCGGTCCGGGTTGGCGGTGCCCCGTTCGGTGCCGGAGATCCTCGACCATCCCGCGTCGCCGCCGCCGCTGCGCCTGACCTACCCGGACCAGGCGGTCAAGGATGGGGCGCCCGCCACGGTCGCCGACGCCGCGGCGGCGTCCGCGCCCGAGATCGACGCGCTGACCGAGACGCTGGTCTATGACCCGCAGTCGACGTTGACCCCGGACGGGTTCACCGGACCGCTCGAGGCGGACCTGCTGCGGGCGATGAGCACCTCGGGTCGCCGCGACAGCGACCGGAGCATCGCGACGGCGACCGCGGAGCAACGCGTCGCGCAGGTGCGGTCGGCCCTGGACCGGGTGTACGGATCGGTGACGGTGCTGGCGCCGGGCGGCGCGTACACCCTCGCGTCGGAGCAGAGTCCGCTGCTGTTCGTCGCCCGCAACGACCTGCCGGTGGGAATCACCGTCCGGCTGCGGCTGTCGGCCCCGGACGGCATGACCATCACCGATATCGGCGATCAGCAGCTGCCCGCGCGCGGCAGCCGCGCCCTGCAGGTTCCGGCGCAGGTGACCGAGACCGGCAAGATGGTGGTCGACGTCGCGCTGACCACCGTGACCGGACGCGAGCTCGGCGAGCCGACGTCGGTGTCGGTCCGGTCGAACTCGTACGGCAAGTTGTTGGCGATCATCACCGGCTGCGCGGGCGCACTACTGTTGTTGCTTGCCGGACGGCGGCTCTGGCACCGATTCCGGGGTCAGCCGGACCCGGCGGACGAAGGGTACGAGGGGCCATGACGGGTAGCACGCGACGACCACCGGGCGGCGGCCCGGAGCAGGCGCGGCAACCGGCCGATCCCGGACGCGACCAGCATCCCCACCCGGCGCGGCCCGCCCGCGAGGCAGGTCCATCCGGGGTCGCCCCGTGGGAGCGGCACCCGGCCGGCCCGCCGCCGGATCCGCGGCGCCAACCACCCACCGGGCCCGTGCCGCGGCCCCACCCGCCGCAGCAGGCCCGGCCGTATCCGCCCCGGCCCCAGCAGCCCAACCAGCCCCACCAGCCGCGGCCGTATCCGCCGCAGCCGTATCCCCAGCAGCCGCCTCCGCAGCAGGCCCCCCCGCAGCGGCCCGCGCCGCCCGCCGGCGCCGGCGTCCCGCAGCCGACGCGGGCGGAGCCGCGGCGGGTCGAGCCCGCGCCGCAGGTCGCTGCGCCCGCCGCACCCCGCCCGGCCGGTGCGGTCGCGACCGCGCCCCAACCGATCGCGGACCCCGACGCCCCCGACGACCAGGACGGGCCCGACAATTCGAACTCCGGGCTGATCGCGTCGACCGGGTCCATCGCGATCGCGACGCTCGTCAGCCGGATCACCGGCTTCCTCAAGCAGGTGCTGCTGCTCACCACCCTCGGCGCCGCCGCGGCCAGCTCGTTCACGGTCGCGTTCACAATGCCGAACATGATCTCCGAGCTGGTGCTCGGCGCGGTGCTGACCGCGATCGTGGTGCCGGTGCTGGTGCGGGCGGAGAAGGAGGACGACGACCACGGCGCGGCGTTCGTCCGCAGGCTGTTCACGCTGTCCGTCGCGACGCTCGGCACGGTGACCGTCGCCGCGGTGCTCGCGGCGCCGCTGCTAACCCGGCTGTTCCTGCCCGAGCACGGCAAGGTCGACGAGCAGCTCGCCACCCATTTCGCGTACCTGCTGCTCCCGGCGATCCTGTTCTACGGCCTGTCCGCGCTGCTCACCGCGATCCTCAACACCAGGCAGGTGTTCAAGCCGGGTGCCTGGGCTCCGGTGCTGAACAACGTGACCGTGCTGGTCGTCCTCGCGGTGTACTGGCTGCTGCCCGGCGGCGACGAGGTGACCACCGTCCGGCTCCTGGTCCTCGGTCTCGGCTTCACCCTCGGCGTCGTGGTGCAGGTGCTGACGCTGCTGCCCGCGATTCGCAGGCAGGGCATCAGCCTGCGCCCCCTCTGGGGGATCGACAACCGGCTGAAGATGTTCGCCGGCATGGGCGTTGCGATCGTGCTGTACGTGCTGATCAGCCAGATCGGCCTGATGATCGGCACCCGGGTCGCCGCCGACGTCGACGCCGCAGGCCCGGTCATCTACCAGCAGGCGTGGATCCTGCTGCAGCTGCCGTACGGCATCCTTGGCGTCACCGTGCTCACCGCGATCATGCCGCGGCTGAGTCGCAACGCTGCCGACGAGGACATCCCCGCCGTCGTCGACGACCTGTCGGTGGCGACCCGGCTGACGATGGTGGCGCTGGTCCCGATGGTCGCCTTCCTGACCTTCGCGGGCCCACAGGTGGGCCACGCGCTGTTCGGCTACGGCAATTTCGGCGCCGACGACGCCGAACGCCTCGGCCACGCCGTCAGCTGGTCGGCGTTCACCCTGATCCCGTACGCGTTGGTGCTGATCCATCTGCGGGTGTTCTACGCCCGCGAGCAGGCCTGGACCCCGACCTGGATCATCCTGGGTATCACCGGGGTGAAGGTCGTGCTGTCCCTGCTCGCGCCCAGCATCGCGACCGACGACCAGCAGGTCGTCAGCCTGCTCGGCGTCGCGAACGGACTCGGGTTCACCGCGGGCGCGGTGATCGGCGCCGTCCTGCTGCGCCGCAGCCTCGGGTCGCTGCGGATGGCGAACGTCGGCAAGACCGTGGTGCTGGTGGTCGTCGCCTCGCTGGCGGGCGGGATCGCGATGCTCGCCGCCGAGGAGGTCCTCGGCCTCGATCGACTCGGGGACCGGTTCGGCGGGCCCGGCGCGTTCGTCCAGGTCGGGGCCTGCGCGATCCTGATGCTCGGGGTCACGTTCACGCTGCTGCGGTTCGCTGGCGTCCCCGAGGTCGTCGCGGGGACGGTCGCGGTGACCCGGCTGGTGAACCGGGTCCTCCGTCGGGGCTCGGGCCAGGCGGACACCGAGCCGCCCGCGCAGCAGACCACCCCCGCCGCGGCGCCGCGGAGGGCGACCCTGGACTCGGTGTCGATCTACGAAGCCGACACCGAACTGCTCCCCGTGATCGGGCGTCCTCTGGTAGAACGCGGCGGCGGCACACAACTCCCGTACCCTGGTGCCCGACGTACCGGGGCGCCGACCACGGGTGATTCCGACGAGCTGCACGAAGGAGCGAGGGTGAGCGACGAAAGTGTTGCCGGCGGCCAGTCCGGCAGTTCCACGGTGGAGGCGTCCACGCCGACACCTCGCGCATCCGACTCGGAGTCCAGCCGTCCCGCCGACAGCACCCGCCCGGACCCGCAGCCTGCGGCCGAGGCACCGAAGCGCCCGGCGGACAAGCGCACCGCCGACGGCCGGATCATCCGCCCCGAACGGGACCTCACGGTCGACACTGGCGTCATCCCGATCGGGTCGCCGCAGCTGCCCCCGATCCGGATCGGTGACGGCACCGGGGCGCCCCGCCGCCGGGCCCCCCGCGGCCCGCAGCTGATCGCCGGTGCATCGGTCGCCGGCGGCCGATACCGCCTGCTCGCCCCGCACGGCGGTGCCCGCGGCCTGAAGTTCTGGCAGGCGCACGACACCAAGCTCGACCGTGAGGTCGCGTTGACCTTCGTTGACGCGGAGCAGCGCGCCTCCGCGGACCTGTCCGACACCGAGGGCCCGCAGGCCGTGCTCTCCCGCACCCTGCGCCTGGGCCGGATCAACTCGCCCGGCCTGGCCCGGGTCCTCGACGTGGTCCGCGGCAGCTCCGGCGGCATCGTCGTCGCCGAATGGACCCCGGGCCGGTCGCTGCGCGAGATGGCCGACACGACGCCGTCCCCGATCGGCGCCGCCCGCGCCATTCGGGCGCTGGCCGCCGCGGCCGAGGCCGCGCACCGCGGCGGGGGCGCGCTGTCCATCGACCACCCGGACCGGGTGCGGATCTCCGTCGACGGGAACGCGGTCCTCGCCTTCCCCGCAACCCTCTCCGACGCGGACGCCCCGTCCGACGTGCGCGGGCTCGGCGCCATGCTGTACGCGCTGATCACGGCGCGCTGGCCGCTCGGCGAGCCGGCCCCGGCCCCCGAGTCGGGCACCCCGCCCGCCGCGCCCGACGCGCGGCCCGCCAACACCGTCGGTGGCATGAAGCTCGCCGATCGGGGCGGTGACGGGCAGCCGGTGGAGCCGCGCGCGGTGCGGTCGGAGGTGCCGTTCGAGATTTCCGCGGTCGCGGTGCGCGCGATGGAGACCGACGGCGGCATCCGCACCGCCGCGACCGTCCAGCACGTGCTGGACCAGGCGTCCGTGGTCGATCAGCAGACCGACATGATGCCCGCGCTGCGGCTCGGGCAGCGCCCAGCGGGGACGAGCGGGCACGCGCTGTCCGAGGAGGAGACCGCCGAGGTCGCGAAGGCGCGCGGCAACCGGATGATGATCGCGCTGTCCACCCTCGGTGTGCTCACCGTGATCGTGGTGGCGCTCGCCGTCTGGTGGCTGACGAACCTGTTGGCAGGCGGCAGCTCCGACGAGCCGCTCACCGAGCAGAACATCGGTCTCACCACGGGTGCGGAGGCGCCAGCGACGGAGGCACCCGCCGTGCCCGCGCCTGCTCCGGCGGCACCGCTGCCGGTGGTCCCGGCGGGCGCGACGGTGTTCTCCCCACAGGGGTCGGCCGACAATCCGACGTCGGCGGGACTGGCGGTGGACGGCGACCCGGCGACCGAGTGGACCACCGACGCGTACTTCGACCAGTTCCCCAGCTTCAAGAACGGGGTCGGTCTGCTCGTCGCGCTCGACGAGCCGTCCCGGCTGAACGAGGTCACGATCACGTCGCCGAGCGTCGGGACCCAGGTCGAGATCCGGACCGCGCCCAGCGATCGGCCGACGCTCGACCAGACCCAGGTGGTCGGGCGGGGGACGCTCACCAGCGGGGTGACGACCATTCCGGTGACGATGGACGGCAGCACCGGCCGGGTGCTGGTGTGGATCACCAAGCTCGGCACGGACGGTGGGAAGAACCAGAGCGCGATCGCGGAGATCGGACTCAGCTCCACTCGTTAGACACTTCGCCCGCAAAGGGGTGACTGGAGACCTCCTGGTCGGTTAACATCGCGCGTGCGAATCAACAGGGGGATCGCCGCGGCGGGCATGTCCGATGCCCAGCTGCTGGCGGCGCACGCGGCTGGGGAGCCGCGTGCATTTGCTGAGTTATTGAGTAGACACCAGGACCACTTGTGGCAGACGGCACGCCGGACCAGCTACAGCATCCAGGACGCCGAGGACGCGTTGCAGGAGGCGCTGCTGTCGGCGCACCGGACGGCCGCGACGTTCCGTGAGGATGCCGCCGTCCGCAGCTGGCTACACAAGATCGTGGTCAACGCCTGTCTCGACCGGATCCGGCGCAATCGGGCCCGCCCGACGGTGCCGCTGACCGAGGGAGACGGGTCCGAACCCGCGGAACCCCGCGACCCGATGGCGGACCGGGAGACGACGCTGACGATCGGGGAGGCCCTCGATACCCTCCCGCCCGAGCAGCGCGCCGCTGTCGTCGCCGTCGACCTCGAGGGCTACTCGGTCGCGGACGCCGCCGCGCTGCTCGGGGTGCCGGAGGGCACCGTGAAGAGCAGGTGCTCGCGGGCACGGAACAAACTGGCGCAACAGTTGAAATACATTCGGCCGGAGCGGAACCAAATCGGCTCGCCCGGAGTCTAATCCAGTGACGCGCGGTGCGAACCTGCGCCGCCGCTGGGATCCGCAGTTCACGATCGCAAGAAGGAGGTGTCATGGTCACCGAGGGTGAGGACGCGCGTCGCCCCCCGCTCACTCCCGAACAGCTCGCCGATCTGCACGGTGACGTGCTATCCGACGACGAGGCGGACCGGATCCGGACCGCCGCAATGAACGACCCCGACGCCATCGCCACCCTCGCCGCACTGGACCGCGTCCGGACCGAACTCGGCGCGCTGCGGACGGATCCGGCGCCGGCGCCGCCCGCGCCACCCGAGGTGATCGACCGCCTGCACGCCGCGCTCGGGCTCACCGCCACCGACGAAGACCGGTCGCCGATCCCTGCGGTGTCCTCCCGACGACGCGATCCCGTCCGGATCGCGGCCGCCGCTGCCGCCGCCCTCGTGGTGTTCGCGCTCGGCGCGATCGGCATCACGCGCCTCGGCGACGACGGGCCGTCCTCCGCACCGGAGGAGACGGTGCTCGCCGACCCGGCGGCCATCCAGCTCGGCGACGAACTGCGGCCCGACGCCGCGCTCGCCGTCCTCGGTCGGACCGAGAACGGCAGCCTGACCGACCCGATCCGCAGATCGGATTGCCTGCGGGCCAACGGAATTGACCCGGCGACCCCGCTACTCGGGTCGGGGCCGGTCCGGCTGCGTGGCGCCGCCGGTGTGCTCCTCCTCGTCGCCGGACCCCGCCCCCCGCAGATCACCGCCCTCGTCGTCGGGTCCGGTTGCAGCGCATCCAATCCCGAGACCCTGGCCCGAACCGACATCGGTTGACCGACACCGGGGGGCGTCGGCGCCCGCACCGGGCAGCAGGATCGACAGGATCGCGCCGCGCACGCCCTCGGTGTCCTCGCTCGGCGCGATCAGCGACAGGAACATCGCCGCGCCTGCGCCGAGCGCGATGAGGGCGCGCGCGGTGTCCGGGTCGGTTCCGGCGCCGGGAGTGGGTCCGGGGAGCAGCGCGGTCGCCGGGCCAGCGAAGTTGCGCCACAGCGCGGCGCGCAGGTCGTCGTGGTCGCGGAGGGTGGCCAGCAGTCCGGGCACCGCGGCCCGCACCTCCGGCCGCCGGAACAGTTCGGAGCTGCCGGTGACCACCCAGCGGATCCAGCCCTCCCGGTCGGCGCCGTCGAAGGGCGTCAGGTCCGGGGTCACGCCGAGCACTGCGTCGAGCACCAACTGGGCCTTCGAGTCCCAGCGGCGGGCGATCGCGGCACGGCTCACGCCGGCGCGAACCGCGATGGCACGGACACTGAGGCCGTCGAAACCCAACTCCAGCAACAGCTCTCGCGTCGCTGTGAGCACCTGTGTGTCGATGCGGGGGTCACGGGGTCGGCCCGAAGCGGTGGCATTCATTGCCCGTCATTGTCGACCACCGGGGCCGGTCCGACCACCGGACACGACCCGCCGCGGCGGGCCGGGTCACCCGTCCCTGCCTCGACATCGGGCGCCGGCCATCGGTGCCGGGGCACCCGACTACGATGTCCTCGACCACTGCGGCCCGGTCACGACGCGAATCGGGGGCGCACCACCACCGTCCGGACGACCCGGACCGGCCCACCGGGAGGGACGGCGTTGCCGCGTATCACTGCACCGACCGTCGCCGAGCACCGGGCCGCCCAGCAGCGGGCCCTTCTCGACGCCGCTCGCGAGGTGCTCGCCGAAGGCACCCCGGAGATCCCCGGGTTCGCGGAGGTCGCCGCCCGCGCCGGACTGGCCCGATCGAGCATGTACCAGTACTTCAAGTCCCGCCAGCACCTCCTCGACGCGCTGATCGAGGATTCCTTTCCGCGCTGGTCCACCCGAGTCGAACGGGAGATGGCGGCGGCCGGGTCGGCGGACCGGCGGGTGCTCGCGTACGTCCGGGTCAACCTCGACCTGGTCGCCGAGGGGGAGCATGCGATCGCCTCCGCGATCTCGTCGATCGCCCCGAGCGAGAAGGTCGGCGCGGCCGGGGCGGAAATGCACGCCCGCCTTGCCGCGCCGTTGGTGACCGCGCTGGCCGAGCTTGGAGTCCCCGATGCGGCCGAGACCGCGGACCTGGTGAACGCGATCGTGCACGCCGCGACCCGCCAGATCGAGGCGGGCAGCGACGCCACCGGCGTGCAGTCGCGGGCCGCCGCCCTCGTCGAGCCCTATGTGGCGTTCATCGCCGGACGGGCCGTACCGGGGAACATCACCCCATAATCTGGTGTTGAGCCAGACGACGTCCACTACCTGGAAGGCCCGCATGACTACCCCGACCTCGGTTCGTGACCTGATCATCGTCGGTTCCGGACCCGCCGGATACACCGCAGCCGTCTACGCCTCCCGCGCCGAACTCCAGCCGCTGCTGTTCGAGGGCACCCAGTTCGGCGGCGCCCTGATGACCACCACCGAGGTGGAGAACTTCCCCGGGTTCCGGGAGGGCATCATGGGCCCCGACCTGATGGACGAGATGCGTGAGCAGGCGAAGCGGTTCGGCGCCGACATCCGCACCGAGGACGTCGAGGAGCTCGACGTGACCGGTCCGGTGAAGAAGGTCGTCGCGAACGGCGAGACCTACTACGCGCACGCGGTGGTGCTCGCGATGGGCGCGGCCGCCCGCTACCTCGGCATTCCCGGCGAGGAGACGCTGCTGGGCCGCGGCGTGTCGGCCTGCGCCACCTGCGACGGCTTCTTCTTCAAGGACCAGGACATCGCGGTGATCGGCGGTGGCGACTCCGCGATGGAGGAGGCCACCTTCCTGACCCGGTTCGCCCGTTCGGTCACCCTGGTGCACCGCCGCGAGGAGTTCCGCGCGTCCCGGATCATGCTCGAGCGCGCGAAGGCCAACGAGAAGATCCGGATCGTCACGAACGCCGAGCCCGTCGAGGTGCTCGGCGAGAGCAGTGTCACCGGTCTGGTGCTCCGCGACACCGTCACCGGTGAGCAGTCGACGCTGCCGGTGACCGGCATGTTCGTCGCGATCGGTCACGATCCGCGCAGCGAACTCGTCGCGGGTCAGGTCGACATCGACGACGAGGGGTACGTGCGGGTGCAGTCCCCGACCACGCACACCGCGGTGGAGGGCGTGTTCGCCGCCGGTGACCTCGTCGACCACACCTACCGGCAGGCGATCACCGCGGCGGGCACCGGCGCCTCCGCCGCGATCGATGCCGAGCGGTGGCTCGCCGAACGCGGCGACATCACCGGCAACACCGTCGACGCGGCCGGTCGCCCCGTCGCCGTCGACGCCTGACCTGGCCACACCACCCACCCGTCCCCGAGGAGACACCATGGCGAACACCATCACCATCACCGACGACTCGTTCCAGCAGGACGTGCTCGACTCCGAGAAGCCCGTTCTGGTCGACTTCTGGGCGACCTGGTGCGGACCGTGCAAGATGGTCGCACCCGTGCTCGAGGAGATCGCCGGGGAACACGCCGAGAAGCTGACCGTCGCGAAGCTCGACATCGACGCCAACCCGTCCGCTGCGCGGGACTTCCAGGTCATGTCGATTCCGACGATGATCCTGTTCCAGGGCGGCAAGCCGGTGAAGCAAATCGTCGGCGCGAAGGGCAAGGCTGCACTGCTCAAGGACCTTTCCGACGTACTGTAGCGATCGCAACAGCCCCCGGGATTCCCGATATCCCGGGGGCTTCTGCGAGAATCACCCACTGGGTATTGCCGTCAGGACGAGGAAGGGTTCCCACGTATGCATCGACTCCGTCACGGCGATCACGGTCCCGCCGTTGCCGAGATTCGAGGCACCCTGTCCGCCCTCGGATATCTCCGCGGCGGCGTGTCGCTGACCTCCCGTGAGCCGGTGAACGGCTCGCAGTGGGTGGCCCCCGACGCCGTGTTCGACCATCACCTCGATAGCGCGGTACGCGCGTTCCAGCAGCAGCGCGGCCTGCTCGTCGACGGCGTCGTCGGCACCGCGACGTACCGGGCGCTGCGGGAGGCCTCGTACCGGCTCGGCGCGCGCACCCTCGCGTACCAGCTGTCCGCGCCGCAGTACGGCGACGACGTCGCCGCGCTGCAGACCCGGCTGCAGGACCTCGGTTTCTACTCCAGCCGGGTGGACGGCTACTTCGGCCCGAAGACGCACGAGGGGTTGTCCTCGTTCCAGCGGGAGATCGGCATCGCGTCCGACGGCATCTGCGGACCGCAGACGCTGCGCTCGCTCGATCTGCTCGGCACCCGGGTCACCGGGGGTTCGCCGCACGCGATCACCGAGGAGGAGTCGGTCCGACGGTCCGGACCGCAGCTGAGCGGCAAGCGGATCGTGATCGACCCCGATCTCGGCGGCGCAACGACCGGCATGGTGCTGGCGACGCCGAACGGCCCGATCACCGAGGCCGAGATCCTGTGGGACGTTGCGAGCCGGCTCGAGGGGCGGATGGCCGCCACCGGCATGGAGACGTTCCTGTCGCACCCAGCGAGCAGCAACCCGTCGACCGCGGAGCGCGCGGCAACCTCCAACTCGTTCGACGCGGACCTGATGATCTCGCTGCGCTGTGCGAGCAGCCCGAGCCGCAACGCGAACGGGGTCGCCAGCTTCCACTTCGGCAACTCACACGGCGCCACCTCCCGGATCGGGCAGGTCCTCGCCAACTTCATTCAGCGTGAAATCGTTGCGCGCGCACCACTTCAGGATTGCCGATCGCACGGTCGATCCTGGGACCTGTTGCGCCTCACCACGATGCCGACCGTTCAGATCGACATCGGTTATCTCACAAACGATTCCGACGTCAAAACCTTGATCAATCCGCGGAATCGCGACATCATCGCCGAGGCCATCCTGATCGCGGTCAAGCGCCTGTACCTGCTGGGTCAGGACGATCAGCCGACCGGCACCTACACCTTCAAGGAACTGCTCGCCGAGGAGCTCGCGAAGGCCGAACGGGCCTGACGGTCCGGTTCCGTTGCCCGGCGAGCGGGGCGGCGGTGCGGGTCAGACACCGATGGTGGACCGCGCGCCGCTGTCGGCGGTGGTCACCGCTGCGGACATCAGCAGCCGTTCCAGGGCGGACTCGACGTCGGCCTTCCAGCCGTGATCGCGGTCCAGTTCGAGACGCATCCGCGGATAGCGGTGGTGCGCCGCGACCACCTCGAAGCCCATGTCGGCGAGGAACCCGGCGTCGATCATGCACTCGGTCGGCCCGCACTGGTGAGTGCTGCCCGGCGTCCGGTCGTCGTCGGGTCCACGGACGATGCCAAACGCCTCCAGCGCACGCACGCCGCGCCGCACCAGATCGCTCACGACGGCCTGAATCAGGCTCGGCCCCACCCCGTCCAGCTCGGCGGCCGGTTCGAGCCGCATCGTGGTCAGCAGGACCGCGTCCGGGCTCACCGGGGAGGTGGGGAACAGGGTGGATCGGGGCACGTTGCCCGGCGGCGAGTAGAGCGCACACCCGGCGGGCCGCCCCTCGAGGGTCGCGACCTGCCCGCAGGAGCCCCACTCGAGCATGACCATCGACAGCCAGGCTTCCTTCTCGAACTCGGGGTCCGCGTACACGCGGGAGTTGCGCAGCGCGTCCGGGTCCATCTCCCAGAAGATGCAGCGGCGGGAGTGCCGGGGAAGCCGATCGAAGCCGTCGAGGGTGAGCGGACTGATGCGCATCGACACCCTGTCTCTCGCCTCCACGACGTCACGTCTCGGACCCGGGGTCGGCGACCGCGGGTCATCACCACATCCAGGATAGGCGATCCCGATCGTCCTGGCCGTTCCCGACCGGAGGCGCATCGGATGACGTTGGGGGGCACTGCATTTCAGTGCGTCCGGCGGGACAGGTAGAGGAAACCCCGGCGTGAAACGTCACGGTGACGTTTCACGCCGGGGTCCCTGACGGCACTATTCCGCGCCGGAGGTCTCCATCATCTCCACGATCCGCTGCAGATCGTCCACCGAGCCGAACTCGACGACGATCTTGCCCTTCCGCTTCCCGAGACTGACGGTAACGCGGGTGTCGAAGGCGCCGGACAGCCGGTCCGCGACGTCCTGCAGACCCGGCATCTGGATCGGCTTGCGCTTGACCGGGGGAGTGGGCAATTCCCCACCGTCCCGGTTCGCGAGCGTCACCGCCTCCTCGGTGGCGCGGACGGACAGGCCCTCTGCCACGATCCGGGCGGCGAGCAGGTCCTGCGCCTCGGCGCCCGCCTCGAGCGACAGCAGCGCCCTGGCATGCCCCGCGGACAGCACCCCCGCGGCGACCCGGCGCTGCACCGGAATCGGCAGCTTGAGCAGCCGGATCATGTTGGTCACCACGGGGCGCGAGCGCCCGATGCGGGCAGCCAGCTCCTCGTGGGTGACCTCGAACTCCTCGAGCAACTGCTGGTACGCCGCCGCCTCCTCGAGCGGATTCAGCTGCACCCGGTGAATGTTCTCGAGCAGGGCGTCCCGCAGCATGTCGCCGTCGCCCGTCTCGCGCACGATGGCGGGGATCGACTCGAGCCCGGCGGCCTGGCTGGCCCGCCACCGCCGTTCACCCATCACCAGCTGATAGGTGTCCGTCCCGGTCGCCCGCACGACGATCGGCTGCATCAGACCGAACTCGCGGATGGAATGCACCAGCTCGGCGAGCGCCTCCTCGTCGAACACCGACCGCGGCTGCTTCGGGTTGGGCTGGATCTGTGCCGCCGGGATCTCCCGGTAGACGGCGCCGTCCACCGGGGCCAACTCCGGGGTCTTGGCCGTCGCAGCGGTCTTGCCGGTGGTCTTCGCCTGCGTCTTGCCGGACGCCTTGGCCTGCGGCCGACCCGATCTGGTGGCCTTCCCTGCGCCGTCGGCGGGTGCCGCCTCGGTGGGGGAGGGGACCGCCGGGGCGGTTCCGTTGCCGATGATGATGTCGGCTGCGGCGTTGCCGAGACGCGGACCCGCGTCGGGGCCGGGCGGGATGAGCGACGCGAGCCCGCGACCGAGACCGCCCTTGCTTCTCTGTGCCACTAGTTCTCCTGCGATGTGATCGATGCGGTACGGGCGGCAAGTTCACGTCCGGCGTCGAGATAGCTCATGGCGCCGCGTGATCCGGGATCGTAGTCGAGAACGGTCATCCCGTAGCCGGGAGCCTCGGAGACCTTCACGCTGCGGGGGATCACCGACCGCAGCACCGCCTCCCCGAAGTGGTTCCGCACCTCCTCGGCGACCTGGTCGGCCAGCTTGGTCCGGCCGTCGTACATGGTCAGCAGCACCGTCGACACGTGCAGGTCGGGATTGAGATGCGACTTGACCATCTCGATGTTGCGGAGCAGCTGGCCAACCCCCTCGAGCGCGTAGTACTCGCACTGGATCGGGATGAGGACCTCGTTGACCGCGACGAGGGCGTTGACGGTGAGCAGCCCGAGCGACGGCGGGCAGTCGATCAGCACGAAGTCGACGTCCAGGTCGGATAGGAACGCATCGGACAGGGCGCTCTTGAGTCGGTTCTCGCGGGCGACCATCGACACCAGCTCAATCTCGGCGCCGGCGAGGTCGATCGTCGCGGGAATGCAGTACAGCCGCTCGCTGTGCGGGCTCTGCTGGACAGCTTCCTTCGCGCTGACCTCCCCGATGAGCAGCTCGTAGCTGGACGGCACCCCGGAGTGGTGCGGGATGCCGAGCGCGGTGCTGGCATTGCCCTGCGGGTCGAGGTCGACGACGAGGACGGTGAGCCCCTGAACGGAGAGCGCGGACGCCAGGTTGACCGCGGTGGTGGTCTTCCCGACGCCACCCTTCTGGTTCGCGACGGTAAGCATGCGCCGCCGGCTCGGTTTCGGCAGGGTCACACTCCCCGGATGCAGGACCTGGCTGGCGCGCTGCGCGGCGGCCCCGATCGGGGTCTCCTCGAGGGAGATGCCGTCGTATGGGCCGGGGGCGTGGGCACTCGGGTCGGTCGAGGGTGCGGTGTCGGTGGAACGCGAGGGATTGGGGTCCGTTTCATGTGAAACAGTTGCTTCGGGTCCACCCGACATGTATTGCTCCTCACTCGAAGTCACTCGACCGCCGGTCCCACCGATCCTCGACGTCATCGGCGATGCGATCGCTTTGGAATCCGTTCCGCCCGAACCACGGTCGTCGGTGTCGGAAGGACGTCGGCGCCGCATTCGACGATCTCCAGCTTGCCAGCCCCCAGGCGGGTGAGGGAAGCGCGATCGCGCTCGATCTCCTCGGCCGCACTGGACCCCTTCATCGCCAGCATCCGGCCGTGCTCGTGGATCAACGGCAGCGACCACCGCGCCAGCTTCTCCAGCGGGGCGACGGCGCGGGAGGTGACCACATCGGCGCCGCCCGCCTCCTGCACCACCCCGGCCTGCTCCGCCCGACCCCGAACCACCCGCACATCCAGGCCGACCGATTCGATGAACTCGGCGAGGTAGACCGAGCGCCGCAGCAGCGGCTCGACCAGGGTGATCCGCAGGTCGGGTCGGGCGATCGCGAGCGGGATGCCGGGCAGACCCGCACCGCTTCCGACGTCGACGACCGACTCGCCCTCACCGATCAGTTCACCGAGCACGGCGCAGTTGAGCAGGTGCCGTTCCCACAGCCGCGGGACCTCCCGTGGCCCGATCAGACCACGTTCGACGCCATCCGTCGCGAGGGATTCGTGATACTTCTGGGCCAGCGCGAAACGCTCCCCGAACACACGGTGCGCGGCGTCGGTGAGGTCGATGGGGTCGGTGGGTTCCACGTGAAACATCTTCCCGTGTGCACTCGGGATTCCACAAACCAACAGGCCGTGTCTCGCCGACCGACATCAGATGCTCCCGGGCCGCCGACGGACCGTGCTCGGTTCGGGTGTCACAGCGACAGCGTGGACCCCGTGCTTGCGATGCACCCCGGCCGATGGGACGCGACAACGTCCGGTCGATCCGGCGGTGGGGGAGGGGAGGGCGCCGCCCCGGAACACGCGGCGTCGGCAACCCACCGCCATCGGGGGACGAGCGCCCCGGGACGCCGGACCGCGGGCGGCTGAGCGGATCCGGGATGGCAACCGGAGGACCGAGGGCTGGCGCGCCCGCCGACCACGTCGCACGGTGACGGACCGACACGGTGTCGGCGGTGCGCCTTCCAGGCCTCGCGACGCGGCCATGTTTCACGTGAAGCAGGGACCCACCGCCGGGGCGGAGGAATCGGCGCCGGCCCGGTTCATTCGCGGGGACCCCCATGTTGGCGCCCGGGCATTCAATCACCGCCCGGGGCGTTGTCGTCGGCACCAATGCCGTAACGGCTTCGCCTCCGCGCACGGTGCGGAGCCAGCGGGAGCGACATTCTCCGGACGGCGATGGTCCGGCCCGGCTCATCCGAGCGGGACGGGGACACGTGCCCAGGCGCCGGACACCGTCCCGGAGGCACCGGCATGACGGCGTCGCGGTCGGCGTCAGCGGGGGTCGGGCGGTCGAGGCGGTCGTCGGGTGGGTGCCGGGGCGCCCGTCTGCCCGCGGCGGTGCCCGACCGATCGATCGGGGATGCCAGCCGCCGGTCGCGCAAAACCCGAAACAGCGTGGACTCGACCGCAGCGAACCGGTTGGGCGGGACACCGGGCCGTCTTCGCAGTCGGCGCCGGCGGGACGCGGGACGTCGAGACGGCCGTCGGGTGGGAGCCGGGGCGCCCTCCTGCCCGCGCGGCCGGGCCCGGCCGATCGATCGGGATGCCGACCGCCGGTCGCGCACCACCCGAAACAGCGTGGGCTCGACCGCAGCGAACCGGTTGGACCGACGGGGCAGGAGGCACGGCCCGGCGGCCCGGGCGCGACGTCCACGCTGCGGGTTGATCCCACGAGCCTGACGGCGGGACACCATCCGGCCAGCGCGCTGCCGGTAGACCTGGTCCCGGTCGAAGCCGTCGACCACGGGCGCACACGGCGTCCGCCACGCCTGCGTATCCGCACCGAACTCCGCGGGAACACCGCCGGTCCGGTAGCCGGAACGGCCCACCAGCCCGGTCCCCGCCCAGATGGAGAGTTCGGCCCGGGGTTTTGGTGCTGTCGTGGGGTGGGTCGGGCGCGGATGCCGTCGGGCTGGCAGCGGCGCCTTCCGCCCCGGCGGCGCCCGGCGGACTGGGTCACCGCACCGGATCCCGACGGCGGGCGCGGGCACGCCACACCACCCGCGCCGACCTGGTCACCCTCGACAAGCGCGGTGGAACGGGCGCCCCGCATGCGGCGACCGGACCGGACGAATCGTGACACGGGTCGACGACGTGAGGTGCGGGCCACCCGGATGCGCGGTGGCGCCCGGACGCGCTGGCGCGGTCGGCCTGCGGTACCGCTGCACCGCGGACACCCAGCTGACGCAGCACGGTCGACCACGCAGCCAGCGTGGAAGCTGCCGACCGCGACGTGCCGGTCGGGCTGACCGCCGGACTGGCGCCGTTCCCAGCCGACGAGGGGTCGCCGGTCAGGCGTACCCGGCTCCCGCTCGACACGCGCAGGGCCCTCGATTCACGTGAAACATGGCGACCGGCCACCGGAGTGGGGGAGGGGAGGGCCAAGGGAGGGGAGGGGCCGACCGCGACCCTGGCCGAGCACGGACCCTTAGCCAAGGGCCGGGCGACCCCTCGAATGTTTCACGTGAATCGGCGGCGCCCGGCGCGAGCCCGTCCATCCCGTCGCGGTGCGGTACGCAAACCCGCAGGGTCATCCTTCGCAACGCCCGAGGACGCAATCCCGGGAGAGTCGCGGCCCCCACCTGGAAGCATTCGGCCGGTCGTGTACGAGCACCGCCCGCGACGCCGCTCGGAGCGCGTGCGACGACATGCATTCGCACTCCCATCCACCGACCCGAACGGCGGCAGGCGAGCCCATCCGGGTCGCGCAATTCAGCACGGCCGACGGTGCCGCCTCAGCCACGTGGTCGTGCGCGGGATCCGTTCCGGCGTGCCACCGGCCGACGCAGGGATGCGCCTCGCCTCCCTCGGTGCCGTACCTGGCGCACCGATCGTCATCGGATGCGCGACGGGAGCCCCTCCACGGACCCCGCTCCGGCGCGGACCGCATCTGCCGCAGCGGCGGCGACGTCAGGAGGCGGGGCTGAACGCCGGTGTGGCTGGTGCCCAGTCGGCCGCGCCCGCACCCGACACGGCCGGGTTCCCCGGGGGCACCTGATCCGACGGGACGTCCGCCCCGGCCGGTCCTGCCGGGGACCACCCCCGATGTTTCACGTGAATCACGCCCGCAGCGGACGCGACCCGCATGGGCGCGGGTCGCGCAGATGCCTGGGGAGCCAATCCGCGGGCACGACCCGTGCACGGGCTGGGCCGGCCCACCGTCGCGTCGGCGCCGGCGACGACACCGCCGGCGAAGATCGAGCACCGGGGCCGCTCACCGCGGAGGGCGCCGGCGCGCATCACCCCGCACCCACCGCGCGGGTGATGCCCGGTGGACATCGGCCGGGCGAGGGACGAGCACACACCGCAGTGTTCCGCCTCCCGCGGCAGCGCACTACCGTCACAGTGACGGAATGTGCCCATGTCGAGATAACCGGCCGGACACCGAAGGACACGAATCACCTCCCATCGGGCGACCCGTCCGCGCCGGTCACCGAAGCGCACCCGAATTGCCCTGTACTGCAGCACCATTCGACGTTCGGTCCGCGAAGCGGCGCGGGGAGTGGGGAGGCGCCGCATCCGGGCGGACCCGACCGCGGCGTCGACGCCCGAAATCGAGGTTATCCACAGGCGATCACCACCCCGGCGTCACGGAAACACGCCCGATCATGGGGATCCCCGAGACCATCCGAGAATTCCACAGGCCTCGCCCCACCCTGTGGATGAATTCTCGGTCCAGGCCGTCCCGGTGCGCTCGGACCGACCACCGGACTCCGCGCGCCGGACGCGGGCCCGCGGGTGTGAGGCAAGGGTTGGAACGCCAGCGCGCCGTGCACTGATTCACGTGAAACACCGCACAACGACGAGGGGCTCCCGACCATCCGGTCGGGAGCCCCTCGTGAGGTGAAGCGTCAGCCCTTGATGACGACCACGCGACGGGACGGCTCGGCGCCCTCGCTCTCGCTGGAGACGCCCTCGACCGACGCGACCGCGTCGTGCACGATCTTGCGCTCGAACGGTGTCATGGGGGAGAGGGACTCGGATTCGCCGGAGTCGAGAACCCGCTTGGCGGCGGCAAGTCCGATCTCCGTGAGCTCCGCGCGCCTGCCCGCGCGCCAGCCGGCGATGTCGAGCATCAGACGGCTGCGGTCACCGGTGGCCTGCTGCACGGCGAGCCGGGTGAGCTCCTGCAGGGCGTCGAGAACCTCGCCCTTGCGCCCGACCAGCTTCGCCAGGTCCTCGCCGCCGTCGATGCTCACGACCGCACGATCGCCCTCGACGTCGAGGTCGATGTCGCCGTCGAAGTCCAGGACGTCCAGCAGCTGCTCGAGGTAGTCGCCCGCGATCTCGCCCTCCTCGACGAGCGCGTCCTCCTCGTCGATCTCGTCCACGGGCGCTTCCACTGTCACGTCCGCCACGACCTCGTCATCTCCGTCCCGTCCGGTAGCCGGATCGTTCGCCATCGTCGTTCTCTTCTCTGTGAAGGGGAGCGCTGCCGCGCTCAGAAGTCGGGTGCCGCCTCAGCGTTTGCGCTTGTTCTTGCCGCGGTTTCCGGTCGGTTTCGCACCGGGCTTGGGCTTCGAGTCGGACGCGGTCGGGGCGGGAGAGTCCGGACCGTCCGACGGCTCCGCCGCATCCGTTCCGGCGTCAACGGCCTGCGCGGCCGCCGCACCCTTGCGCTTGACCGGCTTCGCACCCGGCTTCGGCGCGTTCTCGGCACGCCGCTCGAGCGCCTTGGCCTTCTTTTCTTCCTCTTCCGCATCGATGCGCCGGAACACCAGGTGCTGCTGAGCGTAGGTCCAGATGTTGTTCGACACCCAGTACAGCAGGATCGCGATCATCAGGAACGGGCCGCCGACGAGCACGCCGAGCGGGAAGACCCACAGGGACAGCTTGTTCATGATCGCGGCCTGCGGGTTCGCCGCCGCCGCCTCGCTCTGGCGGGCCACCGACGCACGGGAGTTGAAGTGGGTTGCCACCGACGCGATGATCATCAGCGGAATCGCGACGGCCGCGATGGTCCACACCGTCGGGATCGGCACACCGTAGGCCTCGAGCTGCGCCTTCGGGGTGGTCATCGCGGCGGCGATCGGGGCACCAAACAGGCGTGCATCGAGGAACGACTGGACGTCCGCCGCCGAGAACGCGTAGTTCGCGGTGTTGGCGTTCTCCTCCACCGTCATCCCGAGCTGGCCGAACCCGGTGCCGGTGCGGTTGAAGGATCGCAGGACGTGGAACAGGCCGATGAACACCGGCGCCTGCAGCAGCACCGGCAGGCAACCCATCAGCGGATTGAACCCGTGCTCCTTCTGGAGCTTCTGCATCTCCAGCGCCATCCGCTGGCGATCATTGGAGTACTTCTTCTGCAGCGCCTTGATCTGCGGCTGCAACTCCTGCATCTGCCGGGTGGTGCGGACCTGCTTGACGAAGGGCACGTACAGGATCGCGCGCAGGGTGAACACCAGGAACATCACCGACAGCGCCCACGCGAAGCCGTTGTCTGCCCCGAGGAAGGAGCCGAACACCTTGTGCCAGACCCACAGGATCCAGGACACCGGGTAATAGATGAAGTCGAGCACGGCTCTAGGTACTCCTCTGTTCGCCCACGTTCAGCAGATCGTGGGGTTGCTTACCAGTGTCCAGGTCCGCGGCACCGCGCTCGCGGTGACGACCGGATCCGCGCGGTGGCACCGGATCCCAGCCGCCAGGATGCCAGGGCCCGCACTTGAGCAGGCGCACCACGGTCAGGATCATTCCCACCGCGGCGCCACGCTCACGCAGCGCGTCGACCGCGTACTCGCTGCAGGTCGGGGCAAACCGGCAGGTCGGCATCCGGGTCGGCGAGACATAGCTGCGGTACAGCTCGATGCAGAAGATCAGGCCCCGCGCGGGGGCGCGCCGGATCATGCCGAACGGCCCCGTCCCTGTCGAGAGGTTGCGAGTCATTGGGGCCTACCCACCGATGAGGTTCAGCTTGCGCAGCCCGGATCGGAGTTGCCGATCCAGGTCGGCGGACGAGGCGGTTGCCGCCCCGGGAAGTGCCCGGATCACCACGAACGTCCCCTCGGACACATCGTCGACCAGGCTCGCGCAGATATGACGAAGCCGGCGCGCGACTCGATGTCGAATCACCGCCGGCCCGACAGCCTTGCTCACAACCAAACCGAAACGCGGACCCGGATCCCCGACGAGCGACTCGTGCGTGGCCTCGGTCAGGGCGTGGACGACCACATCCCGACGGGCCGCGCGGCGTCCACGGCGAACCGTGGACGCGAAGTCCGCACGACGACGTAACCGGTGCGGCTCAGGAAGCACCCCGAGCTCCCGCGCTCTACGCGGTCAGGCGGAGAGGGTAGCGCGGCCCTTTTGGCGACGCGCAGAGATGATGGAGCGGCCCGCACGGGTCCGCATCCGGAGACGGAAGCCGTGAACACGCGCGCGGCGGCGATTGTTCGGCTGGAACGTCCGCTTGCCCTTGGCCACGGTCGACACTCCTTGTAAATCGTCGGCGCCGGGAGACGCCATCTGTAGCTGAGATTCGGGTGTTCCCCGATCGGCGACGGCACGCGGAGGCACGCGCGTTCTCGTGAACAACACGTGGCCAGCATGAGACCGCCACCTCGAACTCGGGTGACTGTACGAGAGTACGCAGCGCCGCCGGTCAGGTCAAACCGCGACGGGTCCCGACACGCCACGTGACCCGAGATGCTTGCCCGGTCTTGACATCTGTGCACAGGTCCGGCCCCGAGGTGTGGCACGCGGCACCATCGGCGAGCGGACCGGATCAGCAGAGGACCGCATCATCGCAGGTGGGAGGCGCATTGAGCTGGGGTTTCCCGGCCCAGTCCGGACCCGACCCGATACCGGAAAACGTTATCCACACTTGTGGATAATTGTGTGGAAACACTGTTCAGGTGGCATATTCGTAGCCTTGTGCGGGGAAGTTATCCCCAGGGGTGAACAGCCCGCGATCGTCGACGCAACCGAGCGGCGGCGACTCCCCACGCACCGATCCGGGAGGGCCGACGTTGAACGAGGAAGCGAACACCCTGGCACGGGTGTGGGTGGACGTCCTCGACGAGTTGACCGCGGACGCTGCAGGCCACCCGCTCACCAAGGCGCAGAAGGCGATGCTGGCGCTCGTCCGGCCGCTGACGCTTGCCCAGGGATTCGCGCTGCTGTCGGTGCCCTCGTCGTTCGTCCAGGAGGCGATCGAACGCGATCTGCGCGAACCGATCCTGCAGACCCTCAACCGGCACATCGACGAGGGGGTCGCGGGACTCGGTGTCCGCGTCGCCCCGCCCACCGATGCCCAGCCCGCTCCGGCCCCGCCCGCCCCGGCCCCGGAGCCCGCGCCCGCGCCGCCGCCCTCGGTCCGGCAGGCCGAAGCCGAGTCCGCGAACGCGGGAGCGGTGAGCGTGGAGGCCTTCCGTCGACGCAGGCCCGGCATCGGTGACGCCGACCTCTTCGAACCCGACCCGGGCGAACACGACGAGGTGGACGAGGACGGCGAGGCCATCGCCAGCGTCAACGAGTCGTGGCCCGCGTACTTCACCAAGCCGCCCGCCCCGGCCCCCGCCGGCTCCGACGGCAACAGCCTCAACGCCAAGTACACGTTCGACACCTTCGTGATCGGTGCGTCCAACCGGTTCGCGCACGCCGCGGCGGTCGCCTGCGCGGAGGCACCTGCCCGCGCATACAACCCCCTGTTCGTGTGGGGTTCGTCGGGCCTCGGCAAGACGCACCTGCTGCACGCCGCCGGCCACTACTCCCAGCGACTGTTCCCCGGCATCCGGGTCCGGTACGTCTCCACCGAGGAGTTCACGAACGACTTCATCAACAGCCTGCGCGACGACCGCAAGGTCGCGTTCAAGCGCCGCTACCGGGAGACCGACGTCCTGCTCGTCGACGACATCCAGTTCATCGAGGGCAAGGAGGGCATCCAGGAGGAGTTCTTCTACACCTTCGAGGCGCTCCACAACGCCAACAAGCAGATCGTCATCACCTCCGACCGGCCGCCCAAGCAACTGGCGACGCTCGAGGAGCGGCTCCGCACCCGGTTCGAGTGGGGCCTGATCACCGACGTGCAGCCGCCCGAACTTGAGACCCGCATCGCGATCCTCAGCAAGAAGGCGCGGATGGACCGGCTCGACGTTCCGCACGACGTCCTCGAGTTGATCGCGAGCAGGCTCGACCGCAACATCCGCGAACTCGAGGGCGCGCTGATCCGCGTCACGGCGTTCGCGTCCCTCAACCGCCAGCCCCTCGACCTCGCCCTCGCCGAGGTGGTCTTGCGGGACCTGCTGCCGGACTCGACCCCCCTCGAGATCGACGCGCCGACCATCATCGCGGCCACCTCCGAGTACTTCGGGATGGCGATCGAGGATCTGTGCGGCCCCGGCAAGACCCGGCCGCTGTCCCAGGCCAGGCAGATCGCCATGTACCTCTGCCGGGAGCTGACCGACCTATCGTTGCCGAAGATCGGCAACGCGTTCGGACGCGACCACACCACGGTCATGTATGCCGACAAGAAGATCCGCAAGGAGATGACCGAACGGCGCAAGGTCTACGACCAGGTGCAGGAACTCACCGCCAGGATCAAGCAGCGCGCCAAGCGCTGACCGCACCCCGCTCGCCCCTCGGCGGTTCGTCCACCCGGACGGACCGCCGATTTCGTGTGCCGTGCACAACTCCGCACAAACACCGTCCGACTGTGGACAACCCGGTGTACAACTAGGGAATCGCTGTGGACAGTGTGGGAACAACGATGAACAACTCAGCGGTTCTCCACAACCGTCCCCAATTCGTCCCCCGTCGATCCACACGGGCTCCCCAGGCCGACACGGTCAGCGACCAGCGAGGAAGGGGACTTCTGCACAGTTTTCACAGGACCTACTACTACTGCTTGTATTTCTCTCCAGTTCTCCCTTTGAAAACAGGTTCTGTGGAGTCCGTTCGTACACAGCCGCTCCGCGCCGCCCGGACGGGCGAGGTGACGCGCCGGTTTCGGCTTTAAACTTCGACCGGAAGGGCCTACGGTGGGCTTCTGCCCCGTCGTGTGAGACGGACGGTGGCACGGTGATGCATCTACGGAGAGGATCAGCCCAGCGATGGAGCTCGGGAGCATGAAATTTCGGGTCGCCCGGGAAGACTTTGCAGAGTCCGTCGCATGGGTGGCCCGCAGTCTCCCGTCACGGCCTCCGGTCCCGGTTCTCGGTGGTGTGCTGATCTCCGCGGACGAGCAGGGCCTGACGATCTCCGGATTCGACTACGAGGTCTCTGCACAGGTTCGGATCTCGGCAGAGGTGTCCGATCCCGGTCAGGCCCTGGTGTCCGGCAAGCTGCTCGCCGACATCACCCGGTCCCTGCCGCTGAAGCCGGTCGACCTGGTCGTTGACGGTGCTCGAGTGCTCATCACCTGCGGCAGCGCCAAGTTCTCCCTCCCGACGATGCCGGTCGAGGACTATCCACAGCTTCCCGAACTGCCGCAGCAGACCGGTTCGTTGCCCGTCGACGTGTTCTCCGAGGCAATCGGTCAGGTCGCGATCGCAGCGGGCAAGGACGACACCCTGCCGATGCTCACCGGCATCCGGGTCGAGATCGAGGGCAGCAACGTGGTCCTCGCCGCCACCGACCGGTTCCGGCTCGCGGTCCGTCAGATCGAATGGACCCCGACCAACCCCGACACCAGCGCCGCGGTGCTGATCCCCGCGAAGACCCTGTCGGAGGCAGCGAAAACTCTTGGGGGAAGCTCCAATTCGCCGGTTGAGTTGGCCTTCGGTGCGGGATCGTCGGTTGGGTCGGAAGGCCTGCTCGGCATCGTCGGTGAGGGCCGACGCACCACCACCCGCCTGCTGGATGCGGAGTTCCCGAAGTTCCGGCAGCTGCTGCCGCCCGAGCACACCGCCATCGCCACCGTCGAGGTCGCCCCGCTCGTCGACGCGATCAAGCGCGTCGCACTCGTCGCCGAACGCGGCGCCCAGGTCCGCCTGCAGTTCTCCGAGGATGGGCTGCTGCTCGCCGCAGGCGGGGAGGACGCCGGACGCGCCGAGGAGGCCCTTGAGGCCCGGTTCCAGGGCGAGTCGCTCACCATCGCGTTCAACCCGACGTACCTGACCGAGGGGCTGACCTCGCTGCACAGCGACCGGGTCACCTTCGGCTTCACCACGCCGAGCCGCCCCGCCGTGCTCCGGCCTGCCGAGGACGAGGAACCCCAGCCCGGCGACGGCGGCACCTTCGCAGCCCCGGACAGCGCCTATACCTACCTGCTGATGCCGGTCCGGCTTCCCGGCTGATTCCCGCGGCCCGAGACCGTCACCGCACGTCCACCACCGAAGGGAGCCACCCGATGCAGCTGGGATTGGTCGGCCTCGGAAAAATGGGCTTCAACATGCGGGAGCGGTTGCGGGCGGCCGGCCACCAGGTGGTGGGGTACGACCCGCGACCCGAGGTCACGGACGTGGCCTCGCTCGCGGACCTGGCGGCCGCGCTCGATACACCCCGGGTGGTGTGGGTGATGGTCCCGTCCGGGCAGATCACCCGGGATACCATCGCCGCTCTGACCGACGTGCTGACGAGCGGCGACCTGGTGATCGACGGCGGGAACTCGCGGTTCACCGAGGACCGGCCACACGCAGAACTGCTGGCGCAGAAGGAGATCGGCTACGTCGATTGCGGTGTCTCCGGTGGCGTGTGGGGCCTGGAAAACGGGTACGGCCTGATGGTCGGTGGCGCGGACGACGACGTCGCACGAGCCATGCCGATCTTCGATGCCCTTCGTCCGGACGGGGAACGCGCCGACGGCTTCGTGCACGCGGGGCCGGTTGGCGCGGGCCACTACGCGAAGATGATCCACAACGGCATCGAGTACGGGCTGATGCACGCCTACGCCGAGGGCTACGAACTGCTCGAGGCAGAAGACCTGATCACCGATGTGCACGGCGTGCTACGGGCCTGGACCACGGGCACCGTGGTGCGGTCGTGGCTGCTGGACCTGCTCGTCAAGGCGCTTGCGGAGGACCCCGACCTGGCGGCGATCTCCGGGTATACCCAGGACTCCGGTGAGGGTCGGTGGACCGTCGAGGAGGCGATCAACCACGCCGTCCCGGCTCCGGTTATTTCGGCGGCACTGTTCGCGCGGTTTGCGTCAAGGCAGGCCGACTCGCCCGCGATGAAGGCAGTGTCGGCACTCCGCAACCAGTTCGGTGGTCATGCGGTGCAACGCGTTTCGGAATCCGGGCAGCCATAGGGTGTTCGTCCGCAAGTTCTCGCTCCGCAACTTCCGATCGTGGGACGCCGTCACCCTCGAACCCGGACCGGGCATCACCCTGTTCCTCGGTCCGAACGGGCACGGCAAGACCAACCTGCTCGAGTCGCTCGGCTACCTCGCGACCCTGTCGTCGCATCGGGTGTCGACGGATGCCCCGCTGATCCGGGCCGGGGCGACGGCGGCCCAGATCGGCGCCGTGGTGGTCAACGACGGCCGCGAACTCTCGATCGATGTGGAGATCAACGACGGCAGGGCCAACCGGGCCCGGATGAACACCTCACCGCTGCGCAGGCCCCGAGAGATCCTCGGGGTGCTGCGCGGGGTGTTGTTCGCGCCCGAGGACCTGTCCCTGGTCCGCGGCGACCCGGGTGACCGTCGCCGGTTCGTCGACGAGTTGCTCAGCAGCCGGATTCCGCGGATGGCGGCGGTCCGTTCGGACTACGACAAGGTGCTGCGGCAGCGGTCCGCGCTACTCAAGACCGCCAGCGGCGCGCTGCGTCGCGGGAATAGGTCGACCGACGGCACGAGTGCCCTTGCCACACTTGATGTTTGGGACGGCCATCTGGCCGCGCACGGCGCCGAGCTGCTGGCCGGGCGGATGCGGCTGATCGCCGAGTTGGGGCCGCACGTCGCGGAGTCGTACGCGCGGATCGCACCCGAGTCCCGCCCGGCCTCGATCGGGTACCGGTCGAGTCTCGGTGCGTCGCTGCCGCCGGAACTCGCCGATCCACAGCATCGGTGGACCCGCGACGACGTCGAATTGGTGGAGGCGTGCTTCCTCAACGAACTCGCCCAGGCCAGGCAGCGGGAGATTGAGCGCGGCGTCTGCCTTGTCGGACCGCATCGCGACGACCTGGAACTCCGGCTCGGGGACCAGCCAGCGAAGGGGTTTGCCAGTCATGGCGAGTCGTGGTCGTTCGCGCTGTCGCTGCGCCTTGCCGCGTTCGCGCTGCTCCGCTCCGACGGCACCGACCCGGTGCTGATGCTCGACGACGTGTTCGCCGAACTGGACCGCAAGCGTCGGCGGGCGCTCGCCGAGGTGGCGGCCGACGCCGAGCAGGTGCTGATCACCGCCGCCGTCGCCGAGGACGTTCCCGAGGAGCTGCACGCGACCAGGTTCGCGGTCGAGGCCGTCGACCGCCCCGACGGCCGCACCTCCACCGTCCGCTGACCCCACCCCACCAGCACCCCACCCCTCTACTTCCCTGACCGAATGTGGGATTCGGTCACTTAGACCGACCGAATCCCACATTCGGTCAGGGGGCGGGGTGGTCAGTGAGGTGGGTGGTCAGGGGGCGGGGTGGTGCGGCGGGACGCGGGCGGGGCGGAGTGCTGGGATGATCGACGGAGAAGGGAGTCGCGATGAGTGAGCAGGCGGATGCTCCGGGTGCACGACCCGGAAGCGGGGAGCCCGAACTGCGCGGCATCGACCTGGCCCGCCGGGCGCTTGAGGAGGCGCGGGCCGCGGCGAAGGCCAGCGGCAAGTCGGTCGGCCAGGGCCGGTCGTCGCCGAAGCCCAGGACGCGCGGCACGGGCCGACGGGGCTGGTCCGGCGCCCGACCCGATGCCAGGGATCCGCAACCGTTTGGGGCGTTGGCCAGTACGGTCGCGAAGAGTCGCGGCTGGTCGCCGCGGGTGTCGGAGGGGACCGTATTCGGCAGGTGGCAGCAGGTGGTCGGGGTGGACATCTCCGCGCACGCCGAGCCGGTGGCGTTGAAGGACGGGGTGCTCAGCGTTTCCGCCGAATCCACCGCGTGGGCGACGCAGCTGCGGCTGATGCAGGCCCAGATCCTCGCGAAGATTGCGGCCGCGGTCGGGGACGGGGTGGTCACCAGCCTGCGGATCGCCGGGCCGACCGCGCCGAGCTGGCGCAAGGGGGAACGGCACGTGCGCGGACGCGGCCCGCGCGACACCTACGGGTAACCGGAGGCTCCACAGGCCAGGGATTGCCTATTACGCAGTGTTACAGTTACCTTCTTCTGGAGTGAACTGTGTCACCGCGATGCAGTCGCGTCGCCGAAGGGAGCCCGATGGCCGTCGACACCACCGCGTCCGCGCTCGAACCCGACAACATCCTGCTGCAGGCGCGCAACGTCCGCTTCGACTGGTCGGACCTGCCGATGCACTGGGTCGAGGGTGACCCCTTCACGACGCACGTGTTCAACGTGATGCACATCCTGCTGCCCGCGGGCGAGGACTGGTTCGTGGAGACCTTCAAGGAGGCACTCCCGCTGATCGAGGACGAGAAGCTGCGCGGCGACGTCGCCGGGTTCATCGGACAGGAGGCGATGCACTCAAACGCGCACTCCGGCGTCCTCGACCATCTGAAGGCCAAGGGTCTCGACACCACGCCGTACACCGATCAGATGCACTGGGTCTTCACCCACCTGCTCGGTCCGCGCCCGCTCACCTCGGGCCGGAAGGAAAACTACCTCGTCGAGCGGCTCGCGCTGATCGCGGCGATCGAGCACGTCACCGCCTTCCTCGGCGACTGGGTGCTGAACGCCCGGGCGCTCGACGGTGCGGGCGTGCACCCGACGATGCTGGACCTGCTGCGCTGGCACGGGTCCGAGGAGGTCGAGCACCGCTCGGTCGCCTATGACGTCATGCGCTACTTCGACAAGCGTGAAAGCCGAAGGCTGCGAACGCAATTGATCGCAACTCCGGCACTGGTGTACCTCTGGATCCGGGGCACCCGGTTCCTGATGGCCAACGATCCCGAGCTCGCGAACTGGTCACATCACCGCCGCCGCCCGCACTGGTCGGACTTCCGGGCGGCGGGCAGGCGGGGCGTGCTCCCGACAACGACCGATCTGGTCAGCCGGATGAGCCGCTACTTCCGTCGCGACTACCACCCGTCCAGCGAGGGATCCACCGCACAGGCCGTCGCCTACCTGGCCTCCTCTCCTGCGGCGCAGGCCGCGGTCCGCTGATTCGTCGAACGCGAGAAGTCATGCCGTCCATCATTAATCGCCGCACACCCGGGCCGGTGCCCGCAGACCTGCGCGGGCGGGGCCGCCCGGATCGGATGATGGCCGCCCTCGGGGCGGTCGCCGAGCGCTACGTCGGGGTCCTCGCCGGCCACGACTACAACCGTGACCATGCCGGGCACAACCCGGATTCCGCCATGACCCTCGAGGTCGTCGACCGCCGGATCGTCGCGCGGGATGAGCAGGTTGTTGCACTGGCGTTCGGCACGATCGACGGCGGCGACCTGCCCGCCTGGCAGCCGGGGTGTCACCTCGACTTCCACCTGCCGTCGGGCAGGAGAAGGCAGTACTCACTGTGCGGGGACCCGGCGGACCGGTCCCGGTACACGGTTGCCGTGCGGGCGATCCCGGACGGCGGGGGTGGGTCGCTCGAGATGCACGCGCTCCAGCCGGGGGCGAGGGTGACGGTGCGTGGTCCGCGCAACGGGTTCCCGTTCGTCGGCGGCGGCAGCGCGCTGTTCGTGGCAGGTGGGATCGGGATCACCCCGATCCTCTCGATGGTGCGGGCCGCGCGGGCAGCCGGCATGGACTGGCAGTTCGTCTACTCCGGCCGCTCCCGGGACACGATGCCGTTCCTCGATGAGATCGAATCATGGGAACAGGACCGGGTTTTCGTGCGAACCGACGACGAGCACGGCGTGCCGGCCGCGGCCGACCTGCTGGGACGGGCCGCGCCGGGGGGTGCGGTGTACTGCTGTGGCCCGGCGCCGATGCTCGACCTGGTCCGCGCGAGCTTCCCGCACACCCCGGCCACCGCCCTGCACATCGAAAGATTCGGCGCCCCAGATGTTCTCGACGGAACACCGTTCGACGTCGAGCTCGCCCGCACCGGTGAGGTGTTGACCGTCCCCGCGGATCGCACCGCACTGCAGGTGGTCCGGGAGCGACTGCCGGGGATCGGCTACTCGTGCCAGCAGGGCTTCTGCGGCACCTGCCGCGTCCGGGTTCTCGAGGGTGTCCCCGACCATCGGGAAGCCCGGCTCACGCCGGACGAGCAGCGGACCGACATGCTGCTCTGCGTGTCCCGGGCTGCGGGCGAGCGTCTCGTGCTCGATCTCTGACCCGTCGAAGGAGTATCAATGACCCACCCCGCCAACGGTTTCCTCGCTCCCGCCGTTGCCACCACGGTGCGCAACGGCGACATCGAGCTCGCGGTATTCGAGCAGGGGAACCCGGACGGCCCGACGATCGTGCTGGTGCACGGCTGGCCGGACACCCACCTGCTCTGGGACCACGTGGTTGCCGAACTCGGCAGCGACTTTCGGGTCGTCACCTACGACACTCGGGGAGCGGGCCGGTCGACCTCGCCGACCCGGGTCGCGGACTACGACCTGGAGTTGCTTGCGGCCGACCTGTTCGCGGTCGTCGATGCCGTCGGCCGCGGTGAACCCGTGCACGTGCTCGCGCACGACTGGGGGTCGCTGGAGTCGTGGGAGGCGGTGTGCGCGCCGGGCGCGGGGGATCGGATCGCCTCGTTCACGTCCACCTCGGGGTGGTGCTTCGATCACCTCGGCCACTGGATGTGGCGAAACCTGCGGAACCCGACACCCAGGGGGCTGGCCCGGGTCGCGGCGCAGTGGGCGGCCTCCTTCTACGCCCTGCTTTTCCACATCCCGGTCGTGCCGGAGCTGGTCACCGGACGCCTGCTTGCTCCGCGCTGGCCGCTGTTTTTGTCGCTGTTCGACCGGATGGAACCGACCCTGGCCCGGCCGGCGGTCACGATCGGCCGGGATGCCGCGAATGGACTCAAGCGGTACCGCGCGAACACCAGGCAGCGGATCCTGCGTCCGCGGGACCGGCGGACCGACATCCCGGTCCAGCTGATCGTCAACACCAGGGACAAGGCGGTGCTGCCCTTCGCGTTCGAGGACACCGACCACTGGGTCACCGACCTGCGGCACAGCGAGACCGCCGCCGGGCACTGGGCACCGCTCTCGCATGCGCCCGAGATCGCCCGGCTGACGGCGAACTTCGTGCGCGACGTGATCGGCCGCACGTCGCCCGGCGACACCGCGATCCGCGCCTGACGGTATCCGCGGTGTGGCGCGGCCGCCGAAACTGCGTCTACGGGCAGCTCAGGGGTGTCGCAGATGCCCTGCTGTCCGGCTCTACCAGTAGGATGGTGCGGTAACTCGCGGCCACGTCGTCGGCCGCGATCGCCATGCCGGCGAAACCGTTCGCGCGATGGACGTCGTGCGGGGGACCGTCGTGTGAACGAGAAGGAGAGCACACCTCCCGTGGCTGCCCAGAAGTCAGACAAGAGCACTGGAAACAAGGAGTACGGCGCCTCTTCGATCACCGTCCTCGAGGGACTCGAGGCGGTCCGGAAGCGTCCCGGCATGTACATCGGCTCCACCGGTGAGCGCGGCCTGCACCACCTCATCTGGGAGGTCGTCGACAACTCGGTCGACGAGGCGATGGCCGGACACGCGTCCAAGGTCGAGGTGACAATGCTCGCCGACGGCGGCATCGAGGTCGTCGACGACGGCCGCGGCATCCCGGTGGGAATGCACGCCTCCGGCGCGCCGACCGTCGAGGTCGTGCTCACCCAGCTGCACGCGGGCGGCAAGTTCGACTCCGACGCGTACGCGGTCTCCGGCGGCCTGCACGGCGTCGGCATCTCCGTGGTGAACGCCCTGTCGACGAAGCTCGAGGTTGAGATCGACACCGACGGGCACCACTGGTTCCAGACCTACACGAATGCGGTTCCGGGGGAGCTGATCCAGGGCGAGCCGACGAAGCGGACCGGCACCACCGTCCGGTTCTGGGCGGATCCGGAGGTCTTCGAGACCACGAACTACAACTTCGAGACCGTCGCGCGCCGGCTGCAGGAGATGGCCTTCCTGAACAAGGGCCTGACCATCACCCTCACCGACGAGCGGGTCGCGGACGAGGAGATCACCGACGAGGTCGTCAGCACGACGGCCGATGCGCCCAAGACCGCCACCGAGACCGAGGCCGAGGCCAGCGCGCCGGTGCACAAGGTCAAGTCGCGCGTCTACCACTACCCGGGTGGCCTCGAGGACTACGTGCGGTTCATCAACCGCACGAAGCAGCCGATCCACAACTCGGTCGTCGGTTTCACCGCGAAGGGCACCGGCCACGAGCTCGAGATCGCGATGCAGTGGAACTCCGGGTACTCGGAGTCGGTGCACACCTTCGCGAACACCATCAACACCCACGAGGGCGGTACCCACGAGGAGGGCTTCCGCGCTGCGCTGACCGCGACGGTGAAGAAGTACGCCAAGGAAAAGAAGCTGGTCAAGGACAAGGACCCGGAGCTGTCCGGAGACGACATCCGCGAGGGTCTGGCCGCGATCATTTCGGTGAAGGTCGGCGAGCCGCAGTTCGAGGGCCAGACCAAGACCAAGCTCGGCAACACCGAGGTCAAGTCGTTCGTGCAGAAGGCGTGCAACGAGCATCTCGCGCACTGGTTCGAGTCGAACCCGGCCGACGCGAAGACGATCGTGAGCAAGGCGGTGTCGTCCGCGCAGGCCCGCACCGCCGCCCGCAAGGCGCGTGAGCTGGTCCGACGCAAGAGCGCCACCGACATCGGCGGCCTGCCCGGCAAGCTGGCGGACTGCCGGTCCAACGATCCGAGCAAGTGCGAGATCTACATCGTCGAGGGCGACTCCGCCGGTGGCTCGGCGAAGTCCGGCCGCGACTCGATGTACCAGGCGATCCTCCCGCTGCGCGGCAAGATCATCAACGTCGAGAAGGCCCGCATCGACCGGGTCCTCAAGAACGCCGAGGTCCAGTCGATCATCACCGCGTTCGGCACCGGCATCCACGACGAGTTCGACATCGCCAAGCTGCGGTACCACAAGATCGTGCTGATGGCCGACGCCGACGTCGACGGCCAGCACATCTCGACGCTGCTGATGACGCTGCTCTTCCGGTTCATGCGCCCGCTGATCGAGCACGGTCACGTCTATCTCGCGATGCCGCCGCTGTACAAGCTCAAGTGGCAGCGCTCCGAGCCGGAGTTCGCCTACTCGGATCGCGAGCGGGATGGCCTGCTTGAGGCCGGGTTGGGCGCGGGCAAGAAGATCAACAAGGACGACGGCATTCAGCGCTACAAGGGCCTCGGCGAGATGAACGCCAAGGAACTGTGGGAGACCACGATGGACCCGTCGGTCCGGATCCTGCGCCAGGTCACCCTGGACGATGCTGCGGCGGCCGACGAGCTGTTCAGCGTCCTGATGGGTGAGGACGTGGAGGCTCGACGCAGCTTCATCACCCGAAACGCGAAGGATGTCCGTTTCCTCGACGTGTAGCGGTACCGCCGCAGGCCGGGCGCCCGTGTGATCTCACTCACGCTGGCGCCCGGCCTGTGGCGTATCGATCGGTCACGCAAGCCCGCGTCCTCTGTGACCGGTGTGACGGGTGATGTCCTGGTGTCCAGTTCTGGCGTCGTGACCGACGAATTTGGTCACGACGACATAACCGAATGGGTACATTCGCACTTCTGGCCCGGGGGCGCAGCCTCTACACTCCGGTATCGCCCAGCAAACAGCTTTCGGCGCCCGTGCGAACACTCGGGGGTGGGGGAGGACGGTGCAGGTCGGCAACCCGCATCGGACCTGGGTGGAAAGTGAGCGTTGGAGAGATGAACGAACAAGCACCGCCTGCGAGCAGGCTCTGGAACCTCGAGGGCTGGGGTCTGCGGTGGAAGGTCACCGCAGTGCTCGCGATCCCGGTCACCGTCGCGATGGTGCTCGGTGGGCTGCGCGTGCAGGAGGAGCTGAGCCGAGCGGTCCGGTACAGCACCGCGGCCGACCAGGTCTCCAGCATCCCGGACATCGTCAAGCTCGGTACCGACTTCGGCCTCGCCTCCGCGGGCTTCAGCGTCGGCGCGCTCATGCCGGAGGATCTCGTCGGCCTGGAGGGGTCGATCGAGCAGGTCCGCACCGCGGCCGAGAACCCCGAACTGCCCGACGACCTGACCGACCGGTTGCGTGCGTCGCTCGGCGCCATCGAGGGAATCCAGACCGAGATGGAGGCCAAGGCTCCCGTCCGGCCCGACCTGCCCGAGCAGACCTCCGCGATCCGCGCCGACCTGACCAGGATCGTCGACGACATCGTCTCGCCGATCGACGACACCGGTGTGATGACCGCGCATCGTCAGCTGGTCGACGCGTGGTCGGCGCAGCGCCGGATGGCCGACCAGGTCACGGGCGCGCTCGAGATGATGACGAACCCCAACGCGTCGTCCACCGACTTCATCACTGCGTCCGGTGCCGAGATCGCGATGATCGACTCCCTGGCCCGCTCGTTCCCCGCGGCGGCGCCGCGGCTCGACGCGCTGACCGAGGCGGTGCACACCCGACTGGCCACCGTCGACGCGGCGCAGGGAGGCGCCTGGCCGCTGCTCGAACTGCGCCAGTCCATGGTGGAGAGCGTCGGAACCTACAGCGACCTCGTCGCCGAGTCCGCCGAGGCCATCACCTCCACCGTCGCCGCCCGCGCCGACGAGACCCGATCGTCGGCCCTGCGCGACGCCGCCCTCGTCCTCGCGACGCTGCTCGCGGCGCTGGTCCTGGCGCTGCTCGTGTCCCGATCCCTGGTCGGGCCGATCCGCAGGCTCCGCTACGGCGCGCTGCGGGTCGCCCGTAAGGATCTGCCGGAGGCGATTGACCGGGTCAAGGCGGGTGACACCGACGCGGTCAAGCACTTCGAACCCGTGCCCGTGCACACCACGGAGGAGATCGGCCAGCTCGCCCGCGCGGTCGACGACATCCACGCGCAGGCACTCAAGCTCGCCGGTGAGCAGGCCAGCCTGCGGCTGCAGATCGGCGACATGTTCGAGACCCTCGCGCGCCGGTCGAAGTCGCTCGTCGACCAGCAGCTCGGCCTGATCGAGGCCCTCGAGTTCGAGGAAAAGGACCCGAAGCGACTCGAAAGCCTGTTCCGGCTCGACCACCTCGCCGCGCGCATGCGCCGCAACGGCGACAACCTGCTGATCCTCTCCGGAACTCAGACGCGTCGCGGCCAGTCCGCGCCCGTTCAACTGGGCGACGTGGTTCGCGCGGCGATGTCCGAGGTCGAGGAGTACCAGCGGGTCCAGGTCGGATCCACCCCGAACGGCGCCCTCGGCGGCGGCGTCGCGACGGACATCATGCACGTGCTCGCGGAGCTGCTCGACAACGCGCTGCGCGCCTCCCCGCCGGACACGAAGGTGCGGATCGCCTTCGCCCGCGCGGTCGACGGCGGCGTCCTCCTCGAGGTCACCGACCAGGGCATCGGCATCCCGGCCGCCGACCTCGCGGTGATCAACGAGCGGCTCGCGTCCGGTGGTCAGGTCGGACCCGAAACCGCACGCCACATGGGCCTGTTCGTGGCCAGTCGGCTCTCGGAACGGCACGGCCTGACCGTCCGGCTGCGGCACGCCATGAGCGAGGGCCGGGAGCAGGGCATCACCGCGAGCGTGCACATTCCGGCGAGCCTGCTGATGTCACCGGTCGAGATGGAACTCACCGGACCCCAGGCCAGGGTCGACACCGGCTCGATCCCCGAGGTGACCGTCGTCGAGTCCGGTCAGATGCCGCAGCTGGTGACGGGGTCGCACCCGGCGCTGTCGAGGCGCGCCCTGCCGACGCCGCTCACGCCGGACCCGTACGGCGAGGCCCCCGTCGCCCCGGCCGTCGTCACCCCGGAATCGCCAGCCCCGGAACCGGTCGCGGGGGAGCAGTCCGCACCCCCGACGGCCCTGACCGCGCAGAACGGCCTGCCGCAGCGTGTTCCCGGCTCGACTCCCGGTCTGCCGCAGCGCACCCCCGGGGCATCCGGGGCGCCGCGCCCGGCGTCCGCCGGCGCGGGGATTCCGCCCGCACCGGTTCCCGACCTGCCCCCGCCTGCCCCGGCCGCTCCGCCAGCCGCTCCGCTTGCGGCTCCGCCCGAGCCGGACCTGCCAAGCAGGCACCGCTATCGCAGCAACCCGGTCAAGACCGCGTCGTTCTTCCAGAACCGGCCCAATCCGGGTGCGACGCAGGACGTCACGAGCACGGGCACCCCGATCTTCTCCGGCATGGTGTCGGACTGGTTGACCGATCCCACCGAGCCGCACGGCATCGGACGGGACTGGACGTCGGCGGCGGACGAGGGGTGGCGGGCCGCGGACCGCGCCGCCGAGGCCCCGATCGACGGCAGGACCGAGTCCGGCCTGCCGCAGCGGACACCGGGGCGGCGGCTCGTGCCCGGCCACGCGGAGTCTGCGGCGGCGCGGAGTCGGTTGCGTGACCCTGAGGCGGTACGTGAGAACCTCAGCCGTCACCAAATGGGAATTCGCGCGGGTCGTGCCGCCGGCACGGCCGAACGCAACAGCAACGGAGGAGACAAATGAGCAGCGAACAGGTGTCCGAGGGCCATCCGCTGGACTGGCTCGTGTCGAACTTCGCCCGCGACGTGCCGGGGGTCTCGCATGCCGTCCTGGTCTCCGCGGACGGCCTGCTGATGGCCGGGAGTGCGCACCTGCCGACCGACCGCGCCGAGCAGCTCGCCGCGGTCACCTCCGGACTGGCCAGCCTGTCCGCGGGCGTGTCGAACCTGTTCGACGGCGGCGGCGTCCTGCAGTCGGTCGTCGAGATGCAGCAGGGATACCTGCTGCTGATGAGCGTCGGCGACGGATCGCATCTGGCCGCGCTGACCTCCACCAACTGCGACATCGGACAGGTCGGCTACGAGATGGCGCTCCTGGTCGACCGGGTCGGCGCCTCCGTCCAGGCGGTGCCGCGGTCGGCGATGGGCACCTGAGCCGAGGTTGGCCATGAACGAGCAGTACACCGACGGCCCCGGCGGAGGCGGGCCGAGCCTGGTCCGGCCCTACTCACTGACCTCGGGACGCACGAAACCCGCGGTGGAGTTGGCCATCGAGGCATTGATCCAGACGTTACCGGACCCCGAGAACCGGACTCTCGAACTCGGTGACGTCGACGCGGCGATCGTGGCATTGTGTGCCCAGTCGCCGTCCGTGGCCGAGATCGCCGCCCGCGTCGGCGTGCCGATCGGTGTCGCCCGGGTGCTGGTGGCCGACCTCGTCGAGGCTGGTCATGTCCGGATCCTGGCAACCCTTCAGGACGATTCGAGCGAGAGCGAACGTCGTGAACTCATCGAAAGGGTCCTCGGTGGACTTCGGAAGCTCTGAACCTCGGCCCGGTGGCCGGGTCACCTCGACCAAGATCGTCGTTGCCGGCGGCTTTGGTGTCGGCAAGACCACGCTCGTCGGCGCGGTGTCCGAGATCGTGCCGCTGCGGACCGAGGCGCTGGTCACCAACGCCTCGGACGGGGTCGACAACATCAGCGCAACGCCGAACAAGGCCACGACGACGGTCGCGATGGACTTCGGTCGGATCAGCCTCGCTCAGGACCTGGTGCTGTACCTGTTCGGCACCCCGGGGCAGAACCGCTTCTGGTTCATGTGGGACGACCTGATCCGCGGTGCGATCGGGGCGGTCGTGCTCATCGACACCCGACGCCTCGACGAATCGTTCGCGGCGGTGGACTTCTTCGAGGCCCGCAACCTGCCGTTCCTGGTGGCGATCAACGAGTTCGACGACTCGCCGCGCTACCCGCTGGAGGAGATCCGGCAGGCGCTCGCGGTCTCGCCGGACGTGCCGATCATGTCGATCGACGCCCGCAACCGGGAATCCGCGAAGGGCGCGCTGGTCGCCGTCACCGAATACGCATTGCGGCGCCTGGGACAGCCGGTCGCCTGAGCCAGGTCCACACCACCCCGAAGGACGGCGAGCTGCAACATGTCGGATCAAGTGCATCACCTGTCGATGGGAATCTGGGTCGTCCTCCTCGCCGTCGGGACCGCGGCGATCGGCACCTACGTCGGCGTCGCCTGCGCCCGACGGGCCGCGTTCGCGCCGAACCGCCGGGCGATGTGGACCGCGATCGCGGTGCTGGCGATCGGGGGCGTTGCGTTCTGGCTCGCGAACATCGTGGTGCTGGCCGGGTTTGAGGTCGACGACAGTGCGGTCCGGTACGAGTCGGTCCGGATCGTCGGATCGCTGATCCTGTGCCTGGCCGCCGCGTTCGCCGGATTGCTGATCAGTAGATCGCGCGGCGGCAACCGGCACGTGTCCACCGGGGACCGGCTGATCATCAAGGTGATGGCCGGTGCTGCGGCGATGGGTCTCGGCATGACCGCGGGCTTTTACCTCGTGATGACCTCCATCGAGGTGCAGGGGCGGACCTACATGGACGGGGCCCTGATCGCGGTCGCCGCCGTTGCCGCCGTCCTTGCCTCGATCGGCGTGCTGTGGATGGCGACCGCCGACGTCCCGCGGGTGGTGCTCGCCTGCGGATCGGTCGCGGTCGGGCTCGCACCGGTCGCGATGCACGCCGCAATGATGGCGGCACTGCGGGTCCGCCTCGACGGGGTGTCCACCACGCCGCCGGGTGTCGAGGTGTTCGCCATCCTGTTCCCCGCCTTCGTGATCGGCATGCTGATCCTCGCGGTGCCCACCGTCGCGCTGCTGCTCGCGCCGGATCGGCTCACCGCGGAACTCGAGGAACAGGCCCGGATGTGGGTGCGGCAGGAGGAGTCGCCGCGTCACGGCTGACCGTCGGGCGCGCCGCGGGGACGGTGTTCGGCGACAAGTCGCCACGGCTGCCGGTTCTGGCTGACCAGCACCTATAGACTTGTGTGGTTGTGCGACGCGGGACGAAGGGAGCATGGGCTTTCGATGTCGACCGTCGCCCCGGGTTCGCGGGTTCCGCCCGCGGCCGTCGCACCCGGCACCACAGAAGCTGAGAAGAAGAGGAGCCGATGACTGACACCACGTTGCCGCCGGACGAACCGGGGCACGATCGCGTCGAGCCGGTGGACATCCAGCAGGAGATGCAGTCCAGCTACATCGACTACGCGATGAGCGTGATCGTGGGCCGCGCCCTACCGGACGTGCGTGACGGTCTCAAGCCCGTGCATCGCCGCGTGCTGTACGCGATGTACGACAACGGCTATCGCCCGGACCGCGGATACGTGAAGTCCGCCCGACCGGTCGCCGACACGATGGGCAACTACCACCCGCACGGTGACACGTCGATCTACGACACCCTGGTCCGCATGGCGCAGCCGTGGTCGCTGCGCTACCCGCTCGTCGACGGCCAGGGCAACTTCGGTTCCCGCGGCAACGACGGCGCGGCCGCGATGCGCTACACCGAGTGCCGGATGACGCCGCTGGCGATGGAGATGCTCCGCGAGATCGACCACGAGACGGTCGACTTCGCGCCCAACTACGACGGCAAGACGCAGGAACCGACGGTCCTGCCGAGCCGCATCCCCAACCTGCTGGTCAACGGCTCCAACGGCATCGCCGTCGGCATGGCCACCAACATCCCGCCGCACAACCTGCGGGAGGTCGCGGACGCCGTGTACTGGGCGCTCGACAACCCGGAGGCCGACGAGGAGAGCACCCTCGAGGCCGTGATGGAACGGGTCAAGGGCCCGGACTTCCCGACCGCGGGCCTGATCGTCGGCGGCCAGGGCATCCAGGACGCCTACCGCACCGGCCGCGGCTCGGTCCGGATGCGCGGCGTGGTGGAGATCGAGGAAAACGCCAAGGGCCAGACGATCATCGTCATCACCGAGCTGCCCTACCAGGTCAACACCGACAACTTCGTCAACGCGATCGCCGAGCAGGTCAAGGACGCGAAGATCGCCGGGATCTCCGACATCCACGACGAGTCCTCGGACCGCGTCGGCCTGCGGATCGTCGTCACCGTCAAGCGGGACGCGGTCGCGAAGGTCGTGCTCAACAACCTGTACAAGCACACGCAGCTGCAGACCACGTTCGGGTGCAACATGCTCTCGATCGTCGACGGGGTGCCGCGCACGCTGCGCCTCGATCAGATGATCCGGCTGTACACCGTCCACCAGCTCGAGGTCATCGTCCGGCGCACCAAGTACCTGCTCCGCAAGGCGGAGGAGCGCGCCCACATCCTGCGCGGTCTGGTCAAGGCACTCGACGCCCTCGACGAGGTCATCGCGCTGATCCGCGCGTCGCAGACCGTCGACATCGCCCGCGCGGGCCTGATCAACCTGCTTGACGTCGATGACATCCAGGCCGACGCGATCCTCGCGATGCAGCTGCGTCGCCTCGCCGCGCTCGAACGCCAAAAGATCATCGACGAACTCGCCGAGATCGAGCGTGAGATCGCCGACTACCAGGACATTCTCGCCAAGCCGGAGCGGCAGCGCGCGATCGTCCGCGACGAGCTCAAGGAGATCGTCGACAAGTACGGCGACGATCGCCGCACCCGGATCATCGCCGCCGACGGCGACGTGTCCGACGAGGACCTGATCGCGCGCGAGGACGTCGTCGTCACGATCACCGAGACCGGGTACGCCAAGCGCACCAAGACCGACCTGTACCGCTCGCAGAAGCGCGGCGGCAAGGGCGTCAAGGGTGCCGAACTCAAGCAGGACGACCTGGTCCGGCACTTCTTCGTCACGTCCACCCACGACTGGCTGCTGTTCTTCACCACGAAGGGCCGCGTCTACCGGGCGAAGGCGTACGAGCTGCCCGAGACCGGGCGCACCGCCCGCGGTCAGCACGTCGCGAACCTGTTGGCGTTCCAGCCGGACGAGCGGATCCAGGGCGTGATCCGGCTGCAGTCCTACGAGGACGCGCCCTACCTGGTGCTCGCGACCCGCAACGGCCTGGTGAAGAAGTCGAAGCTGTCGGACTTCGACTCGAACCGGTCCGGCGGCATCGTCGCGATCAACCTGCGTGGCGAGGACGAGCTGGTCGGTGCGGTGCTGTGCTCCGCGGAGGACGATCTGCTTCTCGTGTCCGAGCAGGGGCAGTCGATTCGCTTCTCCGCCACCGACGAGGCGCTGCGCCCGATGGGCCGTGCCACGTCCGGTGTGCAGGGCATGCGGTTCAACGGTGACGACGCCCTGCTGTCGCTGAACGTGGTCAAGGAGGGGACGTACCTGCTGGTCGCGACCTCCGGCGGCTACTCGAAGCGCACCCCGATGGAGGACTACCCGGTGCAGGGTCGCGGCGGCAAGGGCGTACTGACGATCCAGTACGACCGCAAGCGTGGCACCCTGGTCGGAGCGCTCATCGTCGACGACGACGACGAGGTGTACGCCATCACCTCCGGCGGTGGTGTGATCCGCACGGCGGCCAAGCAGGTGCGCAAGGCCGGCCGACAGACCAAGGGCGTGCGGTTGATGAACCTGGGGGACGGCGACAACCTGCTCGCGATCGCGCGCAACGCCGACGAACCCGAGGAGTCCGACGCCGCCGCGACCGATGCAGCGAAGGAGTCGTAAGTGAGCACTCCCCACCAGTCCGGCAGCGACCGGCCCACCCCGGCGGGCCCCGGCCCGTCGGGGCAGCCGCAGGCAGCGAAGACCGGAACCAATGGGGTCTCGGACGGGGCCGCGTCGACGGCCCCGCCCGTGAACGGCGGTTCGGCACAGCCCGTGAACGGCGGTTCGGTACAGCCCGTGAACGGCGGTTCGGCACAGCCCGCAAACGGGTCGGCGCGGCCAACGCCCGCGAAGCCGGACACCGCGGCGGCGACACCCGCCGGTCCCGCGGTGAAGCCGGATGCTGCGTCGACGTCGCCCACCGCGGCACCGGCCGCGGGCAAGCAGGCCACGCCGGCAGCCAAGGAGGCGTCCGCGCCGTCCGCCGCGTCGGAGTCGGCGAAGCCCGCCGCGTCGAAGCCGTCCGCGGGGGAGTCGGCGAAGCCCCCGGCCGCGGCACCGACCTCGGGAACCGGCCCCGGCGCTGCCGGGCGTCCGGCGGCCGCAGGTGCCTCGGGTGAGCCGTCGGGTTCCGGCGCGCAGGCCAGCGGCCGCTCCGCCTCGTCCACCCCGGCCGCATCGCGTCCGGACCAGGGCGCGACGAGCGGGCAGCAGGCCGACCGCCCCGGCCAGGGGCGGCCCGCCGCGGCCGCCCGGCCCGGTGCGCAGACCCCGCCGTGGCAGCGCGGCACGCAGTCCGCCGCTGCGCCCGCGACACCCGCCAAGACCCCGCCCGCAAGCGGCAAGGCAGCGGCAGCGCAGGCAGGTACGGGCACGCCCGCCGCGGCACGACCGGCCGCCCAGCAGGCCGCCACCGCTCAGCAGCCCGCTGCCCGGCAGGCCGGGCAGCGGCCCGCCGACCCCACCCGGGCCGCGAAGAAGCAGGCAGCGCAGGCGAAGGCCGCCGTGATCGACGGCCCGACCCGGCACATCGACCGGGAGGACCTCGCGAAGGACCTCCCCGACCTGTCGGAGATCAAGCATCCGACGCCGGTCGCGACGGAGAAGGTGCCTGCGCGGAAGCCCCCCGTCGTCGTCGCGGCCACCACCCCGATCGGGGACCCGTTGCGGGCGTCCGTGCAGGTCCGCAAGATCGACCCGTGGTCCGCGCTCAAGGTGGCCCTCGTGCTGTCGGTGGCGATGTTCTTCGTGTGGATGTTCGCGATCGGATTCCTGTACCTCGTGCTGGACGGCATGGGCGTGTGGGATCGGCTGAACAACGCGTTCACCGACATCATCTCGGAGTCGTCCGACTCCGGTCTGGTGACGGCCGGACAGGTGTTCGGGTACTCGGCGCTGATCGGTGGCATCAACATCGTCCTGTTCACCGCGCTCGCGACGGTCGGGGCCTTCATCTACAACCTCTGCACCGATCTCGTCGGCGGTGTCGAGGTGACCCTGGCGGATCGGGACTGACCTGGGCTTTCGCTACTCCACCGGCCCGATTTTGGTGGCCGCGGGTCGGTGGGGTAGTGTCATGCCTCGGTTCGAGAGAGTGATCTTCCGGGCCGATCACGGGCCTATAGCTCAGGCGGTTAGAGCGCTTCCCTGATAAGGAAGAGGTCGGAGGTTCAAGTCCTCCTAGGCCCACTCCCCGTGCCGACGAAGGGTTCGAGCATGAAGATTCTGGTGGTCATCGCGACCGCGGCAGCAGTGATCTTCGGACTCACCAAGCTGCGCTCACAGCAACGCGGCGAGGACGTCTGGCACGAGGTCACCAGCCGCTGACGCGGACGGGGCCTTAGCTCAGTTGGTAGAGCGCTGCCTTTGCAAGGCAGATGTCAGGAGTTCGAATCTCCTAGGCTCCACAAGTTCACAGGCTTTCCCGCGACACCCCGCACCCGAATGGTGCGGGGTGTCGTGCATTGCGCGGGCGTGAGCCGGTCGCCCGGGCCGGGCGCGGTGTTGTGTTAATCTCCCCGACGATCTGTTACCACCGGTAACAGGCATCCGTTCCTTCGGGGGTTCTCCACGTGATCAACAGCAGGGGAGTGCGCGGCGCCGTCACGGCCGCACTGGTCGCTGGCGCCGCCGTCGCGATGTCGGGTCAGGCCGCGGCGGCCCCGGACTTCTACCGCGCCCCGACCGAGCTGCCCGACACCGCCGGCGCGCTGATCCGGACCGAGCAGGCGGTTCTCGTGCCGAGCGTGCCGACCTCGACCGGCGGCTTCCCCGCGGACAGCACCCGGATCATGTACCGCAGCGCCGACGCCAACGGGAAGCCGATCGCGGTCACCGGCACCTACTTCGACCCGCAGGCGCCGTGGACCGGAGCGGGGGAGCGGCCACTGGTCTCGCTCGCCGTCGGAACCCACGGCCAGGGTGACCAGTGCGCCCCGTCGAAGCTCTTCGGGCAGCCGCTCAACGTCGACGAGCACCTCGCCCCGATGGTCGAGTACGAGACGCTCGCCGTCGACAACCTCCTGCTGCGCGGCATCGCCGTCGTCGTCACCGACTACGAGGGGCTCGGCACCGACGGTGTCCACACCTACGTCAACCGCGCAGCGCAGGCACACGCGGTGATCGACGCCGCCCGTGCGGCCCGCGCCCTGCCCGACACCGCGATCACCGCCGACGGCCCGGTCGGCTTCTGGGGCTATTCGCAGGGCGGCGGCGCGGCGGCGGCCGCCGCCGAACTCGCGCCGCAGTACGCGCCGGACCTCGACGTCAGGGGCGCATACGCGGGCGCGCCCCCCGCCGACCTCGAGGCCACGCTGGAGGAGATCGACGGCTCGTCGCTGACCGGCGCGATCGGCTACTCGATCAACAGCCTCGTGCAGGCCTACCCGGAGCTGTTGGAGCTGCTCGACACCGAGATCAACGACCGCGGCCGGGACATGCTGGCCCGGACCGCGACCCAGTGCGTTCCCGAGACCGCCGCCGCGTTCGGTTTCCAGCGGACCAGCGACTACACCCGCAGCGGCGAGCCGCTGTCGGTGGTGCTGGAGCGGATGCCGCTCGCGAAGGACCTCCTGGACCGGCAGCGCATCGGCCGGTTGACGCCGGCAGCCCCGGTGCTGATCCAATCGGGCGTGCACGACGACGTGGTGCCGTTCGGGCAGGCCGCTCAGCTCGCCGCCGACTGGTGCGACCGGGGCGCGACCGTCCGGTTCACCGAGAACCCGCTGCCCGCGCTCGGACCGGGTGTCGGCGTGAACCACGCCGCCCCGATGCTGCTCGGCCTGCCCGAGGCGTCCCAGTTCATGGTGGACCGCTTCAACGGAGTTCCCGCCGCGGGCACCTGCTGACGGCCGTCCACCGGTCGGGTTCGGCCCGGCACCTCCCGCGATGACCGGGGGTGCCGGGCCGTTCCACGTGAAACCGCTACTCGACGACCTCGACGTCGCGCAGGCTCGGCGGCTGGTCCGCGACCGGCGCCGGCTCGGGGCGTCGCAGGCGCCACGCCGCCACCGCGGCGGCGGCCGCGGCGCCGACCGCGCCGAACACCAGCACCCGCCGCAGCAGGCGGCCCCGGTGCTTGTCGGTCGCGGCGACGACGACGAGGTCCTCGGTGTGCGGGGCGGCGGCCCGCCGCTTCGCGCGGGACGCCGCGGTCTTCGCGAGCGTGTAGCCGTTGCCGAACAGGTAGGTGCCGACGGAGGCGCCGCCCTTGGCCAGTCCGCTCGCGCCCCGCAACACGCCGAGCGCGGAGGATTTCGCGAGCCGGAGGGCGGTGTCCGATGCGCTCGGGGCGGTCGCATCCGGTGAGGTGGCGTCGGTTTCGGCGTCATGGGGGGCGGCGGTGTGGGCGGTCGCGCGGGTCATTGGTCCACTGTCGCATATGTTCCGGTCGAGTGAATGGCACCATGGAGGGGTGACTTCACCGAATCAGACCGCAACCGCAACGCTGCACACCAACCGTGGCGACATCAAGATCGCCCTGTTCGGCAACCACGCGCCGAAGACGGTCGCCAACTTCGTCGGCCTCGCCGACGGCTCCGCCGACTACACCACCCAGAATGCGAAGGGCGAGAAGTCCGGCCCCTTCTACGACGGCGCCGTCTTCCACCGCGTCATCGACGGCTTCATGATCCAGGGCGGCGACCCGACCGGCACCGGGCGCGGCGGCCCGGGCTACCAGTTCGCGGACGAGTTCCACCCGGAACTGCAGTTCGACCGCGCCTACCTGCTCGCGATGGCGAACGCGGGTCCGGGCACCAACGGATCCCAGTTCTTCATCACCACCGGGAAGACCCCGCACCTCAACCGTCGCCACACCATCTTCGGTGAGGTCGTCGACGCGGAGTCGCAGAAGGTCGTCGACGCCATCTCGGCCACCCCGGTCGACCGTTCGGACCGCCCGGTCGAGCCGGTCGTGATCAACGGCATCACCATCTCCTGATTCCCCGAGGACACCGATGACCAACCCCGGTTGGGGCGGCGGGCCCGGCGAGGGTCTCCCGCCCCAGCCGCGGTGCGTGCGGCATCCGGATCGACCGACCGGACTGTCCTGCACCCGCTGCGGCCGCCCCGCCTGCCCCGACTGCCTGCGCTCGGCCCCGGTCGGCCAACACTGCGTCGACTGCGTCGCTGCGGCGAACCGACAGACGGCGACCGTGCGGACCGTCGCGGGCGCGCCGGTGCGGTCCGGGACGCCGACGCCGATCGTCACCTACGTGTTGATGGGGATCAACATCCTCGTGTTCCTGGTGACGGCGCTGCAGGCGAAGTCGCTGATGGACAACGGCCGCGGCTTCATCAACCCGTTCACCGGGACGGCCGTCTTCGACTCGTCCCTGTTCGGTTGGTGGGTGCTGTCCCCGGTCGACGTGGCATCCGGCGACTGGATCCGGCTGGTGGGCAGCGGGTTCCTGCACTTTGGGCTCGTGCATCTCGCGGTCAACATGTTCGCGCTGTACGTCCTCGGGCGGGACACCGAACTCGTGCTCGGGCGGGCCCGGTACGGCGCGGTGTACCTGATCTCCCTGCTCGGTGGGTCCGCCTCGGTGATGGCGTTCGAGGGCAGCGGCTTCACCGCCGGGGCGTCCGGCGCGATCTTCGGCATCATGGGCGCGCAGGCCGTGCTCCTCCTGCGGATGCGGCGCAGTCCGGGACCGGTGCTCGCGGTCATCGCGATCAACGTCGTGATCAGCGTGACGCTGCCGGGCATCTCGTTCTGGGGACACTTCGGTGGTCTCGCCGCCGGCGCGGCGGCGACCGCCGCGCTGCTCTACGCGCCGCAGTGGTTCGGCGCCGGGCAGGACCGGGACAAGATCGTCCGGATCGGCTGGATCGGGCTGGGGGTGGTCGCCGTCGTTACCCTCGGCGTCATCGGCATGCGCGTGGCGCAGCTGCGCAGCGAGTACGGGCTGTAGCCCCGGGTCACGGGGTGGCGGAGCGGCGGTCCGGGGGGACCAGGCCGCGGGCGTCGAGCTCCTCGAAAACCGTGGCCGGGTCGGTGCCGAGGTCCCAGCGGCCGAAGATCAGCAGCCGGTCGTCGTCGACGCCGGGTGGCCGGATGTCGATCTCCAGCATCGGCACCCGGCGGCCGAGCCGCGGATAGCGGACGACCCGGATCCGGCTCACCTCGGTGCGGTCGACGTCGAGGCGGCCGAGGAGCCGCTGCATTGTCAGTCCCCGGTCCCCGTCCTGGATCGCGAGCCGCGGACGCTGCCGCGCGCCGAGCGCGGTGATGGTGAGCAGACCGAGCGCGGCCAACCCGATCAGGACCCGGCCCGCGGGATCCGCGGGGACGGCGAGCGCGGCGATCGCCATCGCCACCCCGCCGACCCCGGTCGCGGCGAGCGCCGCGGCGGGGGTCGACCACCCGGTTGCCGGACCGTTCAACGCACCCTCCCCAGAGTTATCCACAGGCGCTATCCACAGTGGGGATGAATGACATGGGTGTAATCGCGTCCGGGGATTTGAGCAAAACCGCAGGTCATCGCCAGCGCATCGTCATGATCAACCCGGCAACCATGAAACCGAACCCGATCAGGAAGTTGTACGCGCCCAGGTTGTTGATGAAATCGATCTGCTCGCCGGCGAGGTAGTACACGATCAGCCAGGCCAGGCCGATCACCATCAGGCCGAGCATCACCGTCACGTAGATCGGGCTCGACGGCCCGGCCTTGACCTTCACGGGAGTGCGGTTCGCGGGGTTGACGGTGTAGTCCGTCTTCTTACGGACCTTCGACTTCGGCATGACGTCCTCGGGTGATGTGTGCAGGGCAGGTAGATTCGAGCCTACGGTAGCGGCATTCGCACCGGTCCGGCACCGATCCGTCGGGCGCGGATCACGACGACTTCGCCGGGAGGCACCGCGATGACCGAACGCCCCCGCCGGTCCGGGCTCTGGCTGGTGTGCGTGCCGATCGTGTGCCTGGTTGCCGGGCTGCTGTTCGCGACCGCGCGCGAGGCGTCCTCCGGAGACGAGCTGCGCCGCGGCGACACCACCAGGCTGTCGGATCTGGTGCGGGCCGCCCAGTCCGACCTCGACCACATCACCGCCGACCGCGACGTGCTCGCCGCGCAGGTCGACGCGCTGCAGGCGGGTGCCGCCGATTCCGATGCTGGCGTTGCGCAGGTCCTCGACCGGGTTCGTGGCCTGGAGGGTCCCGCCGGGCTGGCCGCGGCGAGCGGACCGGGGGTGACCGTCACCCTCACCGACGCGCCCCGCGACTCCGACGGCAACTATCCGGCGGGCGTGCGCCCCGACGACCTGGTGGTGCACCAACAGGATGTCCAGTCCGTCCTCAACGCGCTGTGGGCGGGCGGCGCGACGGCGGTCGGGTTGCAGGATCAGCGGGTCGTCGCGACCACCGCGCCCCGCTGCATCGGCAACACGCTGCTGCTGCACGGACGCACCTATAGCCCGCCCTACGTGATGACCGCGCTCGGCGACCCCGCCCGGCTGACCGCCGCGTTGGACGGGGAACCTGGGGTGCGGCTGTTCAAGCAGTACGCGGTCCGCTACGGGCTTGGCTTCGTCCAGGAACCGTCGGACGACCTGTCCGTCCCGGCCTACGACGGGCAGATGCGGACCAGGTTCGCGCGCTGAACCGACGCCCGTACCCGCCGTGCGGGCCGGTGCGCCTATCCTGACGCCATGCGCATCCTCGTCGTCGACAACTACGACAGCTTCGTGTTCAACCTGGTCCAGTACCTGGGCCAGCTCGGCACCACGGCGACGGTGTGGCGCAACGACGACCCGCGGCTCGACGATCGGGCCGCGGTCGCATCCGACTTCGACGGGATCCTGCTCAGCCCCGGACCGGGCACCCCACAACGGGCAGGGGCCAGCATGGACCTGGTCGCGGCGTGTGCGGCGGCGTCGACGCCGCTGCTCGGGGTGTGCCTGGGGCATCAGTCGATCGGTGCCGCGTTCGGCGCGACCGTCGACCGGGCACCGGAGCTGCTGCACGGCAAGACCAGTCAGGTCACCCACGACGGCACCGGGGTGCTCGCCGGGCTTCCCAGCCCGTTCACCGCGACCCGCTACCACTCGCTGACGGTGCTGCCGGAGACGCTGCCCGACGTGCTGATCCCGACCGCGCACACCGACTCCGGCATCGTGATGGCGCTGCGGCACCGGGATCTGCCGATCCACGGCGTCCAATTCCACCCGGAGTCGGTGTTGACCCAGGGCGGGCACCGGATGCTCGCGAACTGGCTCGAGGTGTGCGGCGAGCGGCCCGCGGAGGGCCTGATCGAGACCCTTGAGGCGGAGATGGCCCGCGCTCTCGGCGACGCGCTCACCCACTCCTGACCGACCCGCCCCTGACCGAATGTGGGATTCGGTCAGTTGAACTGATCGAATCCCACATTCGGTCAGGCCGGGCGGGCGGGTCAGGCCGGGCGGGGTTGGTTGGGTCGGCCGGGCGGGGTTGGGCTAGCGGTTGCCGCTCGGGATGCCGAGCTGGCCGATGCCGACCGTGATGGACGCGGTCTTCGACACCTCGGACCCCGGCGGCTGCGTCTGCGTGACCACCTTCCCGACCTGATCGGTTTCGAGGGTCGCCTCCGGATGTTGCACCAGCTGGCTGGTCGAGCCGGTCCACCCTGCTCGGCGCAGCGAGTCGAGCGCCTTCGACACGGTCTGGTTCGACAGGTCCGGCATCTGGATCATGTTGCCGTTGGACACCTTCAGCTTGACGGTGCTGCCGCGGGCCGCGGTCCCGCCGCCGGTCGGGTCGGTGGACACCACCTGCCCCTTCGGCCTGCCGGAGTCGACGTTCTCCACCTCGACCTTGAACCCGGCGCCCTCGACGTTGGGCTGCGCGACCTCGAGGGTCTGCCCGACGACGTTCGGGACGCGGACCTGTTCGGGGCCGCTGCCGAGGGTCACCTGCACGGTGCCGTTGAGGTCGACGGTGGCACCCGACGCGGGCTGCTGGGCGGTGACCTTGTCGAGTTCGTCGGCGGACGACGGCGCCCGCTCCACGCTCGGGTCGAGCGCCAACCCGGCCGCGTTCAGCGCCTGCGCGGCCTGCGACTGGGTCATCCCGGTCAGCTTCGGCACCTCCACCTGCTGCGGTCCCGACGACACGTCGAGGGTGACGACCGTGCCCTCGTCGGCGCGGGAGCCTGCGACCGGGATGGTGGCGACGACGTTGCCGGTCGCGACGACATCACTGGGCTTCTGCTGCGTCTGCACCCGGAAGCCGAGGTTCTGCAGTTCGGTCTGCGCGGCCTGCGACGCCTGGTTGGTGACGTCGGGGATGGTGACCTGCGCGGCCTTCGACCCGGGGCCGAGCGACCACAGGAATGCACCGACGATGCCGATCACCGCGAGCGCGGCGACCGCGAGCAGCGTCATCTTCAGCGCCTTGCGGGAGCCGTCCTGCTGCTGCGGCGGCACCGCGGCAGCAGCGGCGGTGGGGGTCGCTGCGGCAGGCGGGGTCGCCGCGTACCGGCCGGAGTTGGTGTCGACGGCACCGAGGATGGTGGTGCGGTCCTCGTCGTTCATCACCATCGGCGCGGAGGGGCGCTGCCCGCCGAGCACCCGCACCAGGTCGCTGCGCATCTCGGCGGCGCTCTGGTACCGGTTGGCGGGGTTCTTGCTCATCGCCTTGAGGATCACCGAGTCCAGCTCGCGCGGAATGTCGGGGTTCACCGACGACGGCAGCGCCGGATCCTCCTTGACGTGCTGGTAGGCGACCGCGACCGGGGAGTCGCCCTTGAACGGCGGTTCCCCGGTGAGGACCTCGAACAGCACGCAGCCGAGCGAGTACACGTCGGAGCGGGCGTCGACCTGCTCGCCGCGGGCCTGCTCGGGCGAGAGGTACTGCGCGGTGCCGATCACCGCGGCGGTCTGCGTCATCGGGCTGGAGCTGTCCGAGATCGCGCGGGCGATGCCGAAGTCCATCACCTTCACCGCACCGGAACGGTTGATCATGATGTTCGCGGGCTTGATGTCGCGGTGCACGATGCCGTTGCGGTGGCTGAAGTCGAGCGCCGCGCACACGTCGGCGATGACCTCCATCGCGCGGCGCGGCGCCATCGGGCCCTCGCCGCGGACGATGTCACGCAGGGTGACGCCGTCGACGTACTCCATCACGATGTACGGCAGCGGACCGCCGTCGGTCTCGGCCTCGCCGGTGTCGTAGACGGCGACGATCGCCGGATGGTTCAACGCGGCCGCGTTCTGTGCCTCGCGGCGGAACCGCAGGTAGAACGTGGGGTCGCGGGCCAGGTCGGCGCGCAGCACCTTGATCGCGACGTCGCGGCTGAGCCGCAGGTCGCGGGCCAGGTGCACCTCGGACATGCCACCGAAGCCGAGAATCTCGCCCAGCTCGTAGCGGGAGGAGAGTTTGCGCGGTGTGGTCATGGCTGTCCTTGGGAAGCCGAGGTCGTCGTCTCGGTCGTGGTCTCGGTGGTGGTCTCGGTCGTGGTGGTCGGCGGCTCGGTGGTCGTCGTCGTGGTCCGTTCCAGCGTGGTGGTCGGCGGCTCGGTGGTCGTCGTCGGTTCCGTCGTCCACAGGGTCGTCGGTTCCGTCGTCTGCTCCGTGGTCCACTCCGTTGTTCGTTCGGTGGTCGTCGGCCGGGTGGTCGTCGGTGCGTGGGTGGTGGTCACCGGCGTCCGGGTGGTCGTCGGTGCGCCCGGGCTCGGCGGTTGCCCGTCACCCCCGGTCAGCAGCACCCAGCCGCCCAGCAGCAGTGCCAGCAGCACCAGGGCGCCGCCGCCCCAGGCCAGGGCCCGCTGACCGGGGGTCAGCCCGGATGGTGGCGGGTCCGCCACCGGATCGGGCCCAGCATAGGCATCGGTCGACGAGGTCAGCACCTGGGTGGCCGCGGTGGGTGGTGCGACCGCGACGGTCGGTGCGCCGGAGCCCGGCATCGGCGGCCGGGCACCGGCCCGGACGGCGGCGACGGCGTCCCCGAACTCGCCGCCGCTGTGGTAGCGGGCGGCGGGGTCCTTCGCCATCGTGATCTCGATCAGTTCCCGCACGTTCGGTGGCAGGTCCGCGGGCAGCGGCGCTGGCACCTCCTGCACGTGCTTCATCGCGACGGTCAGCGCGCCGTCCCCGCTGAACGGGCGGTGCCCGGACAGCGCCTCGTAGCCGACGACGCCGAGCGCGTACACGTCGCTGGCCGGGGTGGCGTCCTGCCCGAGGGCCTGCTCCGGGGCGATGTACTGCGCGGTGCCCATCACCATGCCGGTGCGGGTGACCGGGGACGCCTCGACCGCCTTCGCGATCCCGAAGTCGGTGATCTTCACCTGCCCGGTCGGGGTGATCAGGATGTTGCCGGGTTTGACGTCGCGGTGCACGACGCCGCCCGCGTGCGCCGCCTCCAGCGCGCGACCGGTCTGCTCGAGCATGTCCAGCGCGTGCGGCAGCGACAGCCGTCCGACCCGCGCGAGGACCGCGTTGAGCGGCTCCCCGTTGACCAGCTCCATCACCAGGTAGGCGGTGGCCGCGCCCGCCGCGTCGCGGGTCTCGCCGTAGTCGTAGATGCCCGCGATCCCCGGATGGTTCAGCTGGGCGGTGGTGCGGGCCTCGATGCGAAACCGCTCCAGGAACTCGGGGTCGGAGGAGAACTCCGACTTGAGGACCTTGACGGCGACGCGGCGGTGCAGCCGGTTGTCTGTCGCCTCCCACACCTGGCCCATGCCGCCGGTGGCGATCAGGCGGAGCAGCCGGTACCGGTTCGCGATGACCGCGCCGTTCTGCAGACTCATCGTTCCCCCTCCCGCTGCAGGGCAGCGGCGATCACGGCCCGGCCGATCGGTGCGGCCACCGAGCCGCCGGTGGCCGCGGCGCCGCGGTCGCCGCCGTCCTCGACGATGACCGCGATCGCGACCGTCGGGTTCGCGGCGGGCGCGAACCCGATGTACCAGGCGTGCGGCGGCGTGTTCCGCGGGTCGTTGCCGTGCTCGGCGGTGCCGGTCTTGGACGCGATCTGCACGCCCGGGATCTTGTTCCCGCCGCCGGTGTTGTTCTCCGACCCGATCATCAGGTCGGTCAGGGTGGCCGCGACCTGCGGGGACACCGCCTGTCCCTTCGATTCGGGCGCGGTGGTGGCCAGGTCGGACAGGTCCGGGCTCTGCAGCTGCGCGACGAGGTGCGGCTGCATCCGGACGCCGCCGTTGGCGACGGTCGCCGCGATCACCGCGTTCTCGAGCGGGGTGAGCGCCACGTCCCGCTGCCCGATGCTGGACTGGCCGAGCGCGGCGTCGTCGGGGATCGATCCGACGGTGCCGTCCGCGACCGGGATCGGGATGCCCGGCGAGTCCGCGGTGATCCCGAACGCCGACGCCTGATCCTTCAACGCGTCGGCGCCGGTGCGGATGCCGAGCTCGACGAACGCGGTGTTGCAGGACCGCGCGAACGCCTCCCGCAGCGACGCGGTTGGGCCGCCGCCGCAGGTGGTGCCGTCGTAGTTCTCCAGGGTGGTCGTGGTGCCGGGCAGGGTGATGTTCGGCGCCGCGGTCAGCTGCTCGTCGGGGGTCGTTCCGTTCGCCAGCGCGGCGGCGGTGACGACCACCTTGAACGTCGACCCCGGCGGGTAGGTCTGCGACACGGCCCGGTTGAGCAACGGCTTGTCCGGGTCGGCGTTGAGGTCCTCCCACGCCTGCGTGCTGACCTTGCCGTCGTGGCTGGCGAGCAGGTTCGGGTCGTAGCTGGGGGTGCTGGCCATCGCGAGGACCTGCCCGGTGCTCGGTTCGATCGCGACGACGGACCCGGTGTAGCCCTTCGCGGTGAGCTGGTCGTAGGCGACCTGCTGGACCACCGGGTCGATGGTGGTGACGACGTTGCCGCCGCGCGGGTCGCGGCCGGAGACCAGGTCGAAGAAGCGGCGCCCGAACAGCCGGTTGTCGGAGCCGTTGAGGATCGCGTCCTCGGCGCGTTCGAGGCCGGTGTTGCCGTAGAGCATCGAGTAGAAGCCGGTGACGGGGGCGTTCGCGAACGGGCTGGACGGCGACGACGGGTTCGGCGGGTAGGTGCGCAGGTACTTGTACCGGTCGTCGGTGGGGACGGACGCGGCCAGCACCTGCCCGCCCGCCGAGATCTGCCCGCGCTGGCGGGAGTACTCGTCGAGCAGCACCCGCGAGTTCCGCGGGTCGGTGCGCAGGTCGTCGGCCTTGATGACCTGCACGTAGGTGGCGTTGGCGAGGAGCGCGACGACCATCACCATCACGGCCATCGCGACCCGGCGCAGCGGGGTGTTCATGTGCGCCTCAGCATTTCCGTCGGTGCGTCCGCGATCGGTGCGGGTCCCTTCTGCTTCGGTTCCGGTGGGGTGCGGGCGGCGTCGGAGATCTTCATCAGCAGCGCCAGCAGCAGGTAGTTCGCCAGCAGCGACGAGCCGCCGTACGACATGAACGGGGTGGTCAGACCGGTCAGCGGGATCAGCTTGGTGACGCCGCCGACGACGACGAACAGCTGGATCGCGATCGTGAACGACAGGCCAGCGGCGAGCAGCTTGCCGAAGCTGTCCCGGACCGCGAGCGCGGTGCGCAGGCCGCGGATGACGAAGATCAGGAACAGCATCAGCACCGCGGCGAGCCCGATCAGGCCGAGTTCCTCACCGATCGTGGCGACGATGAAGTCGGTCTTCGCGAACGGGACCTGCGACGGCCTGCCGCTGCCCAGCCCGGTGCCGGCGACGCCGCCGGTGGCGAGCCCGAACAGCGACTGGGAAATCTGGTAGCCGGTGTTGTTGTAGTCGGCGAGCGGGTCGAGCCAGGTGTGCACGCGGACCCGGACGTGCCCGAACATCTGGTAGGCGAGGACGAAGCCGAGCGCGAGCAGGCCGCCGCCGATCACCAGCCAGCCGGCCCGTTCCGTCGCGACGTACAGCATCACCAGCACGGTGCCGAACAGCAGCAGCGAGGTGCCGAGGTCCTTCTCGAGCACCAGCACGCCGATCGACACCACCCAGGCGACGAGGATCGGGCCGAGGTCGCGGGCGCGCGGCAGGTCGAGGCCGAAGACGTGCTTGCCCGCGGTGGTGAACAGTTCGCGTTTCGACACCAGGACCGACGCGAAGAAAATGATCAGCAGGATCTTCGCGAACTCGCCCGGCTGAATGCTGAAGAACGGCAGCTTGATCCAGATCTTGGCGCCGTTCACCTCGGACATCGACGACGGCAGGATCGCGGGGATCGCGAGCAGCACCAGCCCGGCGAGGCCGAGGGTGTAGCTGTACCGCGCGAGCAGCCGGTAGTCACGCAGCAGCACCAGCACCGCGATGAACCCGGCGATCGCGAGCGCCGTCCACAGCACCTGCTGGGTGGCGTCCGGGGACGGCGCCTCCCTGCCGAAGTAGGCGGCGCTGGACGCGTCCGCGAGGTCGAGCCGGTGGATCAGGACCAGGCCGAGGCCGTTGAGCAGCGCGACGATCGGCAGCAGCAGCGGGTCGGCGTGCGGCGCGAACCGGCGGACCGCGGCGTGCGCGACGAGGAACAGGACCGCGTACGCGATCGCGTACTTGGCGAGGTCCCAGGTGAGGGCCTGTTCCTGGCTGATCTCGACGAGCACCAGCGACAGGGTGGTGATCGCGATGGCGGCGCCGATCAGCAGCAGTTCCACACCGCGGCGGTTCGACGGAGGGGGTGCGGGGGCGAAACCGCCGGGTGGGCTCGGGAAGGAGGCACCCGAGGGTGCCGAGGACACGGACATCAGCTACCGGTCCTGCAATTCTGTCCCGGGACCTGGGGCAGCGTCGTCTCCGTCGGCGGGGCCGCTTCCGTGGTCGGTGCGGGTGCCGGGGCGGGCGGCGCCGGGGGCGCGGGGGGCGCGGGGGGTGCTCCCGGCGCGGGGACCGGGGTGGGCGCCGGTGCCGGGGCCGGGGCGGGCGCGGGGGTCGGGGTGGGTTGCGTGCTGGTGGTCAGCGGCGTGCACACCGGGAGGAGGTCCCCGTCGGTGAGCCGGTGCATCTGGTCCTTCGCATCGGCGAGCGACCCGGACGGCAACCCGGCCCGGACCTGTTCCCGCGCGGACGGCTGCAGGTCATCGACCATCAGCGCCGTGCAGGACGTGGGGGTGATATCGGTGGCGACCAGCGTCAGGTCGCCGTCCTCGGTGACGCAGCCGACGAGGTCGACCTCCTGCAGCGAGTACCCGAGGACGGAGCCGGGCACCCCGCGCAGCACGGCGACGCGACCGTCGTCGGCGCCGACGTAGTAGTTGTTGCGGATCAGGGCCCGCCCGATGAGCAGCCCGACCGCGAGCGCAACGACCAGGCCGAGCGAGATCAGGGTCCACCGCATCCGGTGACTCTTCTTCGGTTCCGGTTCGGTGACGGTCACCCGGCGCGGGGTGGCCCGCGGCGGACGCATCGCGGCGGCGCGGCCCGCTGCGGTGTCCGGCGGCGGGGTGTCCTCCTCCTCGTCGGAGGCGGCGCCCCCGACGATCGGGCGGCTCGGACCGTAGTCCAGGTCGATGACGTCGGCGACGACGACGGTGACGTTGTCGGGTCCGCCGCTGCGCAACGCCAACTCGATCAGCCGGTCCGCCGAGTCGGCGGGGGTTCCGCCGCGCAGGACGTCGGCGATGGTCTCGTCGCTGACGACGTCGGACAGTCCGTCGGAGCACAGCAGGTACCGGTCGCCGGCGCGGGCCTCGCGGACGGTCAGCGTCGGCTCGATCTCGTTGCCGGTCAACGCCCGCATGATCAGCGACCGCTGCGGGTGGGTGTGTGCCTGCTCGGCGGTGATGCGGCCCTCGTCGACGAGGGACTGCACGAAGGTGTCGTCGCGGGTGATCTGGGTGAGCGCGTCGTCGCGGAGCAGGTAGGCGCGGGAATCGCCGATGTGCACGAGGCCGAGCTTGCTGCCCGCGAACAGGATCGCGGTCAGGGTGGTGCCCATGCCGTCGAGTTCGGGTTCCTCCTCGACCTGTTCGGCGATGGCGGCGTTACCGTGCCGGGTGGCGGCCTCCAGCTTGCCGAGCAGGTCGTCGCCGGGTTCGTCGTCGTCGAGGTGCGCCAGCGCGGCGATCATCAGCTGCGAGGCGACCTCGCCCGCGGCGTGCCCGCCCATGCCGTCGGCGAGGGCCAGCAGGCGGGCGCCGGCGTAGACGGAGTCCTCGTTGTTGGACCGCACGAGGCCGCGGTCGCTGCGCGCTGCGTAGCGCAGGACGAGGGTCACGGGCGGAGCTCGATCACGGTCTTGCCGACCCGAACCGGGGTGCCGAGCGGCACCCGGACCGCGGTGGTGACGCGGGCCCGGTCGAGGTAGGTGCCGTTGGTGGAGCCGAGATCCTCCACGTACCAGTCGGTTCCGCGGGGGGAGATGCGGGCGTGCCGGGTGGAGGCGTAGTCGTCGGTGAGCACCAGCGTCGAGTCGTCGGCGCGGCCGATGAGCACCGGCTGGGTGCCGAGCGTGATCCGGGTGCCCGCGAGGGAGCCCTGCGTCACGACGAGGTTCTTCGCGACCTTCGGCTTCCCGAACGTCGGCAGCACGGACGACGCGCTGCGGCCGCGGGGCGGGATCCGGACGCCCGCCGCGGCGTAGACGTCGTTGCGCAGGGTGCGCAGGACCGCCCACACGAACAACCACAGGAGCAGCAGGAAGCCGGCCCTGGTCAACTGCAGGATGAGTCCCTGCACAGCGGTCCACCTCCTCCTCGTGCGTGCGGCGTCGTGCCGACAGCGTCGTATGGCGATGCGGCGGTTGTCGATCGCATCAGGGACGCCCGAACCACAATACGGAATTCCTGCGGAGTTCCGCTGCTGTCGGGTTGGCCACGTCGGACTGGGTAACTGTCCGGTAACTAGACGATACGCACCAGGATCTCGGAGTGCCCGGCCCGGATCACGTCGCCGTCGGCCAGCTGCCAGTCCTGCACGGGAGCGCCGTTGACGGTGGTGCCGTTGGTGGAACCGAGGTCCGACAGCATCGCGACCTGGCCGTCCCAGCGGACCTCGATGTGGCGGCGGGAGACACCGGTGTCGGGGAGCCGGAACTGGGCCTCCTGGCCGCGGCCGATCACGTTGCGACCCTCCCGCAGCTGGAAGTTGCGGCCGCTGCCGTCCTCGAGCTGCAGGGTCGCGGTGAGGGCGCGGTTCTGCTCGAAGCCGCCCTGGAAGTCGCCGCCGTACGGCTGCCCGTACTGCTGCTGCGGCGGCTGCTGGCCGTAGCCCTGCTGCTGGCCGTAGGCCGGGTAGTCGGCGCTCGGCGGGTACGGGTTCGCGTAGTCCTGCTGCCCGTAGTCGGCCTGCTGCGCGTAGTCGGGCTGCTGCTGACCGTAGGCCGGGTAGTCCGGGCTCGGCGGGTACGGGTTCGCGTAGTCCTGCTGCGCGTAGTCGGGCTGCTGCTGGCCGTAGGCGGGGTAGTCCGGGTTCGGCGGGTACGGGTTCGCGTAGTCCTGCTGCGCGTAGTCGGCCGAGGCGTAGTCGCTGCCGCCCTGCGCGTAGTCGGGGTTCGGCGGGTACGGGTTCGCGTAGTCCGTCTGCGGGTACGGGTTCGCCGGGTACTCGGCACCGTTGCGCTGCTGCGCGCCGCCCTGCGCGTAGCCGTTGCGGGGCTGGTCGTAGCCGCCGCCCGCCGCGGAGTAGCTCGGGTAGGCGTTGCCATTCTGGGCGCTGACCTGCCGGTCCTGCGGGTAGCGACCCTCGTCGGCGGGCTCACGCGAGGGGTCGAAACCTGGGTTCTGGGTCATCTGGCCAGCTCCTGAATTCTTCGGTGCGGAGGGTCGTGCGTTCGCGGGCGGTAAGGCTACTTGCCGATTCGGTCGAGGGGGAGGGGTTGTCCCCACATCCGGATCCACCGCACCACTGGTCCGGAACTGCCCCGTGTGCAGTGTGGGTGATGCCTCGAACCGAACGGAAACCGGCCCATAGGTCTGCCACCCCTGGTCACGGATGAAGTCCTCAAGGTGGCGGGAGAACGCCCGCACCGTCAATTCCCGATCCGAGGACAGTTCCTCATGATCGGACTCGTTGATCGTGATCACGTAGGAGTTCGGGGCGAGCGTGTGCCCGCCGTCGAGCCGCTGCAACCCGTCGACCGCCTCGCGCTGCAGCGCGGACTCGACCTCCTGGGGAACGACTCCTCCGCCGAAGACCCGGGCCAGACCGTCGCCGACGGCGCCCTGAAGCTTCCGTTCGAAGCGCTGGACGATACCCACGTCGCCTCCTCTCGACCTCGCCGCGTGTCGCGGTCAACCGCGACCGCTTCTGCATGGTATCCGTGACGCGCGACAACGTCATCGGCGGCGCGCATCGCCGCAGGTCAGACGGGCGAATCGTGATTTCGGTATGGTGCGTGCTAGTGTTTCCAGCGTCGCTCGGGCGAGTGGCGGAATGGCAGACGCGCTGGCTTCAGGTGCCAGTGTCCTTCGGGACGTGGGGGTTCAAGTCCCCCTTCGCCCACCAGGAGCAGTTCCACGAACTGCACAGAACGAGGTCACGAACTCGAAAGAGGTCGTGGCCTCGTTTTTGTTCTGCCGTCGGGTGGGCTTTGGCGGTGGGGTGTCGCCCTACGATCCGGTGAACCACGCCTCCTGCGAAGCCCGTAAGTACACCGCCCGGTCGGCCACGTTCGGGGCGCCATGAGGGTCGTTTACCTCACGCTCGGGGTTCTTCCAGTGTTTCTGGAGCGCCTTGCGCCCATCGCGCCAGCCACGGGGTCGTAGTCGTCAAGTTACCCGTATCAACACCGCATGACGCGTGCGCTGCGCTTGCTCTCTCGCTGGGACACGCTATGCGATTCCACCGCAGAGTTCAGAGGCTAACTGAGGAACTGGAGTCGGCTTCGTGTCGCCAGCCCCACGGAAGGGTGTGGCTGTGATGTGGCGCGGCGTGGTCACGGATCCACGTATCGAGATCGGCGGCCGGGGCGGGATGCCAGGGAAGGTGATCTGTTAACAGAACTAGTTAACACCTCGGGAATGTTAGGGGTGCCGGATGATGGAAACTCGTACCAATGCGGCGAGTTGACCTGCGAAAATGTGGTAGACGGCGCTTGAAAGCCGACGATGATTCCCGCAGCGACGTCCTTATGGGAGTTGGAGATTAATTGGGTTAACACGGTTACCCTTGATTTTGCATTGTTCGTCGGTTACGGTGAGTCTCGTCAGGAAGTCGTAGGGAGTGGGGAGATAGTCATGGCCGTCAGTTCTGCCGCAGTGATCCATCGGCTCGCTCTCGAGGCGCCCGGTCGAGTGTTTGCACTGGCTCCGCGACTCGCGGATTCTCGCGACTTCGGGCGAGCTGTGCACTTCATCGATATCGAAAACATCTGTGGCACAGCGAATGTTCGGATCTATCAGGCGCGACGACTCATGCGTGACTATCACGCAGCGGTTGGCATCGCCCATGGTGACCACGTCATCATCGGCGCCTCGCATCACAATGCCGTCTCGGCATGGAATGCGTGGTCGGGAGCGCGACTCCTGGCACCTCGATCCGGCCCCGACGGCGCCGATCTCGCTCTGCGCGATGCGATCCGCACCGAACGAATCCCCGAACGGTTCACCGACGTCTTCCTCGGCTCCGGCGACGGCGGCTTCGCCGATGACCTCGCTTACCTCGCCGAATCCGGATCCACCACACACGTCGTTGCGCGCCCGCGGCAGCTTTCAAGTCGCCTGCGCATGGCCGCGCACCACGTGATAACGCTCCCGACCACCCACGCTTAGGACACCACTTATGAACGCCCCCCTGGTTCGCTCCTCCGACATCGCCGCCATGGCCGATGTCAGTCGCGCCGCGGTGACGCAATGGCGTAAGCGGCACAAGGACTTCCCATCTCCGGTAGAAGAATCGGAGTCCGATAGCCCACTGTTCGACCGGAACGAGGTCGAACAGTGGCTGATCGGGCGAGGTCGCCTTCCCGCTCGCACTCCAGCGGCCGGCGACGTCACTGCGGAGGCGGCCGCGAAAACGATTCTCGGTCACCTCCGCGGAGCGGCCGTGCCGAACGAAACGGCATTCGCCGGTGCCGTGCTGGTCGCTGAATATCTCTTCCGCGGTATCGCAGAACGCCGTGTATTCGTCGGGGCCGCGCAAGAGCTTGCGCTCGCGATGGAACAGGTGCTTATGCCGCCGCCGGGCACACTCCGTGGCATCGCTAGGGACCGGGCGGAAGGGTGGGTTCGGAATTTCGTCGAGGTCGCTCCCGAGATTGCTCCCGCGTTGGCCCCGCTGGACCCTCCCACTGCAGATACAGCAGGCCTTCTCGAGGCTCTGGCCGGTTCAGTGGCACCTCTGGCGATCGACCAGTTCCTCGATGTGTTCGACATCCTCGTGAGGAACGAGCGTTACGACGGTCTAATTGATCCGAAGCCATTGTCGACCTTCGTCGCAGACCTGATCGATGTCTGCGGTCTCGGTGAGACCGGAATGGTCCTCGATCCCGTTGTAGGGCTTGGTGGGACGTTGCTGGAGATTGGTCGCCGCCACGCATCGGTCAATCTCATTGGTGTCGACTTCGATGCGTCCGCCTCATTGATCGCGTTGCAACGAGCGATCCTCGTCAACCGCGCGGTCGACCTCCGTGTCGGCAATTCTCTGGGTGACGATCCCGCGGTCGAGGTGATGGCCGATGTCGTTGTCGCCAACCCGCCCTGGGGATTGCGTGACTTCGGTCCAGAGGTCAATGTTCTCGATCCGCGGTGGGCGTTCGGGCGTCCGTCTCCGCGGTCAGACGGGATCTGGCTCCAGCAGGCCATCTCCCATCTTTCGGATGGTGGGCGCGCATTTGTGGTCACACCCGTCGGCGAACTGCATCGGTCAGGCCCGCCTGAGGCGTTGCGTCAGGAGTTGCTGCGCCAGGGCACGATCGAGGCGGTCATCGCGTTGCCGGCCCGACTGTTCTCTCCGTACACCATGATCGAGACAGCGCTGTGGATTCTCGCCCGGCCCGGGCAGACGGTCGACCCCGATCGCGTTCTCCTCGTGGATGTCCCCCCACTGGATGGACCCCGCGCCACCGCCACTCCGGACACGTTCCGAAGCGCTCTGACCGAGTATCAGCAGTGGCGGACCGCCGGTAGGGAACACGACACCGAGCACTCGATCGTCGTTCCGGTCCGAGATCTGCTCGAACCCCGGTCCGGGCTTGTCCCGAAGGCCTGGATCCAGCGGCGGGATGCCCCCAGTCCCCAGGAGATGATTGAGCAGATGATCGCCGCCCACGCCGCTCAGGCGGAGGCTGCAGCTGTGTCGGTCGATGTCTCGATCTCCGGCCTCGCACCGGCCGGGATGGTTCGGCGAGAACCCCTCACGGCCCTACCTGGGGTGAGGGTCGTTCGTAGCCGACCGACGCACGAGTACGTGGACGCGAACGAGAAGTCCGGCGCACCGGTACTCACGGAAAGAATTCTCCACGAGTACCTCGCGACCGGTGGTGCAGAACCCGACCGCTACGTCGCCACCGACGACCTGCGCAGTGAGGTCATCACACAGCCAGGAGACATCGTCATCCTCGGGGTCACTCGAGTCGGCAGCCAAGCTGCCGCACGGTTCGAGTTTCCAGGCTGGGTGGTTCCCGCGCAGAGCTATCTTGTTCGGGTCGACCCGAACAACGCGGACGCTCCTGATCCCGACTACCTGGTGGCCTGCATCAACGCGTCAACACACCAGCACTCCCGGATCAAAGATTCGGTGCGAATCATGCCTTCGCATGTCGAGATCCCCGTCATCCCTGTCGCCGACCAACGCCGTATCGCAGCGTTGATCCGCTCGATCGCCGACGCCACGACTGCAACGGCGCAGCATCTAGAACGACTGCAGAAACTCGCGGCACTGGTCGAGATCGCCGTCGGAACCGGCGCCGTAACCATCAAACCCTGACCAGGTCCGCACACACCCGCAGCGGCGCCGAGCAGACTTACCGCCTGTTGTCGGGCCAGCACAGTACCGTCATCGCCAACGCTTGAGAGAAAGAGCTACAGCCATATGGCCACCACCAACGCCAGCCTCATCTGGAGCATCGCGAACCTGCTTCGCGGGCCCTACCAGCCGAACCAGTACGGCGACGTCATCCTGCCGTTCACGATCCTGCGTCGCCTCGATGCCATTCTCGCGCCCAACAAGGACGAGGTCCTCGCCGAGTACAAGAAGGCCCAGGGTCTGAAGGTCGACCCGTTCGTGGTGCTGAAGTCGAAGTTCAAGCTGCCGTTCTTCAACACCTCCGTGTGGGACTTCGGAAAGCTCGCCGCCGACCCAGCCGGTCTCGCCGACAACCTTGTCGACTACATCGAGGGCTTCTCCGCGAACATTCGCGACGTCTTCGACGGCTACAAGCTCACCGAGTTGATCGGCGACCTCGACAAGAAGGACAGGCTGTTCCTGATCGTCAAGGAATTCGCGAACGTCGACCTGCACCCGAATCGGGTCAGCGGCCACGACATGGGCTACATCTTCGAAGAGCTCATCCGGAAGTTCGCCGAATCCAACAACGCCGCCGCCGGTGACCACTTCACCCCGCGTGAGGTCATCGCCCTGATGGTCGACCTGCTGTACGCGGACAAGGACCTTGAACTCACCGCGCCCGGCATCGTGCGGACCATCTACGACCCCGCCGCCGGCACCGGCGGCATGCTCTCGACCGCGTTCGACCATCTGACGGAGATGAACCCGGACGCCAAGCCGGTGCTGTACGGGCAGGAGATCAACGCCCGCTCCTACGCCATGTGCAAGTCCGACATGGTCATCAAGGGGCAGAGCGTCGACAACATCTACCTCGGCGACACCCTCGCCGACGACGGCTTCTCCGGCCACCACTTCGACTTCCTGCTCTCCAACCCGCCCTTCGGTGTCGAATGGAAGACGCAGCAGAAGACGGTGACGGCGGAGCACGAGCAGCGTGGACATGCCGGCCGATTCGGGCCCGGCCTGCCCCGCGTCTCCGATGGCTCCCTGCTGTTTCTTCTGCACCTGATCAGCAAGATGCGGCCGGTCCGCAACCCGGACGACAAGGGCTCACGTATCGCGATCGTCCTCAACGGCTCACCCCTGTTCACCGGCGGCGCAGGCTCGGGTGAGTCGAACATCCGGCAGTGGATCATCGAGAACGACCTCCTCGACGCGATCATCGCCCTGCCGACCGACATGTTCTACAACACCGGCATCTCCACCTACATCTGGATCCTCGACAACAAGAAGACCGAGCAGCGCAAGGGCAAGGTTCAGCTCATCAACGCCACCGACATGTTCGGGAAGATGCGAAAGTCATTGGGCTCCAAGCGGAAGCAGTTGCGCGATGAGGACATCAAGCTGATCTGCCAGCTGTACGACGAGTTCCGGCACGACGACAACCCCGATGAGGCCGTCCTGTCGAAGGTGTTCGCCAACGAGGACTTCGGGTATCAGACGATCACAGTCGAACGCCCCCTGCAGTTGAGCTTCACTGTCCATGAGGAAACCGTCGATCAGGTCCTCGGAAACAGGGCCATCGTCAGGCTCCCCGACACTGAGCAGACGGTGATTCGGGACGCCGTGGCGGCGATGGTCGGGTGGACGTGGTCGAACCGAGACGTATTCGTCACAGAACTCAAGAGCGCGCTCAAGAAGGCTGGCATGCCGAAACCCGCTGCACCCGTGGTGAAGGCGATCTGGACCACCGTCGGCCAGCACGACCCTGACGCCGACATCATCACCACCAGGGGGAAGTCGGAGGCTGACTCTTCCCTGCGTGACACCGAAAATGTGCCTCTGTCCGAGGACATCGAGGACTACTTCGCCCGCGAAGTTGTGCCGCACGTACCTGACTCGTGGATCGACCACGACAAGACCAAGACTGGCTACGAGATCCCTTTCACCCGGCACTTCTACCGTTACACCCCACCCCGGCAGCTCGACGAGATCCAGAAGGACCTGCGGGGCCTCGTCACCGAGATCCAGACGATGCTCGCAGAGGTAGGAGCGTGAGCAACCAGATGGAGTCATCGGCCTTTTGCGACGTGCCTGCTGACTGGCATTTGGTGCGAATGGATAAGTACCTGGAGTACGTCAAGTGCCAGATCTCACCCGAGGTAATGGCTGATCGCGACGTATTTCACTACTCGATCCCGGTCGTGCAGGTGCTAGGGACGGGCGCGATGGAGGATGGGTCAACGATCGATAGTAACAAGTTTGTCGTCGACCGTGAGCTGTTGTTGGTGTCGAAGCTGAATCCAAGGAAGGCAACGATCTGCCTTGCGGCGCCCAGCAAGTCACTGACGGTCTGCTCGACTGAGTTCGTACCCATTGCTGCGCATGGGATCGATATTGAGTTCGTTCAGTACGTGACGTTGAGTGACCCCTATCGTCAGCGTCTGGAGTCGCTTACCGAGTCAGCCACCCGCAGCCACCAACGTGTCGCTCCGTCGGACATTCTTAAGTTTTGGTGGCCTGTTCCGGACAAGATGACGCAAGAGCAGGTTGTGCGGTTCCTCGACCGCGAGACCGCCAAGATCGATGCTCTGATCGCCAAGCAGGAGCAGCTCATTGCCACCCTGCGTGAGGACCGCGCCGCCACGATCACCCAGGCCGTCACGAAGGGCCTCGACCCGAACGTCGAGATGAAGGACTCGGGAGTCGGATGGATCGGCCAGTCACCTGCGAACTGGCAGATTCGGCAGATCAAATGGGGAAGCCCCGTGAAACGAGGCGCTTCGCCACGGCCGATCGACGACCCGAAGTACTTCGATGACGAAGGCGAGTGGTCATGGGTCAGGATCGCTGATGTTTCTTCATCGAGTGGTCGGCTGCGTGAAACGACACAGCGCCTTTCCGTGTTGGGAAGCTCGCTGAGCGTGAAACTGAACCCAGGGAGCCTCTTCATCAGCATCGCCGGAACAGTCGGGAAGCCATGTATTACAGAGGTGCCGGCCTGCATCCATGACGGTTTCGTCTACTTCCCAACACTCGACCTTGATTCGGAGTACTTGTACAGAATCTTCGAGGCCGGTGAGTGTTACAAGGGGTTGGGGAAGATGGGGACCCAGTTGAACCTCAACACCGACACGATCGGTTCCATCCACGTTCCGTTTCCGCCGCGTGAAGAGCAGCGCCGCATTGTTCTCGGTCTCGAGGAACGATGCGCCAAGGTCGATGCTCTGATCGCTAAGTCGACTGAGATGATCGAGACCCTGCGCGAGTACCGTTCGGCGCTGATCACGGACGCAGTGACGGGAAAGATCGATGTTCGGGGGGTGGCATAGACGATGCCACAGCATCACGAGTCGGTGCTCGAGGACGAGATCTGTCAGCACCTTGCCGCGCACGGCTGGCTGTACTCGCCGAACGATGCCGGCTACGACCGCGATCTGGCGCTGTTCCCCGAGGACGTGTTCGCGTGGCTGGCCGAGAACCAGCCGGCCGAGTTGGAGAAGCGAGTCAAGCCCGATGCCTCGGCCGCGGAGCAGGAGAAGGCGAAAGCGGGTCTGCTGCAACGCCTTGCGAAGGCGCTGTCGGCGGATCTGAAGGCCGACGGCGGCACCCTTGCGGTGCTGCGGCGTGGGTTCAGTGACTTCAACGCGAGCTTCGCGATGTGCCAGTTCAAGCCGAACTCCGGTCTGAACGCCACCACCGCGGCAAAATACTTGGCTGTCCGGCTGCGGGTGATGCGTCAGGTGCACTACTCGAAGTCGAACGCCAATAGGGCTATCGACCTGGTGTTCTTCGTCAACGGGATCCCCGTTGCCACAGCAGAACTCAAGACCGATTTCACGCAGTCGGTGGCGCACGCGGTCGAGCAATATAAGAAGGACCGCGCCCCGAAGGGTGAACCGCTGCTCACCTTCGCGACGGGGCCGCTGGTGCATTTCGCGGTGTCGAACAAGGAAGTGCACATGACCACCCGGCTCGCCGGGGAATCCACCGTGTTCCTGCCGTTCAACCGCGGCAACAACCACCACGCCGGCAACCCCACCAACCCCGACGGGTCGGCGGCGTCGTACCTGTGGGAGACGATCCTGCAGCGCGACACGTGGTTGGAGATTCTCGACCGGTTCATGCACCTCGAGGTCACCGACCGCCGCGACCCCGACACCGGCAAGAAGACCCGCAAGGAAACGCTGCTGTTCCCGCGGTACCACCAGTGGGAAGCCGTCACGAAGCTCGTCGATGCCGCGCGGACCGAAGGCCCTGGGCACAAGTACCTCATCCAGCACTCCGCCGGGTCGGGTAAGACGAACTCCATCTCCTGGCTCGCGCAGCGCCTCGCCAGCCTCTACAACGACGCCGACGAGAAGGTGTTCTCGTCGGTCATCGTGGTCACCGACCGCACCGTCCTCGACACTCAGTTGCAGGAGGCGATCCACCAGATCAACCGCACCTCTGGCGTCGTCGCGCACATCGACGGACTCTCCGGCTCGAAGTCCCGCGAGCTTGCGGACGAGTTGGAGTCGGGGACGCACATCATCATCGTCACCATCCAGACGTTCCCGTACGCGCTGGACGTGATCGCGAACAAGAAGGCCCTGCAGGGGCGGAACTTCGCGATCATCGCCGACGAGGCCCACTCCTCCCAGGCCGGCAGCGCATCGAACAAGCTGAAGCAGATCCTCACCCACGCCGAACTCGCCGACGTCGAGGACGGCGGCCCGGTGTCGGCGGAGGACGTGCTGGCAGCAGAGACGAAAGCACGCGCCGAGGCGAAGAACATCTCCTTCTTCGCATTCACCGCCACCCCGAAGGCAACCACCCTTCAACTATTCGGCCGCCCCGGCCCGGACGGCACACCGCGCCCATTCCACCTGTACTCGATGCAGCAGGCCATCGACGAAGGCTTCATCCTCGACGTCCTCCGCAACTACACTCCCTACAAGACGGCATTCCGGCTGTCCCACAACGGGAAAACGTTCACCACCGACGACACCAAAGAGGGCACCATCGCCGTCGGCGGCGGAGGCTCCGATGCCGACCTGGTGGACAGGTCGGAGGCCGTGAAGTCGGTGATGAACTGGGTGAAACTGCACCCAACCAACATCGGGCAGAAGGTCGCGATCATCGTCGAGCACTTCCGCCACAACGTCGCCTGGCGGCTCGACGGGCACGCCAAGGCGATGGTCGTCACCAGCTCCCGCAAGGCCGCCGTCCGCTACAAGCTCGCGTTCGACAAGTACGTCAGCTCCCACGGCTACACCGACGTCGCCGCGCTGGTCGCGTTCTCCGGTGAGGTCAAGGACCCCGAATCCGGAACGGACGAGCCGTTCACCGAGACGAACATGAACCCCGGACTGAAGGGGCGGGACCTCCGGGATGCATTCGCCACCGACGAGTTCCAGGTGATGTTGGTGGCCAACAAGTTCCAGACCGGGTTCGATCAGCCGAAGCTGGTCGCGATGTACGTCGACAAGAAGCTCGGCGGTGTGCAGGCCGTGCAGACCCTGTCCCGACTCAACCGCACCTTCGCCCCGCTCAAGGATCAGACGTTCGTGATCGACTTTGCCAACGAGGTCACCGACATCGTCGACGCGTTCTCCCCGTACTACCAGGTCACCACCCTCGCCGACGTCACCGATCCGAACATCGTCCACGACACCGAACGCAAACTCGCCGTCGCCGGCATCTATGAGGCGTCCGAGATCGACGGCCTCGTCGCCGACTACCTCGCCCGCAAGGGCAACAACGCCCTCGAGAAGTGGATCGCCCCCGCCGCGGAGCGGTACACCGTCCGCATGAAGGACGCCGTCGACCACTCGGACACCGCGGCGGTCGACGAACTGGAGATGTTCCGGAAGGACGTCGGCACCTACGTCCGCCAGTACGAGTTCCTGTCCCAGTTGTTCGACTACGAGAACCCGTGGCTCGAGAAGCTCGCGATCTACCTGAAACTGCTGGCCCCGCAGCTGGTCGGTGGGGAGAAGCAGACCCCGATCGACCTGTCCGCCGTGACGATCGACTACCTGAACCAGCATGAGCAGGCGCAGCAGCACGGACAGCTCACCGCCGGTGTGCAGCTGGAACCGGCGAAGGAAGCCGGCACCGGCACCGTCAAGGATCCCGACATGGTCGCCCTCGAGGAGGTGATCGCGAAGATCAACGACCTGTTCTCCGGCGACCACCCCGACTCGAGCGTCCGCAACGTCGTCACCCACATCAAGGACAGGCTCGAAGAGGACGAGAACCTGCAGCAGCAGGCGAAGTCGAACAGTCTCGCGCAGTTCTCCGCGAGCCCGGACATCGAAGGTGCGTTCGTCAGCGCCGTCATCGGTGCGATGGACTCTTCGGCCGACCTGTCCGCGCAGATACTCAACAACCCGGACATCGCGCAGAAGCTGCTCGGTGAGCTGCTGCCGACCGTCTACAAGCATCTCAACACCGAAGCGCAGCCTGCTGCCAGCGCGCCTTCCCAGAGTGAGCTGATATCGGTCTCCCTGCCCGACACGACACCCGAGGCTGTGGCCGAGTCCGGACTCACCGGTCCGTGGCGCGAGGTGTACGACGACGTGAGCGCCGCTGAACGGCACCTCGTCGCCATGCTGGCCGAGGCAGAAGTACCGGTACCCGTGATCGGTGAGGAGGTCGGCGGCATTCCGCTCGAGATCTCCTGGCCCGGTCAGAAGGTCGTCGTCGACACCGGACTCGACGACACCGATCGTGCAGAGCTGGTGAAGGCCGGTTGGATTCTGTGCGCGGCGGACCCCACCGCCGTCCAGGCTGCGTTGAGCGAGGCGGGAGCGTAAGTGGCGCGGATCATTCTCGGCCCGGGGCTGACCGGGATGGACGGCAGCCTGCACCAGGCCACCTACAGGTTCCTGCACAAACTCGCCCACGACGACACTGCACCCGGTCTGCACATCGAACCGATCAACAACTCCGTTGACCCTCGTGCCCGCACCGGACGCGTCGACATCTCCAACCGGGCGGTGCTGTTCAAGCTGCAGGGCAGTCAGCAGACCGCGTCGTATGTCTTCATCGGCACCTTCCAGCACGACGAGGCCATCGCCATCGCGCAGAAGTCGCGGGTGAACATCAACCCGCGCAACGGTGTCGCCGAACTTATCCCCGTGGAAGACCAGCCCACCTTCGCGGCTCCGGCGGCCTCGGCTCAAACACATCCCATCGCCAGTTCCACCGATGCCGAGCCGGACAGCGAACTCAGCCTGCGGGCCCGCGAGTTCACGATCGCCGACTTCACCGTCCTCGGTATCGACGCCGCCTTCGCGGAAGGTGCACTCGACCTCTGCGGCAGCGACGCCGTCCTCGACTACGCCGAGCAAGCTCCCGCAGCCTGGCAGGCCAGCGCACTCCTCGACATCTACACCGGCGAATCGCTGACGACGGTCCGGAAGACATACCAACTCGACGAGCCGGAAGCCGCCGACGCCACCAACGACGACGACGTCCTCGCCGCGCTCAAACATCCCGCGGCGCAGATGGAGTTCGCGTTCATCGAGGACGACGACGCACTCCGCACAGCCATCGAGAACCCAGACTTCGCGGCCTGGCGCATCTTCCTGCACCCCGAACAGCGGGAGTACACGACCCGCAACTTCAACGGCCCCTTCCGGTTGTCCGGCGGTGCAGGTACCGGGAAGACGGTGGTGCTGCTGCACCGCGCGCGCGAGTTGCACCGCCGCAACCCCGACGCCCGGATCGTCCTCACCACGTACAACCGCACCCTGGCCGACGCGCTCAAGACCCAGATGGCGGTACTCGACCCCGGCGTAGTCGTTGCCAGCGACCTCGGTGCGCCGGGCATCTACATCGCCAGCATCGACTCCATTGCGACCCGTGTCCTCGGTACCTTCGCTGACCTGCTGGGTGATTCGGACAGTGGACCAGGCCCCGTCACTCAGGTTCTCGGTTCCAGGTCCGTCCAGGTGAACAAGCGAACCCACAAACCGGCCTGGACAGATGCCGTCGACGGCCACGGCGGCGAACTCGGATCCGAGCTACGAGCGCCGTCGTTCTTCGAGGCCGAGTACGCAACCGTGGTCCTGCCCCCATCTCGTGACCACTCGCGAGGAGTTCTTGAAGGTGCGCCGCACCGGGCGCGGCGTTTCCCTCAACCGCGCCCGCCGCAACGCGGTGTGGGACGTCGTCGAGGCGTACCGCGCAGCAGCGGCAGCCGACGGCGCCCTCGACTTCGAGGAGAAGGCCGCCGTCGCCGCGCAGGTCCTGTGTGACCAAGTCGTAGGGGGATTGGCCGATCATGTGCTGGTCGACGAGGCACAGGACCTCAGCCCATCACGGTTCAAGCTTTTGCGCGCGCTCGCTGCTCCCGGGAAGAACGACCTGTTCATAGCGGAGGACTCGCACCAGCGGATCTACGGTCAGCCGATCGTGTTGGGGCGCTACGGCATCGGCATCGTCGGACGCGCCCGCCGACTCACACTGAACTACCGCACGACCGAACAGAACCTCCGCTACGCACTGGGCATCCTCTCCGGCGCCGAGTACACAGACCTCGACGACGAGCCGGAGAGCACCGAGGCCTACCGGTCCGCGCGGCGAGGCCCGAGGCCGTTGCCGAAGCCGGCGAAGTCACCCGACGACGAGTACGACATCGTCGCCGAGACCGTCCAGCAGTGGCTCGATACCGACGCGACCCCGGAGACAATCGGACTGCTCGTCCCCACCCGCAAACGGGGCGACGCACTGACCGAAGCCCTGGGTGACCGCGGCCTGACGGTCACGTTCATCGACAGGGACGCCGCCGGCCCGTCCGGCCTGACTTGGGACATTTCGCTTAGTGCCCCGATCCGAACCCGAGGCGGGCGAGAATCTCCTGCTCGGCCGGCGGGATCACGGGCGGGAAGTCCTC
>NZ_JBHXNU010000014.1:0-122121 GCF_042719255.1 Rhodococcus sp. NPDC058532
CGCCTTGATCGCGCGCTGGCCGGGCAGCGACGCGTGCGACAGGTCGCAGCAGCCTGCCCCGCCGGGTCCGGAGATCGGGCAGAGCGGGTCGACGCGTTCCGGGGAGGGATCGACGATCTCGAGCGCGTCCGCGCGGCAGAACGACCCGCCGCGGTCCTCGGTGACCCGGGCCCGCACCAGTTCGCCGGGCAGCCCGTGCCGGACGAATACCACCCGCCCCTCGTGCCTCGCCACGCAAAACCCACCGTGCCCGGGGTTGCCGAGCCGAACCGCAAGCGTCCGGCCGAACCAACTCTCGCTCACTGCTTCCCCTTCTCGTCCGGGGCGTCGAACCCGCGCCGGGTGCCGCCGGGCACGGTGGGCACGGTGTAGCGCTTGACCCGTTCCGACGAGGTCAGCTGCCACGGAACGGACGTCACCATCACCCCGGGCTGGAACAGCAACCGGCTCTTGAGCCGCAGCGCGCTCTGGTTGTGCAGGATCTGCTCCCACCAGTGCCCGACCACGTACTCGGGGATGAACACGGTGACGACGTCCCGCGGCGAGTCGCGGCGCACCCGCCGCACATAGTCGAGCACCGGCTTGGTGATCTCCCGGTAGGGCGACTCGATCACCTTGAGCGGCACCGTGATGTCGCTCTTCTCCCACTCCCGGACCAGGGCCCGGGTGTCGGGTTCGTCGACGTTCACGGTGACCGCCTCGAGGGTGTCGGGGCGGGTCGCGCGGGCGTAGGCCAGTGCCCGCATCGTCGGCATGTGCATCTTGGACACCAGAACGATCGAGTGGGTGCGGCTGGGCAGCACCCCGTCCCACTCCTGATCCTCCAGCTCCGCGGCGACGCTGTCGTAGTGCCGCCGGATGGACTTCATCAGCACGAAGATCGCGACCATCGCGACGATCGCGATCCAGGCGCCCGCAGCGAACTTGGTGATCAGGACGATCACCAGGACCGCACCCGTCATCGCGAGGCCGATCGAGTTGATCACCCTGGACCGCTGCATGTGTCGCCGCTGCTCGGGATCGGACTCGGTCCGCAGGTGCCGCGTCCAGTGCCGGATCATGCCGGTCTGGCTGAGCACGAACGAGACGAACACGCCGACGATGTACAGCTGGATCAGCTTGGTGACCTCGGCACCGAACACCACGACGAAGGCGATCGCAGCGCCGGAGAGGAACAGGATGCCGTTGCTGAACGCGAGCCGGTCGCCACGGGTGTGCAGCTGCCGCGGCAGATACCGGTCCTGGGCGAGAATCGACCCGAGGACCGGGAATCCGTTGAACGCGGTGTTGGCGGCGAGCACCAGGATCAGCGCGGTGACGATGGCGATGAAGAAGAATCCGATCGGGAAGCCGGAGAACACCGCCTCGGCGATCTGCGCGATCAGGGTCTTCTGGTGGTATCCCTCTGGGGCGCCGACCAGCTGGGTTGCCGGGTCGTGCGCGTACACGATGCCGATCTTCTGGGCGAGCACGATGATGCCCATCAACAGCACGATCGCGAACGTCCCGAGCAGCAGCAGGGTGGTGGCCGCGTTGCGGGACTTCGGCTTCCGGAACGCCGGGACACCGTTGCTGATCGCCTCCACACCGGTGAGCGCCGCGCACCCCGAGGAGAAGGCGCGGGCGATCAGGAAGGCGAACGCGATGCCGTACAGGTGCGAGTCCTCCGCGACCAGCTCGAAACCGGACGACTCGGCCTGGATCTCCTCGCCGAGCACGTAGGTGCGGAACAGCCCCCACCCGAGCATGCCGCACATGCCGACGATGAACGCATAGGTCGGGATCGCGAACGCGGTTCCGGACTCGCGAATACCGCGCAGGTTCACCGCGGTGAGCACAGCGATCGCGACGACCGCGAACAGCACCTTGTGCTCGGCGACGAACGGCACCGCCGAGCCGATGTTCGACGCCGCGGACGAGATGGACACCGCGACCGTGAGCACGTAGTCGACCATCAGCGCGCTGCCGACGGTCAGCCCGGCGTTCGGGCCGAGGTTGACGGTCGCGACCTCATAGTCGCCGCCACCCGACGGGTAGGCGTGCACGTTCTGCCGGTAGCTCGCGACGACCACCGCCATGACGGCGCAGACCGCGAGCCCGACCCACGGCGTGTACGCGTAGGCGGCGATCCCGGCGACGGACAGCACCAGGAAGATCTCCTCCGGCGCGTACGCGACCGAGGACATCGCGTCGGACGCGAAGACCGGCAGCGCGATCCGCTTGGGCAGCAGGGTGTGTCCCAGCTTGTCGCTTCGGAACGGCCTACCCACCAACAGCCGCTTCGCAGCGGTCGAGAGCTTTGACACCGCCAAAGCGTAAGCCGTCCGATTCGATCCGGCGGCATCCGCACCGATACGTCCGGTTTCGGCCCGGCAGCGGGCGGGCCGTGCGCACCACGGCGGGCCGACCGGTACCGTTCGGGTTCACGGGCAGCGAGCCGACCGACGGCCCGCGTACGGCCTCGGGGAGTCAGCGGAGGGTGAGCGGTGTACGTAGTCGTGATGGGGTGCGGCCGGGTCGGATCCGCCCTCGCGGCCGGGCTGAACCGGATCGGCCACGAGGTCGCGATCATCGACCGGGATCCGGAGTCGTTCCGGCGCCTCGACCCCGAGTTCACCGGACAGCGGGTGGTCGGCATGGGTTTCGACCGCGACGTCCTCGTCAAGGCGGGCATCGAACGGGCGGAGGCGTTCGCCGCGGTCTCCTCCGGCGACAATTCGAACATCATCTCCGCGCGGGTCGCGCGGGAGACGTTCGGGGTCGGCCGGGTGGTGGCGCGGATCTATGACGCGAAGCGCGCCGCCGTCTACGAGCGGCTCGGCATCCCGACCGTCGCGACGGTGCCGTGGACGACGGACCGGTTCCTGCACCAGTTGACGAAGGAGTCGCACACCACCAAGTGGCGCGATCCATCGGGGACCGTCGCGGTCGCCGAACTCGACCTGCACGAGGACTGGGTCGGGCACCGGGTCACCGAACTAGAGGAGTTCACCGGGTCGCGGGTCGCGTTCCTGATCCGGTTCGGCAGCGGGGTCCTTCCCGGCCCGAAGACCGTGATCCAGGCCGAGGACCAGGTGTACGTCGCCGCGGTGTCGGGCACGGTCGCCGAGGCCGTAGCGCTGGCCGCGACCGCGCCGCCTGCCGACAACTGACCGACCGCCAGCCCACCCGATCGGAAGTGAACCGATGAGAGTCGCAATTGCCGGAGCCGGAGCAGTCGGCCGGTCGATCGCCCGCGAGTTGGTCCGCAGCGACCACCACGTGATGCTGCTCGAACGCAAGCTCGAGCACGTCGAGCCCGAGGTCATCCCGGAGGCGCACTGGGTGCACGCGGACGCGTGCGAGCTCGGACTGCTCGAGACCGCGCAGCTGGAGACGTACGACGTGGTGATCGCGGCGACCGGCGACGACAAGGCGAATATCGTCGTCAGCCTGCTCGCGAAGACGGAGTTCGCGGTCAGTCGGGTGGTGGCCCGGGTCAACGATCCGCGCAACGAATGGTTGTTCGACGACTCGTGGGGAGTCGACGTTGCGGTGTCGACGCCGCGGATGCTGGCGTCGCTGGTCGAGGAGGCCGTCTCGGTCGGCGACCTGGTCCGGCTGATGACGTTCCGGCAGGGTCAGGCGAACCTGGTGGAGATCACGCTGCCCGCCGACACCCCGCTCGCGGGCAAGCCGGTGCGCCGGATGCTGTTGCCTCGGGATGCGGTGCTGGTCACCATCATCCGCGGCGGGCGGGTGATCGCGCCGCAGCCCGACGACCCGATCGAGGGCGGTGACGAGCTGGTGTTCGTCGCGTCGGTGGAGGTCGAGGACGAGCTGCGGGAGGCGGTGGGCCTGGACCACTGACCGGCGGACGCGGTGCGCGCGGCGGCCACCGCAGGGGAATGCACATCGGCACCGCCACAACGACGGCAATTGTCCGATTAATCCGGGCCGCGACCCGCCCAATAAATCACGAATTCATATCGCCGGAATTGAAATACATCACCATTCGACAACAATTCCGACGGGGCGCAGCGCGGGCTTTCTCATGGCCTCGCCTAGCGGTCGGCGGGCGGGGCGTCGGCGGGGTCCGCTCCCCCGCCGGCCAGACTCTCGGCGTCCCGTTCGTCGGCGTCCAACCCGGCCGCGTCCACCGCGCGATCCGCTCGGCGCACCGCCCAGACGGTCACCACCAGCACCAGCGCGGTCAACGGCCAGCCCATCCCGATCCGGGCCACCGCCAGCCAGCCGGTGTGATCGGTGTCGTACAACTGGGACTGCACCAGGTACCGCGCGCCGAAGACCACGGCCCAGGCCACGGTCGCGACGTCGTAGGCCCGCGTCGCCACCCGCGACCGTCGCCAACTGTTGCCGTGCCCGTTGAGGAATCCCCACACCACGCCCACCAGCGGCCAGCGCACCAGGATCGACACCAGGAAGACACCCGCGTACAGCAGCGAGGTGTAGATGCCGAAGAGGAAGTATCCCTTCGCGTCCCCGGTCCGGTGCGCGATGAACGCACAGATTCCGACACCGACGAAGCCGGAGATCGCCGGCTGCACGGTCCCCCGCACCACCAGTCGCCACACCAGGATCGCCGCGGCGACGCCGAGCGCGGCCCAGATGGCCGGGGTCAGCCCGAACAGGCCGTTCACGGGAACGAACACCAGGATCGGCAGGGTCGAGTAGATCAACCCGCTGATGCCGCCGAGCTGTTCGAGGATGGTGGGCTGCTGCCTGTCGGTCACCCCACGAGGGTGCCACATCGGCTCCCCTGCCTGCACCGCCCGGCGCCCGCCGTCGGCCCCGCGCGGACGGCCCTACGAATCGCCGAGGAGCTCGTAGTACGGGTTGTAGATGGTCTTCTGGCCGTTGCGCTCCCCGAGCCTGCCCCGGACCAGCAGCTTCTTCCCGGTCTCGATCCCGGGGATCCGGCGGCGGCCGATCCACACCAGGGTCACCGGATCGGTGCCGTCGAACAGTTCCGCCTGCACGGTGGCGCTGGTGGACTTCGAACAGGACTCCACGCTGCGCAGCCTGCCCTGCATCGTCACCTCCTCGCCGTGCCGACAGTCGCTGGCGCACTGGGCGCCCGATGCCTGCGAGGACTCCGCCATCTCCTCGGCGTCGAGTTCGTCGATGTCCTCGGTCAGGCGGCGGGTCAGTCGCCTGATGTATCCGTTGGCCGCGAGTGCCATTGCGCGCTCCTTCGAGCTTGCCAAGAACGTGGTGCGGGTGCGGGGCCGTCCCGGTCGGCGTTCGCCGCCCTCGGCCACGCGTCGGTGGTCTCCGTGTCCGCCACTGTAGACCCTGATCCGGGCGGGTCAACCAGACCGGTTGGGATCGGCGACCGGGCACCGTGCACTATCGACGCATGGCACCGCTGACACTGCCGCCCGTCGCCGTGGCACTCCCCGGGACCGGGTCCGACGCCGACTTTGCCGCCCGCGCGTTCACCGCCGCGTTGTCGCAGGCAGGGGTCCGGGTCATCGCGGTCGACCCCGACCCGCGCCGGGTGGTCGACAGCTACTGGGACGCGCTGAATGCCGCGGCGGCCCGGCACCACCGGATCCTGGCCGCAGGCATCTCGATCGGCGCCGCGGTCGCGCTGGACTGGGCGGCGCAGCACCCGGGCAGCGCGGCGGGGGTCCTCGCCGCGCTGCCCGCGTGGACCGGCGACCCCCGCGACGCCCCCGCCGCGGCGAGCGCCGCGTTCACCGCGCAGCGACTGCGCGCCGACGGGCTCGAGGCCGTCATCGAGGAGATGGTCGCCAGCTCCCCAGGCTGGCTCGGCATCGAACTCGCCCGCTCGTGGCGATCCCAGTGGCCGCACCTGCCGCGTGCCCTCGACGAGGCGGCCCGGTACGACGCGCTCACCGAGGACCGGCTCGCCGGGACACCCGTCCCCGTCGGCATCTGCGCGGCCGTCGACGACGCCGTGCATCCGATCGCCGTGGCACGGCAGTGGGTCGGGGTGCTCCCGCACGCCGCGCTCGAGACCGTCACCCTCGACGACGTCGGCGCCGACCCTGCCGCGCTCGGACGCGGTTGCCTGGCGGCACTCGCACGGCAGCCGAGTCAGCCGCAGACGGTGTAGACCACCGCCTGCCTCGACTCAGTTGCGCTCGATCTGCTGCATCGCGGAGCCGGAGCCGCCGGGACGCTGCTCCGGAGGGGTCCGATCCCGCTCCTGCTGCGCCAGGGCCGCCGCCGTTGCCGCCTGCTGTTGCGCGGCGAGCGCCTGCTGCTGGGCCTGCTCCTGCTGAGCCTGCGCCTGTTGCTGCGCCAGGACCTGCTGCTGCTGCGCGGCGACGAGCTGGTCGGCCAGTGCCTGCGGGAGGACCACCGGCAGCGGGGTCCGCACCGGATGGGGCTCGTCGCCCCGCCGCACCACCGTTTCGCGCAGCACCTCGCGGGCCACCCCGGCGAGCGGGGAGTCCGACCCGGCGGAGCCGGTCGGCCCGGCCGCGACACAGCGGATCATCCAGCGGTAGCCGTCGATGCCGATGAACCGCAGGTCCGCATTCGGGGTGATCGCGTGGATCTCCCGCCCCCACGGGCCGCCCTGCACGGTGACCTGCGCGTTGTCGGTCCGCAGCGACTCGGTGAGGTCGGCGGTCACCTCACGCCATTGCCCCGGCGACTTCGGCGCGGCGTACGCGGCGACCGTGATCCGGCCGTGCTGCGTCACCAGGTGCACCGCCTGCGGTGTGCCGTCGGGGGCCATCTCGACCTGGATCTGCCCGCCCTCCGGCACCGGCACCAGCACCGAACCGAGGTCGAGTCGCCCCTCGGCGGGGTCGCCGTCCAGGTCGAGGACGTCGTACGGTCCACGCTCCTCGGTCCCGAGGGCCGGGAACTCGTCGGTGATCTCGGTGGCGCTGACGTCGTCCACGTCCGCCCGGCCCCGCACGGACGGGTTGCCCTCGGCAGCCTCGACGTCCTTCTTCTTCCGCCCGAACATCATCGTGCCTCCTCCCTGACCGGTTCGGCAGCCGCGTGCAGCAGCGCGTGGCCACCGCTGGAACCGTGGCCGCCGGTGCCCCGGCTGGTGTCGTCGAGCGCGTCAACCTCCACGAACGTCACCAGTTCGACGCGCTGCACCAGCAGTTGCGCGATCCGGTCGCCGCGCCGGATGTCGATCGGGGTGTGGATGTCGTGATTGATCAGGCACACCTTGATCTCCCCGCGGTACCCGGCGTCCACGGTGCCGGGGGTATTCACCACGGACAGCCCGGACCTGGCCGCGAGGCCGGACCGCGGATGGATCAGCCCCACGGTCCCGATCGGCAGCGCGACGGCGATCCCGGTGCCCACCAGGGCACGCTCACCGGGTGCGAGGGTGACGTCGACGGACGAGCAGAGGTCGACGCCCGCGTCGCCGTCGTGCGCACGTCGCGGGAGTGGTAGCTCGGGATCGAGGCGTAGCAGCTCGATGGCAGGAAGATCGCTCACGTGCACCGAGACTACTCTGGATGCGTGCCTGCGAACCCCCAACCTGGGAACCCCCAACCGACGTCCGGCCCGACCCCGGCCACCGACCGCTCGAGCTACTCGGAGCGACTCTGGGTCCCACCGTGGTGGTGGGTCGCGGGGCTCGCGGTCGCCGGGCTGCTTGCCGCCGAGGTGAACATGGCCCAACCGGGCATCCCGGCGTGGCTGCCGTACGCGCTGCTGCTTCCGTTCCCGGTGTGGGGCCTGCTGTGGCTGAGCCGGATGCGGGTCGACGTCGTCGCGGGTGCGCACGGCGACGCGGGTGAGCTGCGGGTCGGGCGCGCGCACCTGCCGGTCGACGTGATCGCCCGGGTCGCCGTGGTGCCCCCGTCGGCGAAGTCGGCCGCGCTGGGCCGCCAGCTCGATCCCGCCGCGTTCGTGCAGAACCGGACCTGGATCAAGACCATGCTGCTGATCGTCCTCGACGATCCGGACGACCCGACCCCGTACTGGCTGGTCAGCACCCGCCGGCCGCACGAGCTGGCGGCGGCGCTTGGCTGGAACACCGGGGCCGCGTAGCACCCCCGCACCCGGACGACGAACGCCCGCGTCCCACCCCGAGTGCTCGGGTGGGACGCGGGCGTTGCTCGTTCGGGTGCGGGGTCAGCGCGCGGTCCGGGCTCGCGCGTCACCGCGGGCCGACCCCATCGGGCCGGGCCGAGAGCGGGACGTGCGGCCGTCGCGGTGCACCGTCAGGCGGCGCAGTCCATGCAGATCATCTCGCCGTTGGCCTCGCTGGCCAGTCGGCTCCTGTGATGCACCAAGAAACAGCTGGAGCAGGTGAACTCGTCCGCCTGCTTCGGCACCACACGAACCGACAGTTCCTCGCCGGACAGGTCGGCACCCGGCAGTTCGAAGGACTCCGCCGTATCCGACTCGTCGACGTCGACGACCGCGGACTGGGCCTCGTTTCGCCGCGCCTTCAACTCCTCCAGCGAGTCCTCCGACACCTCATCGGATTCCGAACGCCTCGGTGCGTCGTAGTCGGTTGCCATCTCGTCTTCCCCTCGTCCTCTCTCGTCATCTGTCCCCGTCCCCACGCCCGGTGGGCGTGCCACCTGTCGCAGCCTCGCTGCACAACGCATCAGGACGACGAAATGTGCCCGGAAGTTAGCAAGAGAAAATATGATTCGACTCACATTCTTCTCAAATCTGCACACTTCCGCGACCACCGTCCTGTCACGATCAGGCGGCCAGACAATAGCCGAACTCGGCGGAAATGTCGCGGTCCATTTCGCCGTGGCCCGAAAACCGTCCGGCACACGACACAAACACCTCGATCCGCCTGGGCATTCCGGACCGGGACGATGTCCGTCACACCGCAGCCCCGGCGGGCACCGACCGACCCGGCACGCACGCCGCGCCGCCTCCGGTGTCGCGACGCGACCCGACCCTTCACTACGCTGTGCGCACGCAGCAGCACCCGAACAGCGAGAGGTCAGGACGCAACGTGGTTTCACTGATCACCGAGGGCAGTTCCACCGGCCCGAACGGCAAGCCCTATCCGTACCGACGGGCCCTGCCGGTGATCGCGCTGATCGCGGTACTCGCGGTGCTCGGCGCGCTGTTGTGGTTCCGGATCCTCACCAAGCCGACCGAGCTGTCCGCCCCGGTGGTCTGCAACCCGCCGTCCGTGTCCGGCCCGGTCGACCCGGACGCGCCTGCACCGCAGCCGCTCGGCGACCAGGTCCCGGCGTCCACTCTCCTCGACGTCGAACCGGCCCCGCTGTCCGCCACCCGGGTCCGCGTGTTCAACGCGAACGGTGAGCGCGGTCAGGCCGCCGACGTCGCGTCCCAGCTGAGCGACTACGGCTTCGCCGCGGCCCCGGACATCCAGTCCGGCAACGACCCGGTGTACGTCGACCAGAACATGCAGTGCCAGGGCCAGATCCGGTTCGGGACGAGCGGCCTCGCCGCGGCCAGCTCGCTGTGGCTCGCGATGCCGTGCGCGGAACTGATCCAGGACGGCCGCACCGACGACATCGTCGACCTCGCCCTCGGCACCTACTTCCGCAACCTGCAGCCCAATACCGACGCCGAAGAGGTGCTCTCCGCACTCAAGACCACCGCCCCCGACGGTGCGGGCGCGGTGGACATCGACCTGCTCAAGGCCGCCCGCACCGTTCACTGCTGACCGCACGCCCCCGACACGGAGGGCGGGGCGCGCTCACACCGGAATCGGGTCGAGCGCCCCCACCTCCGCGAACAGCTCGTCGAGGGCACCGGCGACCCCCGGCGCGGCGGCCACCGTGATCGCGCCCTCGTCGCTGGTGGACTCCGCCGACGGCAGCCGAACGACCGCGCCTGCCTCCTCCGCGACCAGCGACCCGGCCGCCCAGTCCCATGGGCTGAGCCCGTGCTCGTAGTGGGCGTCGACCCGGCCGGCAGCGACCATGCACAGGTCCAGCGCGGCGGACCCGATGCGGCGGATGTCGCGCACCCGGGGCAGCAGCGCGGCGACCAGCTCGCCCTGCCGCCGCCTGCGCTGCGCCACGTACCCGAATCCGGTGGCCAACAACGACATCGACACCTCCGTCGCCTCGGTGCAGCGCAGCGTGTGCACCGCGCCGTGCGCCTCATGCAGCGTCGCACCCTGCCCGCGCGCGGCGGAGTAGACCGCGCCCGAGGCGACGTCCACGACCGCGCCTGCGACCGAGACCCCGTCGATCTGGGCCGCAACCGAGATCGCGAACGCCGGGATCCCGTACAGGAAGTTCACCGTTCCGTCGATGGGGTCGACGACCCACCGAACCCCGTCCGGGCCGCCGTCCCGGCCACCCTCCTCGCCCAGCACGGCGTCGCCGGGGCGGAGTTCGGCGAGTTGCGCCCGGATCAGGTCCTCGGTCTCGGTGTCCACCACCGTCACCGGGTCGGTGGGGGTGCTCTTCGCCGCAACGGCGTCGGCGCCGGGGACCGCGGCGTGGCCGACCGCCGCGAACACCTCGGGTCGCCGCGCGGCGACATGGGCTGCGGCGGCCACGGCGACCCGGACCGCGACGGCGCGCAGTGCCGCCGGGCCGTCGGGCGCCGCGCCCGCCCCGCTGTCGACGGGGCGGCGGGCGGCGGGGTGATCCTCGAAAAACGGCACACCCCATGGTGCCTCACCGGTTCCCGTCACGGCGCAACCACAGCCACTATCGTTGCCGCCATGACGGATGCGACGCAGCAGACGATCCGTGGCTTCGGCGTCGATGTCGGAGGCAGCGGCATCAAGGGCGGTGTGGTCGACCTGGACACCGGCGACCTGATCGGCGACCGGATCAAGATCCTCACCCCGCACCCCGCGACCCCGACGGCGGTCGCCGCGACGGTCGCGGAGATCGTCGCCCGCGCCGGGTGGACCGGACCGGTCGGGATCACGCTCCCCGCCGTCGTCACCAACGGCATCTGCCGCACCGCGGCGAACATCGACCACGCGTGGATCGGCACCGATGCCCGCGCCCTGTTCACCGCGGCCCTCGGCGGGGCGCCGGTCGCGGTCCTCAACGACGCCGACGCGGCGGGCATCGCCGAGGACCGCTACGGGGCGGGCCGGGACGTCGACGGCGTGGTCGTGCTGCTCACGTTCGGTACCGGGATCGGGTCCGCGATTCTCAACCACGGCGTGCTGCTGCCGAACACCGAGTTCGGACACATGGAGGTGGACGGGAAGGAGGCCGAGCACCGCGCGTCGTCCGCGGTCAAGGAGCTTCGGGACCTGTCGTACAAGGAGTGGGCGAAGGAGGTCTCCCGGGTCCTCGTCCGGTACGAAGCGCTGCTGTGGCCCGACCTGTTCATCGCGGGCGGCGGCATCAGCCGCAAGGGCGAGAAGTGGATCCCGCACCTGACCAACGACACCCCCGTCGTCGCGGCATCGCTGCTGAACACGGCGGGTATCGTCGGTGCGGCGCTGACCGCGGCAACCAGCATCGGGGCGTAACCCTCCCGGAGGATAGTTACAATGGTGAGGCCGACGTCCAAGCCGGCCGACATCAACTGACCTCTCCGCCGGAAATCCTCTGGCGTGACGCCGCACGACTCCGTCACGAAAGGGCGTACGTGGCCGCCACCGAAACCAGTCCGACCTCCGACTCCGCGACCGAAGCGGAGGTCACCGGTACCGCTCCCGCGAAGAAGGCGGCCGCGAAGAAGGCCCCCGCGAAGAAGGCCCCCGCCAAGAAGGCCCCCGCCAAGAAGGCCGCAGCAAAGAAGGCCCCCGCCAAGAAGGCCGCGGCGAAGAAGGCCGCCACCAAGAAGGCGGGCGACCCGAACGCGGCGGACGAGGGCCACGACGACGGCGACCTCGAGCTCGAGGGCCCCCAGGGCGAGCTGACCGAGGAGGTCGTCGAGGACATCACCGTCGAGGACGACGAGACCACCGAGGAGCCGTCCGAGAAGGACAAGGCGTCCGGCGACTTCGTGTGGGACGAGGAGGAGTCCGAGGCGCTCCGGCAGGCCCGCAAGGACGCCGAGCTGACCGCGTCCGCCGATTCGGTGCGCGCGTACCTCAAGCAGATCGGCAAGGTCGCCCTCCTCAACGCCGAGGAGGAGGTCGAGCTCGCCAAGCGCATCGAGGCCGGCCTGTACGCAACGCAGCTGATGGCCGAGCACGCCGAGAAGGGCGAGAAGCTCCCCGCCGCGCAGCGCCGCGACATGAACTGGATCTGCCGCGACGGCAACCGCGCCAAGAACCACCTGCTCGAGGCCAACCTGCGACTGGTCGTCTCGCTCGCGAAGCGGTACACGGGCCGCGGGATGGCGTTCCTCGACCTGATCCAGGAGGGCAACCTCGGTCTGATCCGCGCGGTCGAGAAGTTCGACTACACCAAGGGCTACAAGTTCTCCACGTACGCCACCTGGTGGATCCGGCAGGCGATCACCCGCGCGATGGCCGACCAGGCCCGCACCATCCGCATCCCCGTCCACATGGTCGAGGTCATCAACAAGCTGGGGCGGATCCAGCGCGAGCTGCTGCAGGACCTGGGCCGCGAGCCCACCCCGGAGGAGCTCGCGAAGGAAATGGACATCACGCCGGAGAAGGTGCTGGAGATCCAGCAGTACGCGCGTGAGCCCATCTCGCTGGACCAGACCATCGGCGACGAGGGCGACAGCCAGCTCGGCGACTTCATCGAGGACTCCGAGGCCGTCGTCGCGGTCGACGCGGTGTCGTTCACGCTGCTGCAGGATCAGCTGCAGTCGGTCCTGGACACGCTGTCCGAGCGTGAGGCGGGCGTCGTGCGACTGCGCTTCGGCCTGACCGACGGGCAGCCGAGGACGCTCGACGAGATCGGTCAGGTCTACGGCGTCACCCGTGAGCGGATCCGGCAGATCGAGTCGAAGACGATGTCGAAGCTGCGGCACCCGTCGCGCTCGCAGGTGCTGCGCGACTACCTCGACTAGATTTCGTCGGTGACGGCCGTCGGCTCCCCCGCCGACGGCCGTTCGCGCAGCCGGGGCACCAGCAGCCGCGCGACGGGTTCGACGACCCGCGCGGCGACCGGCCCCAGGATCGCCATCAGCAGCACGTACGCGGTCGCGAGGGCGGCGAGTTCGCCCTCGACGGCGCCCGCGGACACGGCGAGACCCGCGATCACGATCGAGAACTCACCGCGCGCGACGAGGGCGGCACCGGCCCGCGCCTGGCCCATCCGGGCCACCCCCTGCCTGCGGCTCGCCCAGATTCCGGTGAGCACCTTCGTCGCGGTGGTGACGACAGCGAGGACGACCGCCCAGCCGAGGACCGGCGGGACCGTGGACGGATCGGTGTTCAGCCCGAACACCACGAAGAACATCGCGGCGAACAGGTCCCGCAGCGGCTCCAGCACCTGCGCGGCGTTGCGCGCCGTCGACCCGGAGATCGCGATGCCGAGCAGGAACGCGCCGACCGCGGCGGACACCTGCAGCGCGGACGCGATCCCGGCCACCAGCAGCGCAGCCCCGAGCAGCTTGAGCAGGAAGACCTCGCGGTCCTTGGCATCCACGATCTTCGACACCACGTGGCCGTGCCGCAGCGCGACGAGCAGCACCACCGCGAGCACCAGCAGGGCGATCCCCATCGCCTTGACACCGCCGAGCAGCCCAACCCCGGCCAGGGTTGCGGTGAGGATCGGCAGGTAGACCGCCATCGTCAGGTCCTCGAACACCAGGATCGACAGCACCACCGGGGTTTCCCGATTGCCGAGCCTGCCGAGGTCGGTGAGGACCTTCGCCACGATCCCCGACGACGAGATGTAGGTGACGCCCGCCATCACCAGCGCGCCGATCGGACCCCAGCCGAGCAGCAGGGCGACGACGACACCCGGCGTGCAGTTCAGGACGAGGTCGACGACACCGGCCATCCACGACTTCCGCAGACCGGTGACGAGCTCCGACGCCGTGTACTCGAGGCCGAGCAGCAGCAACAGCAGCACCACCCCGATCTCGCTCGCCAGGTGCCCGAACTCCCCGATGTCGCCGAGGGAGATGAACCCGCCGTTGCCGAAACACAGCCCGCCGATCAGGTACAGCGGGACCGGGGACATCCCGATTCGGCCGGCCAGCCGCCCGAGGACGCCCAGCGCGAAGAAGACCGCACCCAGCTCGACCAGCGCGAGCGCGGTGTTATCCACGGATCATCCGTGGTGCAGGATCTTGGCCGCGGCGTCCAGTCCGTCGGTGGTGCCGACGGCGACGAGGAGGTCACCCTCGGTGAGGTTGAAGTCCGGGTTCGGCGACGGATACACCTGCCCTGCGCGCATCACCGCCACCACCGACACGCCGGTGCGGGTGCGCATCCCGGTCTCGCCGAGGGTGCGCCCGTCGAACGGCGATTCCTCGCTGATCGGCAGCTGCCGGGTCGTGATCCCGGGGAGGTCGCGGTGCTCCTCGGTCAGCTGCGACACGAGCTGCGGCGCCCCGAGCAGATTCGCCAGCACCGCGGCCTCGTCCTCGGTCAGCCGCACCGAGGCCTGGCAGGAGTCGGGGTCGTCCTTCTTCGAGACGATCAGGTCGGTGCCGCCGTCGCGCAGCGTCACCACACCGACGCGCCGACCCGTGGCGAGCTCGAAGTCCTTGCGGATCCCGATCCCGGGCAGCGGGGTCACTTCCACGTTCATGACTCAACGGTAGCGCCGCGGGCGCGGTCAGGTGCGCAGGTCGCGGTGTCCCGGTCGCGGCGTGCGGTCGGCAGCAGGAAACATCCCGTCCGGCCCGGGCAAGTAGGGCACGACCGCGGTAACGGCGGCGGCGGGCAGGGGGCCGTACAGGTGCGGAAACCGCATCGACGCCGGGTCGGTCGGCACGCCCGGCTCCCACCGCAGCTCGGCGCCGAGCCGGGCCGCGTCGAGGTACAGCAGCACGATGTCGTCGCGGCCGAGGAACAGACGGTTCGCGGGCAGCTGCACCTGTTCGGTGGTGGACAGGTGCACGAACCCGTCGGAGCCGACGCTGTCCGGGATGCGTCGCCCGCTGTCCCGGCATCGCGCCCAGTCGTCGGCGGTGCACATGTGCACGAGGGTCGGATCGGTCACGGAACGAACCTTATCCCCGAGGCGGTCCGTGACCTGTGTCACCGCCCGACCGGTGTCTGCTGTTAGTGAAACCACAAAGAAACACCGTCGGGAACATCGAACGAACGCCGAACGTCTGACAGAGTGATGCCACCGCGTCACCCGACGCGGCGGACCAGCCCCCAAGGTCCCGGGTCGCACCGGGAGCCAGTACGGAGGAGTCATGCCCGGAACCCTGACCAGCCCCCCGTTGACCGCAGCCGACCGGTGCGACCGGTGTGGTGCCGGAGCCCGCGTCCGCGCGGTGCTCGCCTCTGGTGGAGAGCTCCTCTTCTGCCAGCATCACGCCAACGAGCACGAGGATCGACTCCGCGCGATGAACGCCACCATCGTCACCGGCGCCATCGACGAAGCAGCGATCTAGGCCGTCAGAACCGGGCGGCCTGACCCTCAGACCCCCATTCGACACCGAAGGGCCCGCATCCACCGGATGCGGGCCCTTCGGCGTGCGGTCACCACCACAGCGGGCGGTGCACGTCACCACCACCGCGGGCGGTGCAATTCACCACCACCGCGGGCGGTGCAATTCACCACCGCCGGAGGGTGGCGATGCGGTCGGTGAGTTGCTCGACGGTCGCAATGGCCGTCGGCGGCCCGCCGCACACGCGGCGCAGTTCGCCGTGGATCCAGCCGTGCGGTTTGCCGGTGCGGTGATGGGTCATCGCGACGAGGCTGTTGAGTTCCTTGCGCAGCTCCGCCAGCTTCGCCGCGGACCCCACCCGGTCGGTCACCGCGGGCGGCGGGACCGGGGCGGCCGGTTCGGCGGGTTTCTTGTCCAGCTGGCTGGCCTGCCGCTCGCGGAGCAGTGCCCGCATCTGCTCGGCGTCGAGCAGACCCGGGAGCCCCAGATAGTCGGCCTCCTCGTCGCTGCCCGCGAAGGTCGCGGTGCCGAACGAGGAGCCGTCGTAGATGACCTGGTCGAGTTCGGCATCGGCGCCGAGGGAGGTGAACGCCTTCTCCTCCTCCCCGAGCTCGTCCTTCTGCTTGTTCGCGTCGGTGATCAGGTCGTCGTCGAGGCCGTCCTTCTCGCGGTGCGGTTTGCCGAGGACGTGGTCGCGTTGCACCTCGAGCTGGCTGGCCAGGTCGAGCAGGACGGGCACCGACGGGACGAAGACGCTGGCCGTCTCCCCCTTCCGCCGGGAGCGCACGAACCGGCCGATGGCCTGCGCGAAGAACAGCGGGGTCGACGCGCTGGTCGCGTACACCCCGACCGCCAGCCGCGGCACGTCGACGCCCTCGGACACCATCCGCACCGCGACCATCCACGGTTCGGTATTGCCGCTGAACTCGGCGATCCGCTTCGAGGCGGTGGGGTCGTCGGAGAGGACGACGGTCGGCGCCTGCCCGGTGAGGGCCTCGAGGATCTTCGCGTATGCGCGGGCGACGGTCTGGTCGGTCGCGATCACCAGGCCGCCCGCGTCGGGCATGCCGCCGGACCGCAGCTGCTGCAGGCGCGTGTTCGCCGCGGTGAGGACCGCGGGAATCCAGTCACCTGCCGGGTCCAGCGCGGTTCGCCAGGCCCGGGCGGTCTGTTCGGCGGACAGCGGTTCCCCGAGCCGGGCGGCGAACTCCTCGCCCGCATTGTTGCGCCAGCGGGCCTCACCGGAGTAGGCGAGGAACACGACCGGGCGGACGACGCCGTCGGCGAGGGCGTCGGAGTAGCCGTACGCGTGGTCGGCCTTCGACCGCATCAGGCCCTCGCGGTCCGGCTCGTATTGGACGAACGGGATCGCGGAGTCGTCGCTGCGGAACGGGGTGCCGGTGAGGGCGAGCCGACGCGTTGCCGGCTCGTACGCCTCCCGGATCGCGTCGCCCCAGCTCTTCGCGTCGCCGCCGTGGTGGATCTCGTCGAGGATCACCAGGGTGCGCCGGTTCTCGGTCCGCACCCGGTGCTTCGTCGGATGCGACGCGACCTGCGCATAGGTGACGACGACGCCGTGATAGTCGGCGGAGGTCTGACCGGTCGAGTTGGAGAAGTTCGCGTCGAGCGCGATGCCCACGCGGGCCGCGGATTCCGCCCACTGGTGCTTGAGGTGTTCGGTTGGCGCGACGACGGTGATCTGGTCGACGGTACGGTCACCGAGCAATTCGGCGGCAACCCGGAGGGCGAACGTCGTCTTACCGGCGCCCGGTGTCGCGACCGCGAGGAAGTCCCGCGGCGTCGTCGCCAGGTACTTCGTCAGGGCGCGCCGCTGCCAGGCGCGGAGCGTCGAGGTGGGCGCGGGGGCCGGTGTTTCGGTGTCACCTGTGAGCACTGAATTACCCGAAAGCACTGTCGCGTCCGCTCCTTCTCGACTGCGGGTCGATCTCGACCGTGAGGACTGCCGGACGAGCCTAACCCCGACCGCCGACGTTCTCCGCATCCAATGGCGCACACCACCAAAGGTGTCGCGGCGCCGACAGCGACCGACCGGGAAGTGTCCGACACGACCACCACCGGTGCGGCCCGGGACCCGGTCGTCAGGGATGCTGGACACATCATGAGCGAACCGATCGGCGACCAGCACCCTGGTGGGGGTCCCGCGGCGCCGACCGACCTACCGACGCATCACGCGGACCCGAGGCCGGACCGGCATCCGCTGCGAAAGACCTGGCAGGTGATCTCCCGGACCGCGGTCAAGGCGTGGGGGGATTCGATCTTCGGGAAGGCCGCGACGGCCGCGTTCTGGCAGACCCTGTCGCTGCCGCCGCTGCTGCTGGGGCTGCTCGGCAGCATCGGCTACGTCGGCGGCTGGTTCGGCCCGGACATCCAGCGGATCATCGAGTCGAAGATCATCACGTTCAGCCACACCGCGTTCAGCGAGAACGTCGTCGACCAGTTGATCTCCCCCACCGTGTCGGATGTGCTCGGGCGCGGTCGGCCGGAGATCATCTCGGCCGGCTTCCTGCTGTCGCTGTGGGCCGGCTCGTCGGCGATCTCCACGTTCGTCGACTCGATCGTCGAGGCGCACGGGCAGAAGGATGCCCGGCACCCGGTGTGGCAGCGGATCTTCGCCCTGCTGCTCTACGTGATGTTCCTGGTGGTGGCGGTGTTCGTGCTGCCGCTGGTGGCGCTGGGCCCGACGTTGATCGGTCAGGTGCTGCCCGAATCCTGGTACGACGTCGGGTCCAGCCTGGTCGACAGCTTCTACTACCCGGCGGTGGGCCTGCTGCTGATCGCCGGGCTGACCACGCTGTACAAGGTGGCGTTGCCGAAGACGTTGCCGTGGCATCGGCTGCTCGGCGGGTCGCTGCTCGCGGGGGTGTTCTTCATGGCCGCGAGCGTGGTGCTGCGTCGCTACCTCACCTGGGTGACGGGCACCGGGTACACCTACGGTGCGCTCGCCGCCCCGATCGCCTTCCTGCTGTTCACGTTCTTCCTCGGGTTCGCGGTGGTGCTTGGCGCCCAGTTCAACGCGACGATCCAGGAGTTTTGGCCCGCGCGCGCGACCCGGATCGAGCAGGTGCGGGAGTGGCTGGCCGCGCAGGCAGCGGCCGACGCGGGTGGGCCGGTGACGAGCCTGACCCGCCGACTGACGACCACGCCGATCCGCGCCGTCGGGACCGCCCGCGGCAAGCACGAGGAACCGGATCCCGAGGACCACCCGGATGCCTGCCCGCTGCCCCGGGAGTGACCGGCGGCGGGAGCTCGGCTCAGGGCACGACCAGGATCCGTCCGCGCGCCGCCCCTGACTCGAGCGCGCGGTGCGCGGCGGCCGCGTCCTCAAGGCGGTAGGTGGCCCCGACCCGTCCCCGGAGGCGGCCCGGCAGTAGACCGTTGACGGTCCGTGCGGCCGCGGCGAGGTCGTCGACGGACGCGTTGCTGATCGCGAAGCCACACACGGCCGCGTCGGCGGTGTACAACGGCCCGACCGGCAGCACCGGTGCGGCATCGAGGCCTGCAGCGACCACGATCCGGCCACCATGCCGGAGTAGGGGAAGCCATGCGCCAAGGTCGTACTCGCCGCTGGTGTCCCACCACACGTCGACTCCGTCCGGGGCGGCGGCCCTGATCCGGTCCACCGCGCCCTCCGTGTGCTGATCGATCACCGTCTCCGCCCCGCAGGCCCGGCACCACTCGGCGTCGCCGACCGCCGCGGTGGCCAGCACTCGGGCGCCGACCGCGGCGGCCACCTGCACCGCCGCGCTGCCGACCGCGCCGCTGGCGTGCCCGACCAGGACCGTCTCCCCCGGCTGGACCCGCGCCGTGCGCAGCAGCCCCAGGTGCGCGGTGGCCCCGGCATGCAGCACGGGCGCCGCGGCCAGCGGGTCGACCCGGTCGGGAAGCCGGTACAGCCGGTCGGCCTGCACCGACACATACTCCGAGAACGTCCCCTGCCTGCCCCCGTAGCCGAGGCTGTTGCACCAGACCCGGTCCCCGACGCGGTGCTCGGTGACGCCCGCTCCCGCCTCGACGACGGTCCCGACCAGGTCGCGGCCGATGACGAACGGCAGCGGGATCGGGGTCCGGTAGGCACCGGACCTGACGAACAGGTCGACATGGTTGACCGCGGTGGCCGTCAGTCGGACCAGCACCTCGGTACCGCCTGGCCGTGGGACCGGCAGCTGCCCGACCTCGATCCGCTCGACTCCCCCGCGGTGCCGGATGAACGCCGCGCGCATCGTCCGCGGCGCACTGCCCCGGTGGTCGGCGCCGTCGGGCGTGGGATCGGCCGCGAGCGGGCCGAGCCCTGCTGCCTCCACGTAGCGTCGCCCGAACGAGGCGACGAGGTCGGATTCACGGGCACCGCCCCAGGTGTAGGCGGGCGACCGGATCGGGGCCGCGCGGCGCACGGTGATCAGGGCCGCCTCGTTGGCCGGGTACCCGGGTCCGTTCAGCGCGAGGAGCCAGTCGTGCAGCCACTCGTACACGGGATGGCCGGGTGCGACGATCGCGGCCTCGCCCGCGAATCGGTAGCCCCGGCGTTTGAATACGTCGACGGCGTTGACCTCGACCCGCGGATCCCGGCGCAGATTGGCCATCGTGTGCGGGGAGGCGATGTCCATGAACGCCAGGTGGTCGTCGTCGTACACCCGGACCGACCCCTTCGGGGACAGGTTCGGGGCGCCGTCCGGGGACACCGTCGCGACGAACGACAGCATCGCCGACTCGACGATTCCGCGCATGTCCGCATCGATGACGCCCACCGGTCGCCTCCCGCGCCCCGCTTCGGTGGCCCGCCGGGGTTTACTCCCCCGGCCGGAGCCCGTCGTAGATCTTCTTGCAGTCGGGGCACACCGGCGATCCCGGCTTCGCGGACTTCGTCACGGGGAACACCTCACCGCAGAGCGCGACGACATGGGTGCCCATGACGGCGCTCTCGGCGATCTTGTTCTTCTTGACGTAGTGGAAGTACTTGGGGACGTCGTCATCGGTGGACTCGTCGGTCGTGGTGTCGGGACGTTCCTTGGTCACAGTGCTCACCGGTCCATGATGACGCATTCGGCGAAGGTCGGCGAGGATGCACCCGAACCCCGGTGGTGCATCTCGGCCCGCGGAGTGGGACGCTGGAGCCATGCCTTCGAGTTCGGACAACCTCCCACCCGCCGAGGGCGACGAGAGTTCGCGCAATCCGATCCTGATCACCGACGCGGCGACGTCGTTCGACGAGCAGCAGCGGGCCCGGATCCGCAAGTACACGATCATGATGGGGATCCGGATCCCGGCGCTGGTGCTGGCGGCAATCGCGTACAGCGCGTGGGGCAACGGGTGGATCAGCCTGCTGATCATCGGCGCGTCGATCCCGCTGCCGTGGATCGCGGTCCTGATGGCGAACGATCGCCCGCCGCGGCGCGCCGACGAGCCGCGCCGGTTCGACCACCGGCCGACGCCGGGCCCGGCGATCGAGTCGGCACCCCACCGCACCATCGAGGGGTGAGAGTGACTGGGAGAATGGCCGCGTGAACCGCGACCTCCTCTCCCTGTGCGGCCCGCTGCGCGAGGCCCTGCACCGCACCGACTACACCGCCGACGCCCTGCTCGATGCACTGGGGGCGGACGCGCATGCCGCGCTCAGCCGGTACGAGCCGGTGCCGGTCCGCCGCGCCACCCGGGATGCGGGCGAGCTTGGCGTACTGACTCGACTGTTCCTGCTCGGCGATGACTGCGCCGCGGCCGAGGTCGCGGCGGTGCTCGCGCCCGTCGATCTCGACCATGCGGTCGCCGCGGGGCTGCTCGAACGGGACGGCGACCTGGTCCGGGCCGCGTTGGACCTGCGGCCGATGGACCTCGGCCACGGCAACCGCTGGGTGCTCGCCGACCTGGACGGGAGCATGCGGCCACGCACGACGGCGCCGGATCACGTGCTCGGGGTCGGGCACGCGTCACTGTCGCTGCTGCGCGGCACCCCGACGGCGGCGACGGGGTCGGTGCTCGACGTCGGCACCGGCTGCGGGATCCAGGCGCTGCACGCCGCCGAGTACGCCGGTTCGGTGACGGCGACCGACATCAATGTGCGGGCCCTCGACCTGGCGGCCGCGACGTTCGCGCTCAATGGGGTCCAGGCGGAGTTGCTGCCGGGATCATGGTTCGAGCCGGTCGCCGGCCGCGCCTTCGATCGGGTGGTGGCGAATCCGCCGTTCGTGGTGGGGCGGGCCAGGGTCGAGCACACCTACCGGGATTCGGGGTTGGACCTGGACGGGGCGAGCGAGCTGATGATCTCGCGGGCGAGCGAGCACCTGAACCCGGGCGGGACCGCGGCGATGCTCGCGTCGTGGGTGCACGTGGCAGGCCAGGACTGGCGGTCCCGGGTGGCGTCGTGGCTGCCCGCGCACGGCGTGGACGCCTGGATCGTGCAGCGCGACGTCGCCGACCCGGCGCTGTACGTCGGCACCTGGATGCGGGACGCCGGGCTGGACCCGCGGGATCCGGCGACGGCCGCGCAGGCCGAGTCGTGGCTGGCGCACTTCGCGGACAGCGACGTTGAGGGGATCGGATTCGGGTTCGTGTACCTGCGGCGGACCGACGCCCCGTCGGACGTGCTTGCGGAGGATCTGCGGCACGGCTACAGCGATCCGCTGGGCGACGAGGCGCTCGGCTATCTCGATCGGGTGGCGTGGCTGCGGGAGCGGGACGTGCTCGAGGAACGCTTCGCGGTGGCACCCGCGACGGCGCTGGAGCGGGTGTACCTGCCGGGCGAGGAGGGCTGGCGGCAGGTCGTGGCGCGGGTGCATCGAGGGGACGGCCCCGCGTGGCAGCACGAGGTGGACGACCTGGCCGCGGCGCTGCTCGGCGGAATGCGCGGGGACGGGTTGGCGTTGGGCGAACTGGTGGATCTGCTCGCCGCGGCACACGACGAGCCCGCGGAACCGCTGGCGGACGCCGCCGTCGCGCTGCTGCACGGCCTGGTGCGGCACGGTCTGGTGCTCCCCGCCTGACGCACCGTTCCCGGTCGCCGTTCTTCTCAGCTACTTCTCAGGCGCGAGGCGGGAAATACGCAGGTCAGCGCCGATGTGACCGGGACCGCTCGGGAACTTTGCCTGCCGGTGGGGCGTTGAACATCGTGAGAGACCACCGATGAGGAGGCAGGTCATGACGAGCCCCACCACCCGCCGAGCGCGCCCGACCCCCGAGGATCTGGACGCCCAGTCCCCGGCCGCGGACCTGGTCCGCGTCTACCTGAACGGGATCGGACGCACCGCGTTGCTGACCGCAGCGGACGAGGTCGAGCTGGCGAAGCGGATCGAGGCGGGACTGTACGCGGCGCACGTGCTCAACACGGGCAAGCGGCTGACGGCGGCGAAGAAGCGGGACCTGGCCAGCATCGTCCGGGACGGGGAGCGGGCCCGCAGCCATCTGCTTGAGGCGAACCTGCGGCTGGTCGTCTCGCTGGCGAAGCGGTACACCGGCCGCGGCATGCCGCTGCTCGACCTGATCCAGGAGGGCAACCTCGGCCTGATCCGCGCGATGGAGAAGTTCGACTACGCGAAGGGTTTCAAGTTCTCCACGTATGCGACGTGGTGGATCCGGCAGGCCATCACCCGCGGCATGGCGGACCAGTCCCGAACCATCCGGCTGCCCGTGCACCTGGTCGAGCAGGTGAACAAGCTGGCCCGGATCAAGCGGGAACTCCATCAGCAGCTCGGCAGGGAGGCCACCGACGACGAGCTGTCGGAGGAGTCGGGCATCCCGGTCGCGAAGATTGCCGATCTGCTCGACCACAGCCGGGATCCGGTCAGCCTGGACATGCCGGTCGGCACCGATGAGGAGGCCCCGCTCGGCGACTTCATCGAGGACTCGGAGGCGACGTCCGCGGAGAACGCGGTGATCGCGGGGCTGCTGCACAGCGACGTCCGCAGCGTGCTCGGCACCCTGGACGAGCGGGAACAGCAGGTGATCCGGCTCCGCTACGGCCTGGACGACGGGCAGCCGCGGACCCTGGATCAGATCGGCAAGATCTTCGGCCTTTCCCGGGAGCGGGTCCGGCAGATCGAACGCGAGGTGATGGGCAAGCTGCGTCAGGGTGAGCGCGCCGACCGCCTGCGGGCCTACGCCAGCTGACGCTCCCCCCCCCCGACCCGCGCCGGCCGGTCCCGACCCCCTCCCCCCTCGGGTGTCACGGACCGGTCGGCGCGCCCATGACCGCCCCGCCCGCTCGGATCAGCGCAGCCTGCGGGGCCCCAGGTCGACCCTGGTGCTCGGTTCGGGACCGATCCGGACCCGGGAGTCGGTGATCTCGGCGCCGGTGGCGCTGGCCAGGACCGGTTCGCACACCAGCTCGCGGACCTCGGGGAGGTCGTCGCCGAGCGCGGAGATGCGCTGCAGCAGGTCCACCAGCGCCGCCCGATTGACTCCCGGCCCGCCCCGGTAGCCGGCCAGCAGCGGCGCCGCCTTCGGCGCGTCGATCAGTTCCCCCGCCTCCTCCTCGGTCAACGGCAGCACCCGGTAGGCCCGGTCGCCGAGCAGGTCGGAGATCACCCCGGCAAGGCCGAACGAGATCAGTGACCCGAACGACGGGTCGTCCTGCACCCCGATCGCGCAGCCGAACCCCTTTGTCGCCATCTTCTGCACGTACAGCAGCGGGTCGCCGGAGGCGGCGGCAAGGTCCCGGTAGGCGCGGCGCACCCCGTCCGGGGTGTCGAGGTCGAGCCGCACCCCACCGAGGTCGGGGCGGTGCCGCCACTGCTCGCGGGTCGCCTTCACCGCCACCGGGTAGCCGAGCTCGGCGGCCGCCGCGACGGCCTGGTCCTCGCTGGAGGCGGCGGCGAACTGCGCGATCGCGACGCCGTAGCAGGCGAGCAGTTCCGCGGCCTCGAAGTCGGTGAGCCAGCGGCCGTCGGGGCCGCTGCCCTCGACCCAGGTGTGCACGAGGTCGGCGGCGCGGGCGGCGTCGATGCCGTCGGGGCGCACCACCTGCGAGGTCGGCTTGTCCCGCCACTGCGCGTACCGCCACGCCCGGGCCAGCGCCAGCGCGGCCCGCTCGGGCCCCGGATAGGACGGGACGGATCCGCGCACCGGGTGCCCCGCGGGTCCGGGCACCGCGAGCACGTCCGGGATGCCTTCGACGGCGAGGAAGGTGGTGACGATCGGCTTGCCGCTGTCGCTGGCGGCGTCCCGCAGCGCCTTCGCGTACGGCTCCGGGTCCATCGCGACGGGCGGAACGAACACCGCGATCACCGAGTCCACCGCGGGATTCTCGATCGCGGCCCGCACCGCGCCCGCGAACTGGTCCGGGGTGGCCTGCGGCCCGAGGTCGACCGGGTCGGCCGCCTCGAGTCCCTCGGACCGGGCGGCGTCGACGGCGAGCAACCCGAGTGCCGACGAGTTGCCGACCACCGCCAGCCGCGGCCCCGAGGGCAGCGGCTGGTAGCCGAACAACACGGCGCAGTCGAAGAGTTGGGCGATCGATCCGACCTGGACCACGCCTGCCTGTGCGAACAGGTCGGAGACGATGGAGTCGTCGATCTCGACGGAGGTCGCCTTGAGCGCGGTCGGGACGGCGTGCCGCCCGGACTTGACCGCGACGACCGGCTTGTTGCGGGCCACCCGCCGCGCGATGCGGGAGAACTTGCGCGGGTTGCCGAACGACTCCAGGTACAGCAGCACCACCTCGGTGTCGGGGTCGCTGTCCCAGTACTGCAGCAGGTCGTTGCCGGAGACGTCGGCGCGGTTGCCCGCCGAGACGAATGTCGACAGCCCGAGTTTCCTGCGTGCGGCCTCGTCGAGGATCGCGATGCCGAGGGCGCCGGACTGGCAGAAGAAGCCGACCTTCCCGCCGTGCGGAAGGACCGGGGCCAGGGTCGCGTTCAACTGGACCGCGGTGTGGGTGTTCGCGACGCCGAGCGCGTTCGGGCCGACCAGGCGCATGCCGTGGGCGCGGGCCGCGTGCACGAGTCGGCGTTCGGAGTCGTAGCCGTCCGAACCGGTCTCGCTGAACCCGGAGGAGACGACGACCAGCGCCTTGACGCCCTTGGCGAGGCAGTCGTCGAGGACCGCGTCGATCGCCTCGGCGGGCACCGCGACGACCGCGAGGTCCACGTCGTCGGGGATGTCGCGGACCGAGGGATAGGCCCGGACCCCGCGCACCGACCGGTGTTCGGCGTTGACCGGGTACACCGGACCGGCGAAGCCGGCCTCGAGGAGGTTGCGGAGCACCGCATTGCCCACCTTGGCGTCGTCGGTGGACGCACCGATCACCGCAACCGACTGGGGGCTGAGCAGGTTGCGGACGCTGCGCGCCTCGGCGGCGCGTTCGCGGGCGTTGCGCACCGTCAGCAGCGCCTCGGTGGGGTCGATGGCGAACTCGAGGCGCAGCACCCCGCCCTCGAAGCTGCGGCTGACCTGGTACCCGGCCTCCCGGAACACGCTGACCATGTTGCGGTTCTCGGCGAGCACCTCGGCAACGAACATCGTCAGGTGGTTCTCGGCGGCCGCGCCAGCGAGGTGCTCGAGCAGGATCGGGCCGAGGCCGCGGCCCTGGTGTTCGTCGGCGACGACGAATGCGACCTCGGCGGAGAGTCCGTCGCCGACGTCGAGCAGGCGCTCGTACCGCCCGACCGCGATGATGTCGTCGCCGAGGATCGCGACGAACGCGACCCGGTTGTGGTGGTCGACGGTGGTGAAGCGCACGAGGTCGCGCTGGGACATCGTCGGGTAGGGCCCGAAGTAGCGCAGGTACCGGGTCCGTTCGGACAGCTTGGCGTGGAACGCGATGAGCCGGTCGGCGTCGGCGGGGGTGATCGGCCGCAGGTGCACGGCGCCGCCGTCGGTCGCGAGCACATCCGCGATCCAGTGCGCGGGGAACGCCGGGCGCTGGGTCCGGTCGGGAAGGGGCTGGTCAGTCACGAGGGTCCTCCGGGTCCAGGCCGAGCAGCGGGAAACTCGCCCTGCGGGTGGCGATGATCGCGGCGTCGACCCGGACCAGCGCCCGGTCGACGGTGTCGTTGCCGGTCTCGGGTGTCCCGCCCGGCCCGTCCCACGACAGGTGGCCCGCGTCGCCGCCGTCGCTCATCGTGGTCGGCACCTCGACGGACGGGGCAAGCGCGGCGACCCGGTCCCGCCACGGCCCCGGCACGGCGGTCGCCGGGTCGAGGTCGCGGCCGAGCGCGGTGGCGATCAGGTGGGTCCAGGCGCGGGGCACGACCCGCACCAGCCCGTAGCCGCCGCCGCCGACCGCGATCCAGCGTCCGTCCGCGTACCGGTCGGCCAGGTCGCGCATGGCGCGGAACGCGGCGCGCTGCCCGTCGACGGTGAGCGAGAGGTCCGCGAGCGGGTCCTCACGATGGTTGTCGACGCCGCACTGGCTGATCACGATCTGCGGCTGGAACGCGGCGACGACGCCGGGAACCACGGCGTGGAATGCCCTCAGCCACACCGCATCCACCGTCCCGGGCAGGACCGGAATGTTGACCGAGGTGCCCTCCCCCGCACCGGAGCCGACCTCGCTGGACCAGCCGGTGTTGGGCCACAGGGTGGCCGGGTGCTGGTGAATGGACACCGTCAGCACCCGCGGATCACCGAGAAACGCGTGCTGCACGCCGTCGCCGTGGTGGGCATCGACATCGAGGTACGCGATCCGGTCGAATCCGTTGTCCAGCAACCAGGAGATGGCGATCGCCGCGTCGTTGTACACGCAGAAGCCGGAGGCCCAGTCCGCCATCGCGTGGTGCATCCCGCCACCGATGCTCACCGCGCGCCGGGTTCGCCCGGCCGCGACCTCGCGGGCCGCGGCGAGGGTGCCGCCCGCGAGGATCGCGCTGGCCTCGTGCATGTGCGGGAAGATCGGGTTGTCCTCGCTGCCCAGCCCGTGCGGCGCTGCCTCCCCGTCGGCGCGGGCGTCGGCGAGCCCCTGCACCGGTCCCGCGCCCGCCGCCTTCACCGCCGCGATGTAACCGGGGGTGTGGATCCGCAGGAGGTCCGCGTCGGTCGCGGGGTGGGGTGCGACGATCTCGGCACCCTCGATCAGGCCAAGCCCGCGCGCGAGTGACATCGTCAGGTCCAGCCGCGTCGGGTTCATCGGATGGTCCGCGCTCCACCGATAGTCGAGATAGTCGGGGCTCCACACGACGACGCCGTCGGCACCGGTGCCCGTCAGGGGGGAAGGGGGCGAGTCGGCCATGCCGTCACGCTACTGTCGCCGGGCGGGAAGGCGCGAGCGGCGCACGGCGTTGTACGGCAGGTGCAGCGTGTGGTGTCAGTCGCAGCCGCGGCGCGTGAGGCACTGATTCGTCGGATCACCCCGGTAGAATTGCCGGGAACGAAGGGGCGTGAGCGTGAAGGATCTGGTCGACACAACGGAGATGTACCTCCGGACGATCTACGACCTTGAAGAGGAAGGCGTCGTGCCGTTGCGGGCACGCATCGCCGAGCGGCTTGAGCAGAGCGGGCCGACGGTCAGCCAGACGGTGGCGCGGATGGAGCGCGACGGGCTGCTGCTGGTTGCCGGCGACCGGCACCTGGAGCTGACCGAGAAGGGCCGTGATCTCGCGATCGCGGTGATGCGCAAGCATCGTCTCGCGGAACGGTTGCTGGTCGACGTGATCGGACTCGAGTGGGATCAGGTGCACGCCGAGGCGTGCCGCTGGGAGCACGTGATGAGCGAGGAGGTCGAGCGCAGGCTGGTGAAGGTGCTCAACAACCCGACCACGTCGCCGTACGGCAACCCGATCCCGGGTCTCGCTCAGCTCGGCCTCGACGCCGAGGTGGGTGCCGAGTCGTTGATCCGGTTGACCGAGGTTCCCACCGGGCAGCCCACCGCGGTGGTGGTCCGCAGGCTCGCCGAGCACGTGCAGTCGGACCCCGAGATCATCTCGCAGCTGCGCGATGCCGGTGTGGTGCCGAACGCCCGGGTGACGGTCGAGACCCATCCGGACTCGGTGACGATCACCGTTCCCGGACACGAGGGTGTCGACCTGCCCGCGGAGATGGCGCACGCCGTCCAGGTCAAGCAGGTCTGATCGCGTGCGACTTCTGGTCACCGGCGGTGCCGGTTACGTGGGCAGTGTGTGCGCAACGGTGTTGCTCGAACGCGGTCACGACGTGGTGGTGATCGACGACCTGTCGACCGGCAACGCGGATGCGGTGCCCGCTGGCGCGGTGTTCGTCGAGGGCGACGTCGCCGCGGTGGCGGGCCGGGTCCTCGGCGAGGGCCCGGGTTTCGACGGGGTCCTGCACTTCGCGGCGCAGTCGCTGGTCGGTGAGTCGGTGCTCGAGCCGGCGAAGTACTGGCAGGGCAACGTCGTGACCACCCTCGCGCTGCTGGAGGCGATGCGCACGTCCGGCACTCCGCGGCTGGTGTTCTCGTCGACGGCCGCCACGTACGGCGAACCCGATCGCACGCCCATCACCGAGGACGATCCGACGCGGCCGACCAACCCGTACGGGGCAACGAAGCTGGCGATCGACCATGCCATCACCTCGTACGCCGCCGCGTACGGTCTGGCGGCGACCAGCCTGCGCTACTTCAATGTCGCGGGCGCCTACCGCGGCGCTGGCGAGAACCGCGTCGTGGAAACGCATCTCATCCCGCTGGTGCTCCAGGTCGCGCTCGGGCAGCGAGACAAGATCTCGGTGTTCGGCACCGACTGGCCGACGCCGGACGGCACCGCGGTCCGGGACTACATCCACGTTCTCGACCTTGCCGAAGCGCACCTGCTGGCCCTCGACAACGCCGTCGCCGGAACGCATTCGGTCTACAACCTCGGTAGCGGTGCGGGTTTCAGTGTTCGCGAAGTGATTTCGGCATGCCGCCGGGTGACCGGGCTGCCGATCTCCGCGGAGGACGCGCCGCGACGCGCGGGCGACCCCGCGGTCCTCGTCGCGTCGAGCGAGAAGGCGATCGCCGACCTCGGCTGGCGGCCGAAGCACACCGATCTCGACGAGATCGTCTCGGACGCCTGGACGTACCTGCAGGATCTCGGGGACCGCTCGCACGCCGCCCAGCGCGGGTAGCCACCGAAGGCGGGCATTCGCCGACGCCGCTGCGGCACGGCATGCGATGCTGCACAGCATTCCCGTAGCCGGGCGTCGGCCCCGCCTACCCGCGTGCCAGCAAAGGACCGTGTCCGTGGCGAAATCCACTCGTGCGCTCGGGGGATCGACGGTGCGTGCACTGTTGATCCCCCTTGCGGCACTGCTTCTCCTCACCGCTCCCCCCGCCGCGGCGGCCCCCGGTTCCACCGCGCCGGACCTTGGCAGCGCGTCGGGATCGGTCGCGCCCGGCGATCTGGCGAGCGCGGACAACCCCGACTGGATGAGTCTGCTGCCCGACGACGTCGGGCTGTCCGAACTGTCCCTGCCCGGCACGCACGACACGATGGCGCACCGCGGGTCGATCTTCGCGCAGACGCAAGACGCCGACCTCCCGACCCAGTTGCGGGCGGGGGTCCGGGTCCTCGATGTCCGGACCCGGCACTTCCGGGACGCCTTCCCGATCCACCACGGCATCGAGTACCTCGACAGCACCTTCACCGACGTCGTCGTTCAGGTCACCGACTTCCTCCGCAGCCATCCGACCGAGGCGGTGGTCATGCGTCTCAAGGAGGAGTACACGGCCGCCGAGAACACCCGCACCTATGAGGACACCCTGCGGTGGTACATCGACGCCGACCCCGCAACCCGGGACCGGTTGCAGCAGCACCTGTGGCGGCCACCCGCGGGCGGGGGCGACTCCATCCCGACCCTCGGTGCGGCCCGCGGGAAGGTGGTGCTGCTCCAGAACTTCGCGGCGGCGGCGACGTACGGTCCGCGGTGGGGCGGTGACGCGATGGACATCCAGGACAGCTACGAGCTCACCGGCCTCGACGACCTCGACCGCAAGTGGGACCTGATCCGCACCCAGTTCGACCGGGCCGCGGCCGGTCCCGGCGAGACGTTCTTCGTGAATCACCTCAGCGCCACCGGCGTTCCCGCCGCGCTGGTGACGGGCACCGTGCCGGTGACCGTCGCGCGCGGGGTGCCCGGCGTGACCGGGATCCTCGACCGCACCGAGGACCACCTCGCCGAGCACCCGACCGGACGCACGGGCGTCGTGATGGCAGACTTCCCGACCGCCGACCTGGTCGACGCGCTGGTCGACCGCAACTTCCGCTGACCGCACCCGGTCACGCGCGCTCCCGTTCGACCGGGGGCAGGGCGACGCCGAGGTCCGCGGCGGCCCGGTGTCCGGTTCCGGCAAGGTCGGCGATCTTGCCGGGGCGGATGCCGGTGGCGAGCGCGTGATCGAGGAGCCCCGCCAGTCGATGGTCGGGGTTCGCGGCGAGCGCCGCGGCCAACGCGACCCCGGCCAGCGGGCCGTTGCCGCGGACGTAGCTGCTGAACCCGAGCAGTGCCGCTGGCTCGGCCCGTGCGGGTCCGGGCAGGGCCCGCGCCAACACGATCCAGGTCTGGTCGGCGGCATCGGCCTCCGCGGTGACCGCCAACCCCAGCAGCGAGTCGCGGACGGCGGGGCGCTCCAGCACGACCGAGAGCGCGACGATCTCGTCGTCGGTGAGATACCCGGTCGACGCGACGGTGGCGATCCGGGTGAGCGCGAACTCGAGCGCCGCCCGGTCGCGTCGCGGGACGGCCCGGGAGGCGGGGTGGCGGGCGACGGCGAGCAGTCGCGCCATCCGCAGCCGGTCCCGCCGGGGCAGCGGATGCAGGATCCGCGCCAGCTCGGCCCGCGACGCGAGGATCGGGCGCCCCCGCAGCACCTGCTCGGCGGCCACCGTCGACGCGGTCGGATCGGGCAGTCGCCCGCACCGCGGATCGCCGAGGATCCCCCACCACGGTCGCCCCGCCTCGATCGAGGGCGTCGCGTGCACCGCGGTCAGCATCACCCCGGCCGCGATGAGCGCGGCCGCCGCACCGTCGACGAGGCCGGCGACGGCCGGGCCGAGCGTCCCGGGTTCGCGGTCGTCGACGACGACGGCGACCGCCATGCTCGCGTCGGACCGCGCGCACACCCGTGCGATCAGTTCGAGTCCGGCGCGGTCACCGGCGGTGACGTCCCCGGCCGGAAGGTCCTGCCGCATCACGGTCTGCACCGCCGTCGGGGTACCGCCGAGGCTGATCACCACGATGGACCGGTGCGGCCGGAAGCCGAGCATCGCGGGGATCGCGGCGATCAGGTCGCCGGGTTCGCTGATCCGCAGCCGCGGTTCGTCGTCGGGTGCGGGATTCGGTTGCCTGCGTGTCATGCCTGCACGGTCCCCGACCGGGGCGACCACCACCGGGCCACGGACGTCGAATCCGCCTGCCCTGTGGACGAATTCCCGCGTCTTCCACAGCTGATGCCGCCGGGGTTTACTTTGCCGCCGCGGTGACCTTCTGGACGGTCTCGGTGAACAGCTGGTCCAGCGTCACCGAGTCGGGTGTGCCTGCGCCGAAGGACATGTGTGTCGCGGAGATGCGCACGTCGTCGACCTGGGCGAACAGCTTGAGCATCGACTGGGTGACGGTGCGGTCGGGGGTGCCGGAGGTAACCGTCTGCCGCAGCGCCAGCGTGTCGTCCGCGTTGAGCGGGGGCGCGGGCAGCACCGTGGTGGCGACCGTCGCCGTCGCGCCGCTCTTCGTCGTGGTCAGCTCCAGGCATTGGTCGATCTCGTTCGCCCGCACCGACAGCGGGGTGTCGACCCGGGTCAGTTCCACGGAGACGGTCGCCCGCGCGTCGTTGTCGGTGCCCACGATCAGGGCGGTGGCGTCCGGACCGAAGTTCTGCGGCGGGGGCTTGCACCCGGCCGGGTCAACCTTGGCGCCCGCCGGAATCCCGTCCAGGTCGGCGGCGGCCTGCTCCACCGCCTGCTCCGGCAGCACCAGGGCCTGGTAGGGCGCCGGGAAGTCGTCCGGGGCGGGCAGCATCGACGCCAGCGGCGCCTCGACCCGGTCCGCGGTGCCCGCCGCGGGAGTTGCCGCTCCCCCGACCGGTTCGGCGACACCCGAGACGTGCGAGGAGCATCCGGCGACCACCAGGGTGGCGGCGGCCGCTCCGGCCATCAGCATTCGGCGAGTCAACGACGGTCCTCTCGGGTTGCGGGCGGATGCGTCAACTCTGCCAGGTCGGGACCGCGGGGACGACCCGAGCGCGGCGCGGCGCGTCCCCGCACCGGCGACACGGGAATGATGTGTCCGCGCGTCACGTTGACTGATGCAATCGGGCGTGGGACCGGGGTGATCGCCCCGGCCGGCCGGTGAGGGACACTGGTCGGCAACGTAAACGCGAAGGGGTTTGACGATGGACGAGCAGTCGGGCATGTACGAGCTGGAGTTCCCGGCCCCGGTGGTGTCCGCGCACGACGGCAGCGGCCCGGTGCTGGTGCACGGCCTGGAGGGCTACTCCGACGCAGGTCATGCCGTGAAGCTCGCGACGACGCACCTGCGGGAGAGCCTGGAAACCGAACTGGTCGCGTCGTTCGCGGTGGACGAGCTGATCGACTACCGGTCCCGGCGACCCACGATGACGTTCACGGCGAATCACTTCACCGACTACGACGCCCCCGAGCTCAACCTGTACGCGGTCCGGGACACCGAGGGCACCCCGTTTCTGCTGCTGTCCGGGTTGGAACCGGACCTGAAGTGGAATCGGTTCACCACCGCCGTCCGGCTGCTCGCCGAGCAGCTCGGCGTCCGCCGCACGATCGGGCTCAACGCGATCCCGATGGCGGTGCCGCACACCCGGCCGATGGGAGTGACCGCGCACTCGGCGAACCCGGATCTGGTCGGCGAGAACGAGGGCTGGCCCGGCGATCTGCGCATCCCGGGCAGCGCGTCCTCGCTGTTGGAGCTGCGGATGTCCCAGCACGGGCACGAGTCGATGGGCTACTCCGTGCACGTGCCGCACTACCTGGCACAGGCCGACTACCCGGCGGCGGCGGAGACGCTGCTCGAACGCGTCGGCGAGGCGGGCGGGCTGGTGCTGCCGCTGGCCGCGCTCGGCGAGGCAGCGGCCCGCGTCCGGGAACAGGTCGACGCCCAGGTGAACGGGAACGAGGAGGTCGAGTCGGTGGTGCGGGCGCTCGAGCGCCAGTACGACAGCTATGTGACCGCGCAGGAACAGCAGTCGAGCCTGCTGGCGACGGAGAGTGAGCTGCCGAGTGGGGACGAGCTTGGCGCCGAGTTTGAGCGCTTCCTCGCCGAGCTCGACGCCGACGGTGACGCCCCCGACCAGGGCGGCGAGCCCGGCGAGCGCAACATGTGAATCCGTTTTACAGTTATCCGGCGCGCACAGGAGTTCATCTATACGATCGTCCAGATCATCGACTGGGTAGGTCGGCCAACGAAATACCGGCCGACGGACGACAGGAGCGAGACATGGGCGGAGACCGCACCCGCGCACTGCGCACGGTTCCGGACACCGAACCGCGGCTGTCGTTCCGGACCGTGCACGGGTATCGACGCGCGTTCCGGATCGCGGGCAGCGGACCTGCCCTGCTCCTCATTCACGGGATCGGCGACAACTCCGCGACGTGGAACGAGGTCATCCCGCACCTGGCGAAGAACTTCACGGTGATCGCGCCGGATCTGCTCGGGCACGGCCGCTCCGACAAGCCCCGTGCCGACTACTCCATCGCGGCATACGCGAACGGCATCCGGGACCTGCAGACCGTCCTCGGATTTGACCGAGCAACGGTGGTCGGGCATTCCCTCGGCGGCGGGGTGGCGCTGCAGTTCGCGTACCAATTCCCGCAGATGGTCGAGCGTCTGGTCGTCGTCGCCCCCGGCGGTGTCACCAAGGACGTCAACCCGGCGCTGCGGTTCGCGTCGCTGCCGATCGCGAACGAGGCGATGCGCCTGCTTCAGGTCCCCGGTGCGCTCACCCTGATCGGGGCGCTCGGGCAGATCGCCGACCAGCTCTACCGCGGCCCGTTCCGCAGCGTCGCCCTCTTCCACGACGCCCCCGACCTGGTGCGGGTGCTGCGTTCCCTGCCCGATCCCACCGCGAGGGACGCCTTCCTGCGGACCCTGCGCGCCGTCGTGGACTGGCGCGGGCAGGTGGTGACGATGCTGGACCGGTGCTACCTGACCGCGGACCTCCCGGTGCAGATCATCTGGGGTGACCGGGACGCCGTCATCCCCGTGAGCCACGCGCACCTCGCGCACGCCGCGCTGCCGCACTCGCGGTTGGAGATCTTCCCCGACAGCGGCCACTTCCCGTTCCACGACGACCCGATCCGCTTCCTGCAGGTGGTGGAGGACTTCGTCGCAACAACCCGTCCGCTGGAGTTCGACCGCGACCGATGGCGGCAGACGCTCCTCGACGGCGTCGGCGAATCGAGCATCGCCGGGTCCAGCGCGGCCAGGGAGGCGGTCCTCGACGCGATGGGGGCGGACGAGCGCAGCGCGACCTGACCGGTCCCTACGCGGAAGGGAGCGACCATGCTGTCCTGGATCGGACTCGCGCTCGCCTGGGTCGGAGCGCTGGGCATCCTCGGGATCGGCATCGCCTATCTCGCCAAGAACGCGGGCAACGCCGCCGGATTCGGCCTTCCCACCAGCCTCGCACCCGAGGCCCGCGGCTGGTGGCAGGTGAAGGGCATTCGGGACGCCACCACCGGAATCCTGGGGATCGTCTTCATTCTCGCCGCCCGCGACCAGCTTGCACTCCTACTCCTGGTGCTGGCCCTGATCCCGCTCGGGGACATGGTCATCGTGCTCGCCAACGGGGGAAACCGGAAGTCCGCGTACGGAATCCACGGGGCAACCGCGGTCGCGATGCTGGTTGCCGCCGGACTGCTCACCGTCTGACCCCTCAAGCGAGGAACGAGGCGAGCGTCGAGTACGCAGCCAGGGCCCCTCCGGCGACCGATAGCCTGTACCGGTGCTCCTTTCCGATCTGATCCCCGACTCCCCCGACGCCGACTCGCTCTTCGATGCCTTCGCGGGGTGGGCGTCCGGGCGCGGGCTGACGCTCTACCCGGCGCAGGAGGAGTCGCTGATCGAGATCGTGTCCGGCGCGAACGTCATCCTGTCCACCCCGACCGGGTCCGGGAAGTCGATGGTCGCGATCGGAGCGCACTTCGCGGCCCTCGCGGACGGCCGCCGCACCTTCTACACCGCGCCGATCAAGGCCCTGGTCAGTGAGAAGTTCTTCGCGTTGTGCGAGGTGTTCGGCGCCGAGAACGTCGGCATGATGACCGGCGACGCGTCGGTGAACTCGCAGGCACCGATCGTGTGCGCGACCGCGGAGATCGTCGCGAACCTGGCGTTGCGGCAGGGCGCCGACTCGGACATCGGCCAGGTGGTGATGGACGAGTTCCACTACTACTCGGAGCCGGACCGCGGCTGGGCATGGCAGGTTCCGCTGATCGAACTGCCGAACGCGCAGTTCCTGCTGATGTCCGCGACCCTCGGCGATGTTTCCTTCTTCCGTGACGACCTGACCCGCCGCACCGGGCGGCCGACGACCGTGGTCGGGGGCACGCAGCGGCCGGTGCCGCTGACGTTCTCGTACGCGAAGTCGCCGATCGGCGAGACCATCGAGGAACTCGTCACCACCCACCAAGCGCCGGTGTACGTGGTGCATTTCACCCAGGCCGCCGCGCTGGAACGCGCGCAGGCGTTGACGAGCGTCAACATGTGCTCGAAGGAGGAGAAGGCCGCGATCGCCGAGGCGATTGGCGCGTTCCGGTTCACCACCGGTTTCGGCAGGACGCTGTCGCGGCTGGTGCGGCACGGCATCGGCGTCCATCACGCGGGCATGCTGCCGAAGTACCGGCGCCTGGTCGAACGGCTCGCGCAGGACGGACTGCTCAAGGTCATCTGCGGCACCGACACCCTCGGCGTGGGCATCAACGTCCCGATCCGCACCGTGCTGATGACCGGACTCACGAAGTACGACGGCACCCGCACCCGACACCTGCGGGCCCGCGAGTTCCACCAGATCGCCGGGCGCGCAGGCCGGGCCGGGTTCGACACGATGGGCACCGTGGTGGTGCAGGCACCCGAGCACGAGATCGAGAACCACCGCCTGGTCCTCAAGGCGGGCGACGATCCGAAGAAGCTCAAGAAGATTCAGCGCAAGAAGCCGCCGGAGGGGTTTGTGTCGTGGGGTGAACCGACGTTCGAGCGGCTCGTCGCGGCTGCCCCCGAACAGCTCGTCTCCCGGTTCCGGGTGTCGAATTCGATGCTGCTCAACGTGATCGCCCGGCCCGGCAACTGCTTCACCGCGATGCGGCATCTGCTCGAGGACAGTCACGAGGCGCGGCCGAAGCAGTTGGGGCACATTCGGCGGGCCATCGCCCTGTACCGGGGGCTGCTGCAGGCCGGGATCGTCGAGCAGCTCGACACGCCGGACGAGAACGGCTCGTGGGCCCGCCTGACCGTCGACCTGCAGCGGGACTTCGCCCTGAACCAGCCGCTGTCCCCGTTCGCGCTGGCCGCGATCGACCTGCTCGACTCCGGCGCGGTCACCTATGCGTTGGACGTGGTGTCGGTGATCGAATCGACGCTCGACGATCCGCGGCAGATCCTGATGGCGCAGCAGCATTCCGCCCGCGGCGAGGCCGTGCAGCAGATGAAGGCCGACGGCATCGAGTACGAGGAGCGGATGGAGCTCCTCGAGGACGTCACCTGGCCGAAGCCGCTCGAGGAACTGCTCTACCCCGCCTTCGAGACCTACCGCGGCGGGCATCCGTGGGTGTCGGAGTTCGCGCTGTCCCCGAAGTCAGTGGTGCGGGACATGATCGAGAAGGCGATGACGTTCGCGGACCTGGTCGGCCACTACGGGCTGGCCCGGTCCGAGGGGCTGGTGCTCCGGTACCTCGCCGACGCCTACCGCGCGCTGCGGCAGACGGTGCCGGAGTCGGCGCGCACCGAGGAGTTCGACGACCTCGTCGAGTGGCTCGGCGAGCTGATCCGGCAGGTGGACTCGTCGCTGCTCGACGAGTGGGAGCAGCTGACGAACCCGGGCGTCGAATCCGACGACCAGCAGGTCGCGTTCGGCGCCGACATCCCGCGCCCGGTCACGGCGAATGTCCGCGCGTTCACCGTGATGGTCCGCAACGCGATGTTCAAACGGATCGAACTGGCGTCGCGCCGCCGGTGGGAGGTGTTGGCGGAGTTGGGTGACGGGCTCGACGCCGACGACTGGGCCGACCTGATGGAGCTGTACTTCGACGAGTACGCCGAGATCGGCACCGGCCCCGACGCCCGCGGCCCGCAGCTGTTCACCGTCACCCGCGAGGCGGACCTGTGGCGGGTGCGTCAGACCATCGCCGACCCGAACGGCGACCACGGCTGGGCGCTGCTCGCCGAGGTGAACCTCGCCGAGTCCGACGCCGCAGGCGAGGTGGTGTTCGACGAGTTCGAGGTGGTCGAGGGGTAGCAGGCGAGCGGCGCGACCGCGTCAGTTCGGCCCGTAACTGTCCTGCCTGGGCCCGTAGCTGTCCTGCTTCGGGCCGTAGTCGCTGCGGTCCGGTCCGTAGCTGTCCTGCTTCGGGCCGTAGTCGCTGCGATCGGGTCCGATCTGATTGGTGGTCGGCGCGGGCGGCGGAACCTCGGTGGTCTCCGGGACCGGCTCCGGGGCTGGCGCCTCCGGGACCGCGGCGACGGCGGGCTGCGGTGGCTCCCACTGCTCCGCGGTCGGTTCCGGTTCGGCCTGTTGCGTCGGCGCCGCCGCCGGTTCCGGGGTCGGACCGATCCCGGCCAGGCCCCCGGCGATCACCAGATCCGCGACGAAGTCGGCGGGGGTTCCGGTGCCCTGCACGACGGCGGAGTCGCCTGCCTCGAGATCGGTGACGGCGTCGCCGCGCAGCGTCACCACGCGGGTGCCCGGCGTGGTCCGGACGTTGACCCGGGTGCCGTCGGCGGTCCGCAGCACGAACGACGTCCCGCTGACGGTGTCGAGCGTGCCGGACGACGCGAGGAACTGCCCCGGACCTGGCACCGGCGCGGGAGTCGTCGTCGGAGCGGCCGCCGCGGCGGCGGGCGCGGGCGCGGATCCCGACCCGCCGGACCCGACGAGGTAGCCGGCGAACGCACCGACGACCAGCGCGGCCACCGAGGCGCCAGCGAGCACCGCCGCGCGCCGCCGTGACCCGCTGCCCGGTTCCGGCGCCGCGGTCGCCGACGCAGCCGGGGCCGGGGCAGCCGGGATCGGGGCAGCCTGCGCCTGGGTGGTCGGCAGGTCACTCGTCGGCACGTAGTTGGTCGGCACGTCGCTCGTCGGCGCGTAGCTGGTCGGCACGTCGCTCGTCGGCACATGGCTCGTCGGCATCTGGCTCGTCGGCACCGGCTGCGCGGCATCCACGCGCGGAATCACCTCGGTTGGATCCGAACTCATGTCATGCGGGTTCGACACGGGTGGAGCTCCTCATCACTGGTGACGGTCTCACTTCGGACGTGACCGGGTGCTCCCGGGCACGGACGGCTACATCGGCCCCCTGCCGGGGCGTGTTACTCGCCGAAAGGTCAGTCCTGCGGGTGCAGGATCGGCTTCGCGCGCCGCTGCTGACGGTTCGACGCCTCCCGCTGCGCCGCCTGCTGCTCGCGAATCCGCTTGTCCTCCTTGCGGACCTCGACGAGGTTGGCGCGCTCGGCGACCAGCCAGTCCGGCTGGTCGGCCAGCAGCGCGTCGATCTGCTCGGTGGTCAACGCCTCGGCGACGCCGCCGCGCGTGAGTCCGGCGATCGTGACACCGAGCTTCGCGGCGACGACATTCTTCGGGTGCGGGCCGTCGGCACGCAGGTCCTGCAGCCACTGCGGCGGGTTCGCCCGCAGGTCTGCGAGCTCCTCGCGGGAGACGACGCCGTCACGGAACTCGGCGGGGGTCGCCTCGAGGTACACGTCCAGCTTCTTCGCGGCTGTCGCCGGCTTCATCGTCTGGGGTGTCTTCTGCGCACTCATGGGTCAAGGGTATCGACCGGTAATCTGGCGGAATGACCGAGCCCGCCCCCTCCGCCCCGTTCCGGCTCGCGTACGTGCCCGGCGTCACCCCCGCCAAGTGGGTGCGGATCTGGGGCGAACGCATGCCGGACGTCCGCCTCGAACTGGTCGCGGCGACCGAGTCCGCCGCCCCGACGCTGCTCCGGGACGGTGGCGCGGACGCGGCCCTGGTGCGGTTGCCGATCGACAGCGGCGAGCTCAGCGTGATCGCGCTGTACGAGGAGACACCGGTCGTGGTGGTGCCGAAGGACCACGTGGTCACCGCCGCCGACGCGGTGTCGACCGCGGACCTGACCGATGAGATCGTGCTGCATCCGCTCGACGACATGCTCGAGTGGGCGGTGCGGCCGGGGACGGCGGCCGGGCACCGTCCCGACACCATCGCCGATGCGGTCGAACTGGTCGCGGCCGGTGTCGGCGTGCTGGTGGTGCCGCAGTCCCTGGCGCGGCTGCACCATCGCAAGGATCTGACGTACCGGACGGTCACCGACGCGCCGGTCTCCCCCGTCGCGCTGGCCTGGCCCGCCGCCCGGACGACGGACCTGGTCGAGGAGTTCGTCGGCATCGTCCGCGGCCGCAGCGTCAACAGCTCGCGTGGCCGCGGCGCACCCGAGCCGGCACCGAAGCGCACCGCGTCGCAGAAGTCCGCGGCCAAGCAGGCCGCCCGGGTCGCGGCGGGCAAAGTCCCGCCGCAGAAGCCGAAGCCGAAGCAGAAGCCGAAGCGCGGCAGGCGCTGACGCGCCCGTGAGTCCTTCTGGCCCACACCGGGACCGAAAAGACTCACGGGCGCCGCAGGCGCCTACACGGACAGGATCATCGCGATGCCCTGGCCGCCGCCGCCGCAGAGGGCCGCGGCGCCGACACCGCCCCCGGCGGCCTTGAGCGAATGCGCCAGCGACAGCGCGATCCGGGCACCGGACATGCCGACCGGGTGCCCGACCGCGATCGCGCCGCCGTGGATGTTCACCTTGTCGGCGTCGACACCGAGCTGACGGATCGACGCGATCGACACACCGGCGAACGCCTCGTTGATCTCCAGCAGGTCGAGGTCCGCGACCGTGGTCTCGCCGTCCCGCTTGAGCGCGGCCTCGATCGCGTTCGCCGGCTGGTGCAGCAGCGAGGTGTCCGGTCCTGCGACCAGTGCGTGCGCCCGGATCTCGGCGAGCCATTCGATGCCGCGGGCCTCGGCGACGTCCTTGCGCATGACCACGACGGCGGCGGCGCCGTCGGACAGCTGCGACGACGCGCCCGCGGTGATGGTGCCGTCCTTCGCGAACGCCGGGCGCAGCTTGCCGAGGGACTCGACGGTGGTCGCCTCGCGGATGCCCTCGTCGGCGGACACGGTGACGGTGCCCTTGCGGGAGGCGATCTCCACCGGCGCAATCTCGGCGGCGAACGCGCCGGAGGCGGTGGCCTCGGCGGCGAGGCGGTGTGAGCGGGCCGCGAACTCGTCCTGCTCGGCGCGGGTGATGTTCTCCGACGCCTGGTAGCTCTCGGTGGAGGCGCCCATCGAGACCCCGTCGAACGCGCACACGAGCGCGTCGCGGTCGAGGGCGTCCTCAAAGCCGGTGGAACCGTACTTCAGGCCCTGACGGGCGCCGCGCACCAGGTAGGGGGCGTTGGTCATCGATTCCATGCCGCCGGCGACGACGACGTCCGCGGCGCCGGTCGCGATCAGCCGGTCGGCCTGCATGATGGCCTCAAGCCCGGACAGGCACAGGTTGTTCACGGTGGTGGCGGGCACGGTCATCGGCAGGCCCGCGGCGACCGCCGCCTGCCGCGCCGGGTTGGGGCCGACACCGGCCTGCACGACGGTGCCCATGACCACGGCGTCGACGCCGTCGGTTCCGACGCCCGCACGCTCGATCGCGGCGGCGATCGCTCGGCCGCCGAGGTCCGCCGCCGTCAGCGACGCCAACGCGCCGGACAGCTTGCCGATCGGGGTCCGCGCCCCCGCAACGATGACACTGGTGCTCACGCCTGTTCTCTCCTTCGTCGCTCCCTCGAAGCCGTCGCCGACCCGAGCGCCGCACGTCACGCGCGTGCTTCGTCCATCCTTCCATCCGCGTCGCACCCGCGGGCGCCTGCCACCGCCCGTCGATCACGGTCCGCGGCGGGGGCGCCGTCAGAAGCGGATCCCGGCGGGCGCGATCGAGGTGATCAGGTCCGCGAGCCGCTCGTATGCCTCGACCCGACTGCTCGACGCCCGGAACACCAGGCCGACGGTGCGGCCGGGGGCGGGGGCGGCGAATCGCGCGGTCGCGAGGCCGCCGCGGGCGGCCTCGACCGCCACCGCCGACGCGGGCACCAGGGTGACACCGAGACCGCCCGCCACGCACTGCACGACGGTGGTCAGCGAGGTGGCGCGGGTGTCCCCCGCGATCGGGTGGGCGTCCACCGAGCGGCACAGGTCGAGGGTCTGATCGCGCAGGCAGTGGCCCTCGTCGAGCAGCAGCAGGGGCAACTCGTCGAGCGCCCCCGGTGCCAGGTCGGCGCGCCCGGCCAGCTCGTGCCCCGGCGGCACCACCAACACGAATTCCTCGGTGTACAGCGGCATCTCGGCCATCCCGGACGCCTCCGACGGTAGTGCGAGGACGGCGACGTCGAGGTCACCGGAGCGGAGGGCGTCGAGAAGGCGGGCGGTCTGGTCCTCGACCACCTGCGGGGTGACCGCGGGCAGTTCGGCACGCAGCGCGGGCAGCAGGGCGGGCAGCACGTAGGGGGCGATCGTCGGAATCAGCCCGATCCGCAACGGTCCGGACAACGCGTGACCGACCCCGGCTGCCGTCGCGACGAATCCGTCGGCGGCGTCCAGGATCTGCTTGGCCTGCGCGAGCAGGGTCTCCCCCGCGGGGGTGACCAGGACCCGGCGGGTGCTGCGTTCGATGAGCTGCACACCGAGACCGTTCTCGAGCGCCGCCAGCGCCTGCGAGAGTGTGGGCTGACTCACACCGAGTCGGGTTGCGGCGGTGCCGAAGTGGCGACATTCGGCGACCGCGACGAAGGCACGCAGCTGCGACAGTGTCGGTTGATAAGTCTGATCGGGCACGCCTATCAGTGTAGTGACTTCTATCGCCTTTACCTTTTGAAGGGTTTCGGGCAGACTGGAGTCACCCCAGAAAGACGCGCTCGATCGCGGACGAAATCCAGCACAGGAGGACAGAACACACATGGCTCTGCTGACCATCGGCGACCAGTTCCCGGCGTACAACCTCAAGGCCGTCATCGGCGGCGACCTGTCCAAGGTCGACGCGCAGCAGCCCGACGACTACTTCACCCAGATCACGAGCGACGACTACGCGGGCAAGTGGCGGATCGTCTTCTTCTGGCCGAAGGACTTCACCTTCGTCTGCCCCACCGAGATCGCCGCCTTCGGCAAGCTCAACGAGGAGTTCGCGGACCGCGACGCGCAGGTGCTCGGCGCCTCCGTCGACAACGAGTTCGTGCACTTCCAGTGGCGCGCACAGCACGAGGACCTCAAGACCCTCCCCTTCCCGATGCTCTCGGATCTCAAGCGTGAGCTGGCCGAGGCCACCGGCGTCCTGAACGCCGACGGCGTCGCGGACCGCGCCACCTTCATCATCGACCCGAACAACGAGATCCAGTTTGTGTCCGTGACCGCCGGGTCCGTCGGCCGCAACGTCGACGAGGTCCTGCGCGTCCTCGACGCCCTGCAGTCCGACGAGCTGTGCGCCTGCAACTGGAAGAAGGGCGACCCGACCATCGACGCCGGCGCCCTGATGACCGAGGGCGTCTGACCATGAGCATCGAGAACCTGAAGAACTCCCTCCCCGAGTACGCCAAGGATCTCAAGCTCAACCTGGGCTCGCTCGCACGCTCGACCGAGCTCACCGAGCAGCAGCTGTGGGGCACGTTCCTCGCGGCGGCCGCGGCAACCAAGTCGGCGACCGTGTTGCGTGAGGTCGCCGAGGAGGCCGCCGACGTGCTGTCGGCGGAGGCGTACAACGCCGCGCTCGGTGCCGCGTCGATCATGGGCATGAACAACGTCGCCTACCGGGCCAAGGGCTACCTGGGCGACGACTACGCCCAGGTGCGGATGGGTCTGCGGATGAACATCATCGGCAACCCCGGTGTCGACAAGGTCGACTTCGAGCTGTGGAGCCTCGCGGTCTCCACGATCAACGGTTGCGAGCACTGCACCGTTGCGCACGACGCCGTCGTGCGCAAGGAGGGGCTGACCAAGGAGCAGGTCTTCGAGGCCGTCAAGGTCGCCGCGACCCTCCAGGGTGTCGCGCAGGCCGTCGCGGTCTCCGAGTCCCTGGCCGGGACGACCGCCTAGTCTCCCCCGCACCACGAAAGGTGCCCTTCGCGTGGACCGTTACGCGAAGGGCACCTTTCGTCGTCCCATCCGGCGGTATCGTTTGACAATGAGCATTCAGGTAGATGTGGTCCGGGTGTTCACCGATCCCGATGGGCGCCACGGGAATCCGCTCGGTATCGTCGACGCGGCCGCGGTACCGCCACCGGACAGACAGCGGGTGGCCGCCGACCTCGGGTTCAGCGAGACGATCTTCGTCGATCTGCCCGACCCGACGGCCACCTCCGCGACCGCCCAGATCTTCACCCCGGCAGCCGAAATCCCCTTCGCGGGTCACCCGACCGTAGGGCTGTCGTGGTGGCTGCGCGAACGCGGACTCCCGGTGGACACCCTCGAGGTGCGGGCCGGGCCGGTCGCCACCCGCACCGCCGACGGGTACACGTGGGTGCGGGCGAAGCCCGACTGGGCACCGGAGTTCACCCTGCACTGCCAGCCGGACAGCGCCGCCGTCCACGCCGTCGCCGCATCGAGCTTCGGCGACGGCCACCACTACGTCTGGGCGTGGGCGGGCGAGGGCGCGATCCACGCGCGCATGTTCGCCCCCGCGCTCGGCGTTCCCGAGGACGAGGCCACCGGCGCCGCCGCGGTCCGCATCACCGAGCACCTGCGGAGGGGCCTGCACATCACGCAGGGGCGGGGGTCGAAGATCGTCACCCGGCGCAGCCCGGACGGCTGGATCGAGGTCGGCGGCCGGGTGCAGCGCGACCGCCCGGTGACCGTGTGAACGGTCGCCGGGCGGTCGATGCTCGGTGGGCGGTCGCGCCGCCCCGCCGGATCAGGACAGCGTGAGGGTCTGCCCCGGGAAGATCAGGTCGAGGTTCTGCACCTGCTCGGCGAAGACCGACAGGTCGACCCCGTGCTCGGCGGCGATCTGCGAGAGGGTGTCACCGACCTGGACGACGTAGGTCGACGCCCCGAGCGTCTGCACCGGCGCGGACTCGGCGATCTGCGCCGCGACCTGCTGAACCGGGCTCGGGGCGGGCGTCTCCTGGACCGGGGCCTCCTGGACGGGCTCGGCGACGTCCGAGACACCCGTGGTCAGGTACTGGCCGCACACCGGCCAGGCGCCGACGCCCTGCCCGGCGAGCACGTTCTCCGCGACGCGGATCTGCTCGGCCTTGCTGGCGTTGTTGGCACTGCCCGCGCCGCCGTAGGCGTTCCAGGTGCTCTGCGAGAACTGCAGGCCGCCGTAGTAGCCGTTGCCGGTGTCGATCGACCAGTTGCCGCCGCTCTCGCACTGCGCGACGCCGTCCCAGTTGTGGGTGGCTGCCGAGGCGGTGCCCGCGCTCAGCGCCATCGGAACGGCGGCGAGGGCGGCGGTGGCGGCGACGGCGCCGAGGGCGCGCTTGGGGGTGAAGCGAGTCATTCGGGTGAATCCTCTCCTTGCCGCCGGGGTCCGGACTCGCGCGCCGTCATCGGCGCCCCGCGAGTGTGTGTCCGGCCCGCTCCTGTCCCGGGGAAGTTGGTGGCGTCCGACCCGCGGGACAGGATCTGGCGGTAGCGGGTCGGCGGTAGCCCGGTTGATTCGAGCTGAGATGACCGTAGGCGACGATCACAAGAAGGTCACGGCCCGCGTGTTGCCGCCACATCTGACACAATTGCTGCTATATAACGCGTTCCCCGCAGGGCATCGTGCAGATTTCAACCAGAACCAACCGGTCGGTCCACCCGCGGAGTGTGGCGACCGACACGCACAGAAAGTGATCCGCGTCACTCAAAATGTCCGATTCGCGACCCGGGTCAGGGCGTGCGCGCCGCCCCCGCGGCCAGATCCGCCGCGCTGAGGGACACCGCGATCTCGTCGCCCAGCCGCACCCCGTCGGCGAGGGGCAGCCGATCCCCGCTCCAGAACTTCCCGGGGTCGTACCAGTTGGTCCGCCGCCGATCGGTGAGCAGACCCATCGACTCGTAGGTCTGCGCGACGACCTCCGCGCAGTACGCGCTCTCGATCCCGGCCGCCGCTCGCTGACCGGCACGGCGGGTCGGCCTGCGGAGCGCAGGCAGGCGGCCCCCGACCCACCGGGACGCCAGCCGCGCCGTCGACGGGAAGGACGCCCCGTTCAGTCGGGCGATCGTCCGCAGGAGCTCGTTCTCCTGCTCCCGCGTCACCGGGGTCTCCAGCTGACGCAGCCACCCCCGCTGCCCGTACCGCGCGCCCCACACCTGCACCGCGGCGCGCAGGTCGTGCAGTTGCACCCCACGCTGGTACCGGCCCGTCCACATGTCCTGCAGCGAATGCCCCAACTCGGCGTGCCACATCAGTGGCGGCAGGTCATCGAGGACGACGGACATCCCGACATGATTGACCGGGCTGTTTGTCAGCGTCTGGATGGCGCGGTCCGCGCCGGCGCGGCCCCGAAAGATCCAGATGTCCCCGGTGCGGGTGGCGTCGACCGCCACGTCGAGGCTGACCTGCGATTCGTGCATCCGCCGACTCATCCCCCTAGGTTAGAGCGATGAACCCGCGCCACCTGTGGAAGCTCATCGGCCTCGCCGGTGTGGTCGGCGTCGCGGCGACCGGCGCCCTCACCGTCCGCGCCGAACGCAAGCGCCGCGCCTACACCCCCGACGAGGTGCGGGCCCGGCTACACACCCGGTTCGCGCAGGCCGCCGGGGACGCCGACCGGCGCCCGAAGGTTGAGCTCGCCCCCGTCAAATCCACTCTCCGCCAACGCCTGAGGCGCCTGCGGCGCCTGCGGCGCCTGTGAGTACTTCTGGCCCCCAGACGGACCAGAAGTACTCACAGGCGGCGGAGCCGCCTACCCCAGGGCGGAGCGGACGCCGGCCGCCATTTCCGCGACCTGCTCGTCGGTCATCACGAACGACGGGGAGAACTGCATGGCACCGACCCCGGCGGCGCGCCCGGAGATGCCGTGCTCGCGGAGCGTCTTCACGAACGGCAACGCCTCCGCCGGGTCCGCGAGCTGAACTGCGGCGACGGCACCGAGCCCGCTGCGCACCTCCTGCACCCGCGGATGGTCGGCGAGCGGCGCGAGGTGCTCGTGCAGCGAGACCTCCAGCCGCTTCGACTCGGCGAGCAGGTTCTCCCGCTCGATGATCTCCAGGTTCGCCAGCGCCGCGGCGGCCGCCCCCGCGTGCCCGCCGTAGGTGTAGCCGTGCCGCCACCACACCCCGCCCGCGAAGAACGGCTCGGCGACGCGGGGCGCAACGAAGACCGCCCCCATCGGCACGTACCCGGACGTCAAGCCCTTCGCGGTGGTGATCAGGTCCGGCTGCAGGTCGAACCGGGTGGACGCAAACCAGGATCCGCCGATCCGGCCGAAGCCGGTGACCACCTCGTCGACGACGAACAGAATGTCGTGGTCGCGGCAGATCTCCCGCACCTCGGCGAGGTAGCCGTCCGGCGGCAGATAGATGCCGCCCGCACCGATGATCGGCTCACAGAAGAAGGCCGCGATCGTGTCCTCGCCCTCCCGCTCGATCAGCTCAAGCAGACTCTTCGCGTCGTCCCAGCCGACGGTGCGGGCGTCGGGCATCAGCTCGCCGTAGTTCTCGCGGTTGACCGGGATGCCGGCCAGCGCGGTCCCCGCGACGTGCATGCCGTGGTAGGCCTTCTGCCTGCCGACGACGATCCGCTTGCCGGGCCTGCCCAGCTCGTGCCAGTAGCGGCGGGCGAGCTTCGCCGCGGTGTCCACCGAATCGGATCCGCCCGAGGTGAAGAAGACCTTGCTGCCGGGCACCGGGGCGATCTCGGCGAGCTTGTCCGCAAGGGCGATCGTCGTCTCCGGCGCGAAGTCGCCGAAGTTCGAAAAGTGCGCCACCGTCGACAACTGTGCCGCGACCGCGTCCGCAATCTCGGTGCGCCCGTGTCCGACGTTGGTGAACCACAGGCCCGCCGTCGCATCGAGGTACCGGTTGCCCTCGGCGTCCCAGATGTACGCGCCCTCACCACGACTGACCACGAAGGCCCCGTCCCGGTGCACCGCCCCCATGTCCGCGAACCCATGCCACAGCGAACCGCTCGTACTCATTGCTCGACCTTCCTGTCGACTCCCGCGTCGGATGCCGGGACCGTTCGATCACCGTATCGCCAGCGGGCGCCGAGCCGCCCGGCGACGTTGACGGCAAGGCTGATGAGCAGGAACGCCACCACCAGGACGACCAGTCCGATCGCCATCTGCAGCGGGCCCTGCTGGCGCGGGTCGATGAACGGGTACGGATACCAGGCCACGATCGGGCCGCGGATCAGCGTGTACACCCCGTAGAGGACCGGGAACCACACCCACGTCATCGCCGTCGCGTCGCTGATCCGCCTGCGCGCCGGAAACACCACCCAGTCGAGGAGGATCACCAGGGGCATGACCCGGTGCACGACGTCGTTCGTCCACTGCCCCTGGCCACCGACGTCGACGTTCGCCAGCAGCACCGCGTACACGATGCCGGTGATGACCATGTAGACGGTGACGGCGCCGCGGAATGACTGCCAGCGTTCGCCCTGCGGGTCGATCACCGCGCCGACCGCAAGGACGACCACGGCCAACACGTTGCTCAGGACGGTGAAGTAGCTGAAGTAGCTGACCAGGTCGAAATCGGGTTCGCCCGCCTCGTGGATCGGCAGCCACGCGAGGGCCACCGCGCCGAGCACGGCGAGGGCGACGCGCAGGACTCGGACCGCGGGAGGCGTGTGGGGGCAGGCAGGCCGCGGCGTCGAGCTGGCCGTGCCGTGACTTGCGGTCGTCATGCCGACTCCGTGGTTTCGTTGCTCCCGATCTCGTCCGAGGTCGACCGAGGCACGTCGTCACCGGTGCGCCAGCGCCCGGCCAGGCGCCCGGACACGTTGACCGCCAACGCCATCAGCACGAACGCCAGCAGCAACACCACCAGCCCCACCGCCATCTGCAGGTAGCCCTGCGCGCGCGGGTCGATGAATGGGTACGGGTACCAGTCCACGAACGGACCCCGGACCAGGGTGTACACGCCGTAGACCAGGGGGAACCACAGCCAGGTCAGTGCCTGCCTGTCGGAGATCCGCCCTCGCGGTGGGTTGAGCACCCAGTCCAACAGCAACACCAGCGGAAGGTACCGGTGCATCGTGTCGTTGATCCACTTGTCGTTCAAGGTGACGTCGATGTTCGACAGCAGTACCGCGTAGATGATTCCGGTGATGACCATGTACAGGGTCGCGGCGCCGCGGAAGAGCTGCCACCGTGTCGACTGCGGGTCGACCAGGCCGCCGACGAGCAGGGCGATCACCCCGAGCACGTTGCTCAGCACGGTGAAGTAGCTGAAGTAGTTCGCCACCGAGAACGCGGCATCACCCACGTTGCGGAGCGGAATCCAGGCCAGCGCGACAACGCCGAGAACTGCGAACGCGAGCCGCAGGACGCGGACGTAGGGACGCGTGTGGGGGTAGGCCGACTGCGCGGCGACGTCGCTCACCGGCAGATCGTCGCACGCCGGGCGGGCGCGGCGGGGTGCGACGCGCATGCGCCGGACCGATCCGGCGGCGCGGCCTTCGATAGGCTGTGCGCAGCATGTCCACCACACCACCCGCCGCGCAGCCAGGCCTCGACCGGCGCGAGATCACGCGACTCCTCCCCGACCTCACCCTCCGCGACGAGCACCGGTTGCGGCGCAAACTCGACCGTGCCCGCAGCCCGGAGGCCCTCGCAGCGCTCGGCCGGGAGGTCGGCCAGGCGCAGGCCCGGATCGCGACCCGCCGGTCCCGGGTGCCCGCGACGACCTACCCGGAGGCGCTGCCGGTCAGTGCCCGCCGCGACGACATCGCCGCCGCGATCCAGGCCCACCAGGTGGTGATCGTCGCCGGTGAGACCGGCTCCGGCAAGACCACCCAGATCCCGAAGATCTGCCTCGACCTCGGCCGCGGCATCCGCGGCCTGATCGGCCACACCCAGCCGCGCAGGCTCGCCGCCCGCACCGTCGCCGAACGGATCGCCGAGGAGCTCGAGTCCGACCTCGGCGACGCCGTCGGCTACACCGTGCGGTTCACCGATCAGGTCTCCGACGGCACGCTGATCAAGCTGATGACCGACGGCATCCTGCTCGCCGAGATCCAACGCGACCGGCTGCTGCGCCGCTACGACACGCTGATCATCGACGAGGCGCACGAACGCAGCCTCAACATCGACTTCATCCTCGGCTACCTCAAGCAGCTGCTCCCCCGCAGGCCCGACCTGAAGATCATCATCACCTCCGCGACGATCGACCCCGAACGGTTCGCCGAGCACTTCGCGGTCGACGGGGTGCCCGCCCCGATCGTCGAGGTCTCGGGCCGCACGTTCCCCGTCGAGATGCGGTACCGCCCGTTGACCGTCCACGTTGGCGAGCAGACCATCGATCGGGACCCGGTGGACGCGGTCGGCGAGGCCGTCGAGGAACTGCTGGCCGAGGGCGACGGCGACATCCTGGTGTTCCTGTCCGGCGAGCGGGAGATCCGGGACACCGCGGACGCGTTGCGGGACCGCAGGATCCGCGGCCTCGACATCCTGCCGCTGTACGCGCGACTGTCCGCGGCCGAGCAGCATCGGGTCTTCGAACGGCACACCGGCCGGCGGGTGGTGTTGTCCACCAACGTCGCCGAGACCTCGCTGACCGTCCCCGGCATCCGGTACGTCATCGACCCCGGCACCGCCCGCATCTCCAGGTATTCGGTCCGCACCAAGGTGCAGCGGCTGCCGATCGAGGAGATTTCGCAGGCCTCCGCACGACAGCGCGCGGGACGGTGCGGCCGCGTCGCCGACGGCATCTGCATCCGGCTGTACTCGGAGGAGGACTTCGACGCGCGGCCGGAGTTCACCGAGCCGGAGATCCTGCGCACCAACCTGGCGTCGGTGGTGTTGCAGATGACGGCGCTCGGACTCGGCGACATCGAGGCGTTCCCGTTCGTCGAGAAGCCCGACCCGCGGGCGGTGCGCGACGGCATCGCGCTGCTCGAGGAGCTCGGCGCGCTGGTTCCGGCCCGCAAGGACGCCGCAGCCGAGCTCACCCCGATTGGTCGGGAACTCGCGCAGATCCCGGTCGACCCGCGGATGGCACGGATGCTCGCGCAGGCCAACCACACCGGCTGCCTCCGCGAGATGCTCGTGATCGTCTCCGCGCTGTCCATTCAGGACATCCGGGAACGTCCCGCCGAACACCAGCAGGCCGCCGACGAGAAGCACGCCCGGTTCGCCGTCACCGGTTCCGACTTCCTCGCATACACCACGCTCTGGGAATACCTCCGTACCCAACGGAAGGAACTGTCGTCGAGCCAGTTCCGGAAGATGTGCAAGAACGAGTACCTGCACTGGCTGCGCATCCGAGAATGGCAGGACCTGCACGGGCAGCTGTCGCAGATCACCCGTTCGCTCGGCTGGTCGGTCGCCGACACCGAGTCGTCCCCGGATGCGGTGCACCAGGCGCTGCTCGCCGGGCTGCTCTCCCACATCGGGTTGCGCGAGGGCGACAAGCGGGACTTCCTTGGCGCCAGGGGCGCCCGGTTCGCGATCTTCCCCGGCTCGTCGCTGTTCAAGAAGCCCCCGCGCTGGGTGATGGCCGCCGAGCTCGTCGAGACGTCCCGGCTGTGGGGCCGGATGGCGGCGGGCATCGAGCCGGAGTGGGCCGAGAATCTGGCCCCGCACCTGGTCAAGCGCACCTACTCGGAGCCGCACTGGTCCACCAAGCGGGCCTGTGCGATGGCGTACGAGCGGGTCACGCTGTACGGCATCCCGCTGGTCGCGAAGCGCGCGGTCACCTACTCGTCGATCGACCCCGAGGCGTCACGGGAGCTGTTCCTCCGGCACGCCCTGGTCCAGGGCGAGTGGCAGACCCAGCACACGTTCTTCCACGCCAACCGGGCATTGCTCGACGACGTCGAGGAGATGGAGACCCGGGCAAGGCGACGGGACATCCTCGTCGACGACGAGGCGCTGTACGAGTTCTACGACCAGCGTGTCGGCCAAGAAGCGGTGTCCGCCAGGCACTTCGACACCTGGTGGAAGAAGGCGCGGCGCTCCGACCCGGACATGCTGACCTTCACGGCAGCGCACGTCGTCAACCCGGAGGCGACCGCCGTGCTCGGCGGCGACTACCCGAACACCTGGCGGCAGGGCGACATCTCCTTCCCGCTGACCTATCAGTTCGAGCCGGGAACCGAGGACGACGGTGTCACGGCCCGCATCCCGGTGGCCCTGCTCGCGCAGGTGCGCGGCGTCGGCTTCGAATGGCTCGTCCCCGGAATGCGGGAGGAGTTGGTCACCGCCCTGATCAAGACGCTACCGAAGACGTTGCGCCGCACCGTTGTTCCCGCCCCCGACTATGCGCGGGCCGCGTTGTCGGCGGTCAAGCCGCGGACCGAGCCGCTGCCGGTCGCGATCGCGCGGGAGCTGACCCGGATGGCGGGCACCCCGATCGCCCCGACCGACTTCGACCTGACCGCGGTCCCCGATCACCTGCGGATGACGTTCGCCGCGGTCGACCCCGCTGGCGCGGTGCTCGGCCGCAGCAAGAGTCTTGACGACCTGCGCGCCGGGCAGGCACCGCGGGTCGCGGCGGCGGTGTCGAAGGCCGCGTCCACCACCGAGCGGGCGGCCGCGGCGGTGTGGACGTCGGAGACCCTCGGCACCGTGCCCGCCACGGTCACCCGGAATCTCGGCGGGCAGAAGGTCGTCGGCTATCCGGCGCTGGTCCCCGAGCCCGGCGGTGTCGCGGTGCGCGTCCTTGCCACGCCGGCCGAGCAGCGGCGCGCGATGCGCGAGGGCACCCGGACGCTGCTGCTTGCCGCGGTTCCGACACCGACAAAGGCCGCGATCGGCGGCCTCGGAACCCGGGATCGGTTGGCGCTGAGCCAGAATCCGCACGGCGGCGTGGACGCGCTCGTCGAGGATGCACGCACCTGCGCCGTCGACGCCCTGATCGATCGACACGGCGGCCCACCGCGCACCCCCGACGGCTTCGACGCCCTCGCCGCGGCGGTGCGGGCCGAACTGCCCCGCGAGGTGGCGGCGCTGGTGCGCCTCGTCGTCCCGGCCCTGGCGCGCGCCCAGCAGCTGCGGGTGCTGCTCGACGGCGCCAGCGGCGACGCCGCCGATGATGTCCGCGAGCAGCTCGACTCCCTGGTGTATCCGGGTTTCGTCGCCGACACCGGCGCGGCCCGTCTCCGCGAGCTGCCCCGCTACCTGGACGCGGCGATCCAGCGACTGGAGGCGTTGCCTGCGTCGGCGGTCCGCGACCGCCAGAACCTCGCCGTGGTGGACGGCGTGTTCGACGCGTACGGCACACTGCTGGCGCGCCTGGATCCGCGGCGACACCACGACCCCGACGTCGACGCGATCCGCTGGATGATCGAGGAGCTACGGGTCGGGCTGTTCGCGCAGTCGCTCGGCACCCCGTACCCGGTGTCGGACAAGCGAATCCGCAAGGCCATCGCGGCGATCGCCCGGTAACACCCCGGCCAGCTGCCGCGACACCCCGTGGGGCGGGGGACGAACCCCATCCGGTCCACCAAGTACGAGGAGACACCGTGGAAGACGACGGACGGATCTGGCGCGCGGCGTTCAACTACGGCCCCGGCCGCCGGGAAAGAGCCTTCCTCCAGGGAAGTTCGGAATCCCGGCCGCAGGCGATCGTCGACGCCCTGACCGCGATCAGGGACTTCGTCGCCGCTCACCCCGGCCCGGTCGACGACCGCGCCACCATCCACGTGGTGCAATACCGGGCAGACACCGAACTGGGAACGGTGCTCGGCGCCACCGACCCCGATCTTCCGGTGGAGGAGCTCGTCGCCCGGACCGAGGCGGCCATCGCCGCCTACGCCAGGGAGCAGGACGAGATGATGCGGCGCACCGAGGAATCCGCAGCGCTCCTCGGCGACGCCCCGACGCTGAGCCCAACGCCGCCCGGGTCCGTTCGCGCACAGTGGGATCGCGTCTCCTCGTGGCTCGACCGCAACCTGCCCGCCGCCACCCCCGCGGGTCTCACCGCCACGCCGGAGGCCGTCGCGGCGGCGGTGACCCGGACCGGCGTCGCGTGGCCCGACGAGTTGATCGACTTCGTCACCGCGGCGCGACAGGACCACCCGCACCGACTGTTTCCCTCGCATGCTGTCCTCTCCCTCGACCAGATGCTCGACGACCACGCGATGATGGTGGACATCTGGTCCGAGATCGATGCCGACGAGGACGGATCCGAACCCGGCGACGGGCAGGTGGTGTCGGAGCAGGCGGGGACACCGGCCTTCACGTTCATTCGCGAGTACGTCCCGTTCGCCGGGCTCGACGGGTACTACCTCGTCGTCGACACCCGGCCCGGACCGATGCACGGTTGCGTGCTCGAGTTCTCCCGCGACGGCGCCGACGAGGTGGGCCCGCGATGGAAGTCGGTGAGCGCCATGCTGACCGATCTCGCCGACAGCCTCGAGAGTGGCGGCGTGTTCGACCGGCTGTGGTACCCGCGGATCACGGACGGCGACCTGGTCTGGGAGCTGCGCGACTGAGGGGACCGGAGGCTACGCCGGAGCGTCGCTGTCCGCCTCCGCCGCTGCCTCCTCGCGATGCACCCGGAGGTCCTTGATCTCCCGCTCGAAATCCTCTGCGGAGGAGAAGGACCGGTACACCGAGGCGAACCGGAGGTAGGCCACCTCGTCCAGGTCCCGCAGCGGGCCGAGGATCGCGAGCCCGATTTCGTTGCTCGGGATCTCGGCTGACCCGCTGGCCCGGACGGTCTCCTCGACCTTCTGCGCCAGCTGGTACAGCGCGTCGTCCGCGACATCGCGACCCTGACAGGCGCGACGGACACCGCGGACGACCTTCTCGCGGCTGAACGGCTCCGTCACGCCGCTGCGCTTGACGACCGACATGACCGCGGTCTCGACGGTGGTGAAGCGGCGGCCGCATTCGGGGCAGGATCGACGACGGCGAATCGCCTGACCCTCGTCCGCCTCCCGCGAATCGACGACGCGCGAATCGGGATGCCGGCAGAACGGGCAATGCATGGCGAATCCTTCGTCTGGACCGTGCCTGCGGACGCACGAACCGCGAAACCCGAGGTCGTCATGCATCCCGAGCGGTCCGAGCTCGTGCGATCCACTGGATGTGGTGGAACCAACAAGGATCGACAATACCGTCGGCTCGGCCATGACCGTTCACTTCCCCCGCGTCAGCCCGCGGACACCGGCACGATCAGCGCCTGCCCCGGATGCACTCCGGTGCCGTCGAGTGCATTCAATTCCACGATCCGTTCCACTGCCCGCTCGACCGGCACCCCCGGAGCCGACCGTTCGGCGACCTCCCCGAGCGACTCCCCAGCCCGCACCTGCACCACACCGGTCCGGTCCGGCACCGCGTCACCGGACTGCCACTGTGCGAGCGCACCGAACGCGACGATCGCGAGGGCGGTGGCCAGGGCGACGACCACGACGGTGCCCCACCCGGTGTCGCCGCCGAACCGGGTGTGCGCCGCCCGCGAGACGCCGGTGCCGGCCGGGCCGTACGACAGCGGGCGGCCGCCGGGCCGGCGGGATGTCCCGTACCGGCGTGCGGCGCGGCGCGGCGCCCTCGGCGGACGGGCGGGGCGCACGGTCAACGCTGGGCCGCCCGCGGTTCGAATCCCCGCTGCCCTGCTCCCGGCTGCCCTGTTCCCGCCGACCCCGAGTCGGTTACCCGCCCCCTCGCCGTCCGCACCGCCGTCGACATCCATCGCCACGCTCATGAGAACCACCGCTTTCTACCTGGTCGTACAGGGTATTCGGACTAGTTCGCACGCTCCTCGCGATCGGCCGGGTTCGTCGTCCGCCGGAAGCGGACTGTCGGGGAGCCCGCCAATTCGAGCCCGCCAATTCGAGGGAGCCCGCCGATTCGATCACCCGTTCGAGGGAACGCATGTTCGATTTCTACCACGCATCGCCAGCAATGTCTCGCATTGATGCGAGAAATGTCGAACAAACGTTTGATGCCCACGGCTTTTGGGTCTAGATTCGTGTCAGAAGCCACAACACACCCAGGCGTCCCACCCGACCCGCCTGCCGCATCACCCGCACCGAGACCCACACCGCTCCCACTCCAAGGAGGCCCTCCATGAAGGACGACAGCTCCCGCGCAGGTACGGCGGCCGCCCCCGGCCTGCCCGACCTGACGGCGGGGCTCACCGACCGGCAGCGTCGCGTACTGGAGGTGATCCGCGCGTCCGTCAGCGAACGCGGGTATCCCCCCAGCATCCGGGAGATCGGTGACGCGGTCGGGTTGACATCGACGTCCTCGGTGGCCCACCAGCTGCGCACCCTCGAACGGAAGGGATTCCTGCGCCGCGATCCGAACCGCCCCCGCGCCGTGGACGTTCGGGGCCTCAACGAGCCGGTACCGGCCACCGACCCACAGGCCGGGTTCGAGCAGGCCGCGGCCGGCGACGCGACCGACGCTGGGGCACCGAAGCCGGCCCTGGTGCCGGTGCTCGGCCGGATCGCCGCGGGCGGCCCCATTCTCGCGGAGGAGGCCGTCGAGGATGTCTTCCCGCTGCCCCGCGAGCTGGTCGGTCAGGGCTCGCTGTTCCTGCTCAAGGTCGTCGGTGAGTCGATGATCGATGCCGCGATCTGCGACGGCGACTGGGTGGTCGTGCGGCAGCAGTCGGTCGCGGACAACGGCGACATCGTTGCCGCGATGATCGACGGGGAGGCCACGGTGAAGACCTTCAAGCGGACCAGGGGCGAGGTGTGGCTGATGCCGCACAACGAGCACTTCGAGCCGATTCCGGGCAACGACGCGCAGATCCTCGGCAAGGTCGTCACGGTGATGCGCAAGGTCTAGCGGACGGACATGCCGACGGGGCCGTGACGTTCAGTCGTCACGGCCCCGTCGGCACCCCTCGGCCGGGTAGACCCGGGCAGCGCAATCCCTAGAGGTTCAGTCCCCTGCCGATGATCTCCTTCATGATCTCGGTGGTGCCACCGTAAATCCGCTGCACCCGAGAATCCAGGTACGCCTTCGCGATCGGGTACTCGCGCATGTAGCCGTAGCCGCCGTGCAACTGCAGGCACCGGTCGACGAGCTCGACCTGCTTCTCGGTGGTCCACCACTTGGCCATCGCGGCCTCCTGGACGGTCAGCTTGCCCTCGTTGAGCAGCTCGATGGACCGGTCGACGAACACCCTCGCGATCTGGGTTTCGGTGGCGAGTTCGGCAAGCACGAACCGGCTGTTCTGGAAGCTGCCGATCGACTTGCCGAACGCCTTGCGGTCCCGGCAGTACTGGATCGTCGACTCCAGGACCGACTCCATGGCCGCGACCGCGACCACCGCGATCGACAGCCGTTCCTGCGGAAGGTTCTTCATCAGGTAGATGAAGCCCATCCCCTCCTCACCGAGCAGGTTCGTCGCCGGGACCCGCACGTCGGTGAAGCTCAGCTCGGCGGTGTCCTGCGCCTTGAGACCGATCTTGTCGAGGTTGCGTCCCCGCTCGAAGCCCGCCATGCCGCGCTCGACGACGAGAAGCGAGAAGCCCTGCGCACCCTTGTCGGGGTCGGTCTGCGCAACGACGATGACGAGGTCCGCGTTGATGCCGTTGGTGATGAACGTCTTGGAGCCGTTGAGGATCCAGTGGTCCCCGTCGCGAACCGCGCGGGTCTTGATGCCCTGCAAATCCGACCCGGTGCCCGGCTCGGTCATCGCGATCGCGGTGATGATCTCGCCGGAACAGAATCCGGGCAGCCAGCGCTGCTTCTGCTCCTCGGTGGCGAGGTCGATCAGGTACGGCGCAACGACGTCGTTGTGCAGCATGAAGCCGGGGCCACCGAACCCACCGCGGGTGGTCTCCTCGGTGACGATCGTGTTGTAGCGGAAGTCCTTGACTCCCCCGCCGCCGTACTCCTCGGGCACCGCCATGCCGAGGAAGCCCTGCGCGCCCGCCTTCTTCCAGACCTCGCGGTCGACGATGTTGTCCTCCTCCCACTGGTCGTGGAAGGGAGCGACCTCCTGGTCGAGGAACTTCCGGTAGGACTCACGGAAGAGTTCGTGCTCGGGCTCGAAGAGAGTGCGTTCCATTCGCCCAGGCTAGGCCCGGCCGACGGCCCGGTCGATGACCCGAACGAGCACAAACTGTGACCGGCGCGACACCGTCACGCCGGTCGGAGGCTCAGCTGCCGGCGCCCGACTCGGGGGTGCGGCCGTCGAACAGGTCCCGCACGAACGGGACCGTGTCCACCAGCGAGGCGGCCATGGTTCCGCTGTGGTCGGTCGGGTAGGTCCTGAAGGTCACCGGCTCCCCGTTGCGGGCGAGCGTCCCGCCGAGCAGCAGCGTCGACGGCATGATGATGTCCGTGTCCTTGAGGCCCTGACCGATGAAGAACGGCTTGTCGTAACCGGTTTCGGGAATGCCCATGTAGTCGGTCAGCACACCGTGCACGTTCGGGATCGACGACAGCGGCTTCGCGAACACCGTGCCGAGGACCAGGCCGGCCACCTCGTCCTTGAGGTCGCCATAGCAGAGGGTCTCGGCCTTCCCCAACAGGCCGAGACCCGTCTCGTTCAGCAGGCCGGGGACGCCGAGTTCCGGATGCGCGGCATTCAGGCCCGCGAGAATGTACAGGGCGTAGACGGTCAGACCGGCGGGCAGCGCGACCGGCGGGAAGCCCGGACCGGCCTGCGCAACAATGTTTTCGATGTATGCCGGGACCCCGGTGCCGACCGCGCCGCGGTAGTCGAGGGTCGGGCCGCCCAGCTCGGTGGCGTAGCGCGCCGTGGTGATGGCGGCGCCGCCCCCCTGCGACTGGCCGATCGCCACCCAGGCGTTCGACAGGTCGGGTTCGACGCTGCGCCCGGCCTTCACCATGTCCACCACGCTGTGCGCCTCGGCCCGGCCGTCCAGGTACGGCATCACCCCGGGCGTGCCGAGTCCGGCGTAGTCGCTCGCGACGATGGCGTAGCCCTGATCGAGCCAGGTACCGAGGTACGCGAAGTCGCGGTCGCGGGCGCCGGGCCCGACCACCGACGGCGCACAGTCGTCACCGAGACCGACGGTGCCGTGCGCCCACGACAGCACCGGCCAGCCGCCGTCCGGGGGCGTCCCCTCCGGCACGAACACGGTGCCGGTGCTCAGCGCAGGCTGCCCGTTCGCGAGGCTGGTCCAGTAGGTGAGGCGTTCCGCCCGCGCCGTGCCCGGGTACCAGAGATCCTGCGGCAGTGGCTCGCTCGCGACGACGGTGCCCGCGGCCGGGGTGGCGGCCGTCGCCGTGGCTCCGACGGCGAGGACGCCAGCGGCAAGGGCGGCGCCGAGCCCAACGGCAGCGAGTCGAGTAGTCAAGCGATGTGCGCTCACGTGTGTGTTCCTTCGCGTCGGCGGCCCTTCCGGCGCGCGAGGGTCGCGCGGCCACGCACCGGACGCACGGTCGCGTCGCGCTCCTGAGCCGACACGGACACTAGACACGGCCGTGCGGCTCGGTCAACGGCACTCCCACCCGCGGCCGCACCGTGCCGGGCGGTGCCCGGTCCGACCGTCACCCCGCCGCCCAGGCCAGCAGCTCGCCCACCGGCCACGTGTTGACCACCCGGTCGGCGGGCACCCCGCACGCCTGCGCCCGTTCACATCCGTAGCCCTGAAAGTCGAGCTGACCGGGCGCGTGGGCGTCGGTGTCGATCGCAAACACGCAGCCCCGGTCGAGTGCGGTCCGGATCAGCCGCGACGGCGGGTCACGGCGTTCGGGTCTGCTGTTGATTTCGACCGCGGTCCCGAACCGGCGGCACGCCTCGAACACCACCTCGGCATTGAACGTGGACTCGCGGCGGGTGCCGCGGCCACCCTCGACCAGCCGGCCGGTGCAGTGCCCGAGCACGTCGACCAGGGGATTCGCGACCGCGCGCACCATCCTCCGCGTCATCGCGTCGTGGTCCATCGCCAGCTTCGAGTGCACGCTCGCGACCACCACGTCGAGCTCGGCGAGCAGCTCGGGATCCTGATCGAGGCTGCCGTCGTCGAGGATGTCGACCTCGATGCCGGTCAGGACCCGGAACGGTGCCAGGTCCGCGTTGAGTTCGGCGACCACATCGAGCTGCCTGCGCAACCGATCCGCGCTCAACCCGTTCGCCACCGTCAGCCGCGGCGAATGGTCGGTCAGCGCGCAGTACTCGTGCCCGATCAGCGCGGCACGGCGCATCATCTCGGCGATCGGGCTGCCGCCGTCGGACCAGTCCGAGTGCGTGTGCAGGTCCCCACGCAGCGCGGCGAGCAGTTCGCCTCCCCCCTCCCCGATCCGTCCGGCCGCCGCCTTGACCTCGATCAGGTAGTCGGGGACCCGCCCGGACCAGGCCTGGCCGATCACGGTCGCCGTCTTCGGCCCGATCCCGGTCAGCGCCGTCCACGTCTCGGTGCGGCCGAGCCGGTCCCGCTGCTCCGGGGTCAACGCGTCCACGACGTCCGCCGCGCGCCGATACGCGCGGACCCGATGCGTCTCGGCCCGCCCGCGCTCGAGCCAGAAGGCGATCTCCCGCAATGCCTCGACCGGGTCCATGCCCTCCATCGTGGGCCATCGACCGCCGTTCCTCCACCGAGAACGAGCCGAGCGAACGGCACATTCGGTCGATCTGGTCGAGTGAACGCTTCCGTTCAGTCGATCAGATCGAGCAGATGGTCCGTTCGGTCAGCGCCGGCGCGACCGGAACCGTACGACCGCGGCGCCGGCCGCGGCGATGACCACCGCGCCCACCCCGACCAGCGCGGCCGCGACCGCAGCCGATCCGGTACGTCCGGCGAGCGGTTCGTCGACGGGGGTGGGATCCGGCAGCGGGACCAGCGCGGCGGCGCCCCGCAGGACCTGAATCGGGGGCATCGGGCCGTCCGCGGCCTCCGACCCGCTCACCAGGTCGCCGTCCGGGGTGAACGCGATGGCCTCGCCCTGCGGCTGATGCGGCATCGGCACCCGGACCGGTGTCGCACCGGTCAACGCCGCGACGACATCACCGTCCGCCGCCGGATACAGGTAGAGGTCGGTGTACGTGCGGACCGCCACCACCCGGCCGTCACCGCTGACCGCGCCCCCGGTCACCAGGACCGACGACGCGACGGGCAGCGGGCCGCCCGGGGTGTCGGTGGGCGCGACGGTGAGCTGGCCGACACGACGAAGCGGTGTCGGTCCGGCCGGGAGCTCGTCGAGGGGAAGGTCGGTGGTGTAGATCCCCGACGGCGCGAGCACCTCCTTCGTCACGATCACCGGGCGGCCGTCCCGCCCGACGAGGAAGGCCTCGGCGTCGTGCGCACCGTCCGGGTAGCCGAGCAGGTGGGTCGAGCCGGACCCGGTGCCGGGATCCAGGACGGTCAGCGCCACCGACGACCGGACCCGGGCGTTGTCGCCGGTGTCCGACAGCCACAGCCGACCGTCGACCAGCGCCAGGTCCTCGACATCGGTGGGGGTCGCGGGCACCGGCAGCGCCCCGGTCACCGCACAGTCGGGGCCGAGAACCCAGAGCGTCCGGTCGGTGCCGCTGTCCCCGATCGCGAACATCCGGTCACCGTCCGACGCCAGACCGGACAGCTCGGCGAGCCCGGGATCCGTTGGCGTGCACAGGGTCTCCAGCGGCGCATCGACCACGGCCGCACCGCTCGAGGGTGCGGCCGATGGGCCGCCCTGCGCGAGAGCGGGGACGGCCGACACCCCGGCCATCCCGCACACCGCGGCGGCGACCACGGCCAGTCGGGTCCGCACGGCAGCGCTCATTCCTGGCATGGTCGGGCTGCTCCTCGGCGTCAGACGGCGCTGCGCCGGAACCCGTCCAGGGCGGAGGCCAGCGCCTGCGGCACCTTCGCCCGGACCAGGGTGCCCTCCGCTTCGTGCGCCGACTCGAGAATCCGCCCGTCCGCATGAATCCGGGCCACCAGGTCGCCGCGGGTGTACGGCAGCAGGACCTCGACCTCCACCTCGGGTGGGCTGACCATCTCGGCGAGGGTGGCCCGCAGATCCGCGATGCCCTCGCCGGTCCGTGCCGAGACGAACCTCGCGCCCGTCAGCAGACCCCGAAGTTGGGTGAGGGTGATCGGGTCCGCGGCGTCGATCTTGTTGACCACCAGGAGTTCCGGCGGGGCCGGGGCGTCCGATTCGCGCAGGACGTCGGTGATCACCTCCCGCACCGCCTTGATCTGGTCGGTGGGCAGCGGGTCGGAGCCGTCGACGACATGCAGCAGCAGATCCGCGTCGGCGACCTCCTCGAGCGTGGACCGGAAGGCCTCGACCAGCTGGGTGGGCAGGTGCCGCACGAACCCGACGGTGTCGGTGAGCACGTACTGGCGGCCGTCGGCGAATTCGGCCTTCCTGGTGGTCGGGTCCAGGGTCGCGAACAGCGCGTCCTGCACCAGAACCCCGGCGCCGGTGAGCGCATTGAGGAGGCTGGACTTGCCCGCGTTGGTGTAGCCGACGATCGCGACCGACGGGACGTCGCTGCGCAGCCGCCGGGTGCGTTTGGTGTCGCGGGCCGCCTTCATCCCCTTGATCTCGCGGCGCAGCTTCGCCATCCGTTCCCGGATCCGGCGGCGGTCGGTCTCGATCTTCGTCTCACCGGGACCTCGCAGACCGACACCGCCGTTGCTGCCTGCCCGGCCGCCCGCCTGCCGTGACATCGATTCACCCCAGCCGCGCAGGCGCGGGAGCATGTACTCCATCTGCGCCAGCGCGACCTGCGCCTTGCCTTCGCTGGAGGTGGCGTGTTGGGCAAAGATGTCCAGGATCAGCGCGGTGCGGTCGATCACCTTGACCTTGACGACCTTCTCCAGCGCCGTCAGCTGGGCGGGGGTCAGCTCGCCGTCGCAGATCACCGTGTCCGCGCCGGTCGCGAGGACCACCTCCCGCAGTTCCTCGGCCTTGCCGGAACCGATGTAGGTGGCGGCGTCCGGCTTGTCGCGGCGCTGCACGAGGCCCTCAAGGACCTCCGAGCCCGCGGTCTCGGCGAGCGCGGCCAGTTCGGTCATGCTGGCGTCGGCCTGGTCGGCGGTGCCGGAGGTCCACACCCCGACCAGCACGACCCGCTCGAGCCGGAGCTGCCGGTACTCGACCTCGGTGATGTCGGTCAGTTCGGTGGACAGGCCCGTGACGCGGCGCAGGGCGCTGCGTTCGTCGAGCTGCATCTCGCCGACCGACGGGTCGTGGTGGCCGTTGATCGGGTGATCGCGGTGGTCGGTGCGGGGGGTCATGTCGTCTGAGTTCGTCATACACCCCAATCGTCCCACGCCCGACGACCGCGACGCATCCGGATTACAGCGACGACCACCAGGTCTCGTCGATGCTGCCGGATGCCACCAGGACGGACGGCCCGCGCAGGGTCGCCTTGCCCGCGTCGATGTCGACGACGACCTCCCCGCCGGGGACCCGGACCCGCACCTCCCCGTCGGATCGGCCGGCGGCCCGCAGCGCGGCCATCGCCGCGGCGACGGTGCCGGTGCCGCAGGACCGGGTCTCCCCCACCCCGCGTTCGTGCACGCGCATGTCGACGGCGCCGTCGGCGAGCGGGGTGAGGATCTCGACATTCACCCCGTCGGCAAAGAACGCGGCATCGAACTGCGGCGGCGCGGTCAGGTCGAGCGCGGCAAGCGACTCCGCGGTCAGGTCCTTCACCACGCACGCCAGGTGCGGGTTGCCGACGTCGATGCCGAGCCCGGTGAACTCGGTGCCGTCGACGGTCGCCGTCGAGGGTCCCAGTTCCCGGACCAGACCCATGTCGACGGTCACCTGGGCGGTCGCCCCCGCGAGGCGGTGCACCACCACCGGGCGTGCCCCGGCCCGGGATCCGACGACGAACTCGTCGGCAAGTTCGAGGCCCGACGCCCGCAGGAAATGCGCGAAGACCCGGACCCCGTTGCCGCACATCTCGGCGATCGATCCGTCCGCGTTCCGGTAATCCATGAACCAGTCGTCGACCCCGACGCCCTTCGGCAGGGCGTCGAGCACGCCCGCCTCCTTGAGCACCCCGGCGCGCGCGACGCGCAGCACCCCGTCGGCGCCGAGTCCCCGGCGCCGGTCGCACAGCGCCGACACCCGGGCCGGGCCAAGGTCGATCGTCGCCTCCAGGTCGGGCAGCAGCACGAAATCGTTCTCGGTGCCGTGCCCCTTGCTGAACTGCATGGCGGTGGTCGGGGCGACCGCGGTCATCGATGCGGCGGCGCCGAACAGGCTCATCCGGGCGGCCAGGTGGTCGGCGATGTTCATCGGATGCCCTCCCGGTCGTGACGGGCCGCACCGCGACCGCTCGCGGCAGCGGTTCGCTGCCGCGTGATCTCGTACAGACACACCGCGCCGGCCGACGGCGCGCCAAGCGAACTCGCGGCACCGCCGATCGGGATGCTGGCGGTGACGTCGCAGGCGCCGCGCCAGGCGGCGCTCATGCCACGGGTCTCGTTGCCGATCACCAGGATCGTTCCACCTCTCAGGTCGTGGTCGGCGATCGTGACACCGCCGTGCTCGTCGGTGCCCACGATCTGCAACTCCATCTTCTGGCGGTCACGGAACGCGACCACCTCGTCAGGATCTGCGGCGGTGTACACCGGCATCGCGAACAGCGAACCGGTGGACGCGCGCACACTCTGCGGATCGAACGGGTCCGCGGCGTGCCCGGTGACCACCACCGCGTCCGCCCCGAACGCGTCGGCGCTGCGGATCAGGGTACCCAGGTTGCCCGGTGACGACGGCCGGTCGAACACCACGATCAGCGGGGCCCGCTCGGACCGGGTCACGGTCAGCGTCGACACCGGGCGGGTCCGGGTCTTCCCGACCGCGATCAGCTCCGGCGCCGACTCGGCCCGCTCCCCCAACTCGGCGAGCAGCTCCCCCGCGACCCCGACCGAGTCCCCGGCCCATCCGGCGAGGACGCCCCTGGCCCATTCCGACAGCGGCGGCCCGTCCACCCGGTACAGCAGCGTCTCGATCGGCCAGTCGTTGTCGAGGGCGAGGGTCAGCGGACGGACGCCCTGGATCAGGAATCGGCCCGCCTTCGTCCGCTTCGCGCGGGTGGTCAGGTACGACTGCCACTGTTGAAAGCTGGCGTTGCGCACCGTCACCTTGCGCATCCCGGTCGCGTCGCGGGCTCCGCTGCGCGGCGGTCCCCCCGCCGCCCGGGGGGTGGTCTTCTTCGTCACTGCATCTCCGTCTGCTTCTCGACAATCGTCAGGGCCGCATCGATCAGGTCGGGTCGGGCCGCGTCGAGCCACTGCACCCGGCGATCCCGTCGGAACCAGGACCGCTGCCTGCGCACGTACCGCCGGGTTCCGATCAGGGTCCGCTCGCGGGCCTCGTCGAGGTCGTACTCGCCGTCCACCGCGGCGAGCACCTGCGCGTACCCGATCGCGCGGCGCGCGGTGACCCCGACCCGGAGCCCTCCCGCCACCAACTCCGCCACCTCGTCCACGAGACCGGACGCGAACATCGCCCTGGTCCGCTGGTCGATCCGCTCGTCCAGTTCGGCGGTGTCGCGGTCGACGCCGAGGACGACCGTCCCCCACCGCGGCTCACCGATCGTCGGCGCGGACGCCGCGAACGGCCGCCCGGTCAGTTCGACCACCTCCAGCGCGCGGACCATGCGGCGGCCGTCGGTCGGCAGGATCGTGGCGGCGGCAGCCGGGTCGACGCGGGTCAGCTCCGCGTGCACACCGGCGACCCCCTGCTCCGCGAGCACCGCCTCCCACCGGGCCCGCACCCGCGGATCCGTCGCCGGGAACTCCCAGTCGTCGAGCAGCGACTGCACATACATCATCGACCCGCCGACGATCACCGGCACGGCCCCCCGCGCGGCGATCGCCTCCACGTCGGCCCGCGCGGCCAGCTGGTATCGGGCCACCGTCGCGGTCTCGGTGACGTCGAGGACGTCGAGCTGATGGTGCGGGATGCCCCGCCGCTCCGCGACCGGCAGCTTCGCGGTGCCAATGTCCATCCCGCGGTACTGCTGCATCGCGTCGATGTTCACGATCTCGCCGCCGAGCCGCTCGGCCAGCGCGAGCCCGAGGTCGGACTTGCCGGTCGCGGTCGGGCCGAGCACCGCGATCGGGCGCACGCTTCCCGTCACGGCAGCCACATCCCCACGTGATAGCCGACCCCGTAGGGGGCGCCCTGGTAGTCGGTGCGGCACCGGGCGGGTGGGCCACCGAACAGCGCGGCCAGCGCCTGCCACGCCGGGCGGCCCGCGATCCCGAGGCCGGTGCAGATGACCGGGTCCAGTGCGGCGAGATGGTCGACGTCGCCGGAGCGGAGCGCGCGGTCGAGGTCGGCCTGCGCTGCGGGGGCACGGTCGTCGAAGGAGCCGGGCGCCTTCGCGGTCAACGTTGCCGCACCGTCGGCGACCACCAGCACGCCCCGCGGCCGGGGATCCGCGTCCAGCCGGGCCCGCAACCGGCGGCCAAAGTCGACGCAGGACGCCGGTGGGGTGTCCGCGCTGAGGACGACCGTGTCGAACTCCGCGTCGGGTGCCGCCCTGCCGCGCAGCCATCCCGCCGTCAGCGTCGCGAGGGGCAGGGTCGGGTCCGCGACGCCATGCTCGCCTGCCGCCCCCGACGCCACCCGCACGTCAGCGCCGTAGCCGCGAAAGGTTCCCCGCACCCCCGCCGCGACCTCGGTGTCCGTGTCCCCGACCCCGATCACCGTCCACACCGCCGCCAGTCTCCCCAGCTCGCCAGCGACGGCGATGCTCGCGGCCCGGAGGTCGGCGGTCTCCGCGGCCGCCGCGCCCGCCAGTTCGGGAAGCAGCAGGGGCGGCGAGGAAACCAGTGCGGCGGCGGTGAACACACCGCCCAAGGTAGTCGCCCCGTGTCGACGGTCCGCGACCAGATCGACCCCGCACCGCCGCACAATCCCGACTCTCGCGGTCCGAACTGTTTCAATGGTCGTAGACACCTCGTTCCGGGTTGAATGGAACCAGCGCGCACCGACGAGCGGATCGGCGTGCGACGAGCGAGGCAGCGGCAGCCGTGACGCGCGGCAGAGATGAGGAGTCATGACCGACACCAGCGCACCCAAGCCCGGCGCCCCGAAGCCGGGCACGCCCAAGCCGGGCGCCCCGAAGCCGGGCACGCCCAAGCCCGGTGCGGCCAAACCCGGTCCCGCGAACATCGCTGCCCACGCCGCCGTGCACGCCCCGGCCGCAACACCCCCGAGCGACCCGAGCCGATTCGGGCGGGTCGACGAGGACGGCACCGCGTGGGTCACCACCGCCGACGGCGAACGCCAGATCGGGTCCTGGCAGGCAGGCGACGCCGCCGAGGGGCTGGCCCACTTCGGCCGCCGGTACGACGACCTGGCCACCGAGGTCGGACTGCTCGAGGCCCGCCTGACCTCCGGCACCGGCGACGCCCGCCGCACCCGGACCGCCGCCGTCGCCCTGGCGGAGACCCTGCCGACCGCCGCCGTCATCGGGGACATCGACGCCCTCGCGACCCGCCTCGACGCCGTCATCGCCGGATCGCAGGAGGCCGCCGAGGCGGAGAAGGCCGAACGCGATCGCGATCGCGAGGAGCACACCCACCGGAAGGAGGAGTTGGCCGCCGAGGCGGAACGCATCGGCGCCGAGTCCACCCAGTGGAAGGCCGCGGGCGACCGACTCCGCGAGATCCTCGACGAGTGGAAGTCGATCCGCGGTGTCGACCGCAAACTCGACGATGCCCTGTGGAAGCGGTACTCGAAGGCACGGGAGGCGTTCAACCGGCGCCGCGGGGCCCACTTCGCCGAACTCGACCGCGAACGCGCCGCCGCCAAGACCCGCAAGGAGGAACTCTGCCAGCGCGCCGAGGACCTGCAGGAGTCGACCGACTGGGGCCCGACGGCGGCCGCCTTCCGTGACCTGCTCGCCGAATGGAAGGCATCCGGACGCGCCCCGCGGGAGGCCGACGACGCGTTGTGGAAGCGGTTCAAGGCCGCGCAGGACGTGTTCTTCGGCAATCGCAACGCCGCCGCGTCCGAGCGGGACGCCGAGTTCGAAGGCAACGCGGCCGCGAAGGAGGACCTGCTCAAGGGCGTGCACATCGATCCGAGTAAGGGCCTCGACGCCGCCCGCTCCGCGCTCCGGGACCTGCAGGAGAAGTGGGACGAGATCGGCAAGGTCCCCCGCGAGAAGATGCACGACCTCGAAGGTCGACTGCACGCCATCGAGAAGACGGTCCGCGACGCCGCCGACTCCCAGTGGCGGCGCACCGACCCCGAGGCGATGGCCCGCGCCGCCCAGTTCCGGGAGCGGGTCGCCCAGTTCGAGGAGCAGGCAGCGAAGGCGACGGCCGCAGGCAAGGCCAAGGACGCGGAGAAGGCCCTCGCCCAGGCCAAGCAGTGGCGCGAATGGGCCGACGCCGCCGAGGGCGCCGTCAGCGACCGATAGACGGCACCGCCGTCAGCGACCGATAGACGGCACCGCCGTCAGCGACCGATAGACGGCACCGCCGTCAGCGACCGATAGACGGCGCCTGCCAATAGGTCACGCGTCCGGCCGACGACTCCCCGTCGTCGGCCGGACCGAATGACTGACGCGCGCCGCGCCGTGTCGGGTCGCCGCTCCCGCTCGGGGTCAGCGATCGCCCCACAGCAGTTGGTCGCCGCGCTCCGCGGTCTGCCGCCTGCGCTCCTCCTCTGCGGCCAGCTGGATCGCGGTGCGCTGCCACACCACGTGCACCCAGTGGAACGTCAGCACCATGATCAGGATCCAGCCGAGGATCAGCCCGATCCCGGGACCGGCGCCGGGTGAGTTCGCGTCCAGGGTCTGCCTGGACCAGATCGCCAACATCCCGAACACGCTCGCGACGGCAGATCCGGCGACCGCGACCCAGGCCAGCGCCCAGCGGCGGGTGGCCAGCGCGAGCATCGCGAACACCACGCCGAACACCAGCGTCAACCACACGAAGACCCGCGACGGCAGCGCAATGTCCTCGGCGAGGGCCACCTCGTTCCCCGCGAGGACGTCCCATCCCTTCGCGGCACCGGTGTGCGGGAGCGCGAACGTACCCGCGAGCAGCAGGACGCCGACGGCGACGACCAGGGCCCGCATGCCGGGGTCGATCTCGCGGGCCACCTTCCTCTCGGCGGCGTCGATGTCCTTCCGGAACTGTTCGCTGGGGTCGGCGGGCTGGTTGTCGCTCATGCTCCACATCCGGTCACGGTCGGCAGCGGTGCGGGCGCACCGATCTGCGGGAGCCCCAATCCGATACCGATCGGCGGGGTCTTGGGGGTGATGCCACGTTCGTGCGAGTCGCCGGCACGGGTGCGCCGATGGGTGAGGACGGCGTCGTCGGCGACCAGGTGATGGGGTGCGGCCCCGGTGACGGCGACCGTGACGACGTCACCGGGACGGATTCCGCCGTCGAGGTTGCCGTCCGGCCGGAAGTGCACCAGCCTGCCGTCGCGGGCGCGGCCGCTCATCCGCTGTGTCTCGGCGTTCTTGCGGCCCTCGCCTGCCGCCACGAGCAGCTCGACCTCGGTGCCGACCAGTTTGCGGTTCTCCTCGAGCGTGATCTGCTCCTGCAGTGCGATCAACCGGTCGTAGCGTTCCTGCACGACCGCCTTCGGCAGCTGCCCGTCCATCTCGGCGGCCGGGGTGCCGGGCCGCTTCGAGTACTGGAACGTGAATGCGCTGGTGAACCGCGCCTGCCGGACGACGTCGAGGGTGGCCTGGAAGTCCTCCTCCGTCTCACCGGGGAACCCGACGATGATGTCGGTGGTGATCGCGGCGTGCGGCATCGCGGCCCGCACCTTCTCGATGATGCCGAGGAACTTGGCGGCGCGGTACGAGCGGCGCATCGCCTTGAGGACGCGATCCGACCCGGACTGCAGCGGCATGTGCAGCTGCGGGCACACGTTCGGGGTCGCCGCCATCGCCTCGATCACGTCGTCGGTGAACTCGGCCGGGTGCGGGGAGGTGAACCGGACCCGCTCGAGGCCGTCGATCTCGCCGCAGGCGCGCAGCAGCTTCGCGAACGCGCCCCGATCCCGGGGGATCTCCAGGTCGGCGAAGGAGACGCCGTACGCATTGACGTTCTGGCCGAGCAGGGTGACCTCGAGGACGCCCTCGTTCACCAGCGCCTGCACCTCGGCGAGAATGTCGCCGGGGCGGCGGTCCACCTCCTTGCCGCGCAGCGCGGGCACGATGCAGAAGGTGCAGGTGTTGTTGCAGCCGACGGAGATCGACACCCAGCCGGAGTAGGCGGAGTCCCGCTTGGCGGGCAGCGTGGACGGGAACGCCTCGAGCGAGTCGATGATCTCGACCTGCGCCTCGTCGTTGTGGCGGGCGCGTTCCAGCAGCACCGGCAGCGACCCGATATTGTGGGTGCCGAACACCACATCCACCCAGGGCGCCTTCTTGACCACGGTGTCGCGGTCCTTCTGCGCGAGGCAGCCGCCGACCGCGATCTGCATGCCCGGGTGCGCGTCCTTCGTCGGGCGCAGGTGGCCGAGGGTGCCGTACAGCTTGTTGTCGGCGTTCTCGCGGACCGCGCACGTGTTGAACACGAGCAGGTCGGGGTCCGAGCCGGGCGCGGCCTTGGTGTACCCGGCGTCCTCGAGCAGACCGGACAGCCGCTCCGAGTCGTGCACGTTCATCTGGCAGCCGAAGGTGCGGACCTCATAGCTGCGCGATGCGGGGGTGTCTTGGTCGATCGTGTCCACCAGTCCAGGGTACGGGCCCGCGCGGGCCGCACCGAACGGCACCGTCAGGCCGACCCGGCTCCGCCCTGCCGCATCGTCGGCGCCGCCGCAACGCCGGTGCGGACGGCCTCCGCGGCCAGGCTCGGGGCGTGCGTCATTCGCCGGTGCATGGCCACCGCGATCCGCTCGCCCTGCTGCTTCGCCCGGTCCGCGATCGGCCCGGTGAACGCCTCGTCGACGGACTCGTGCCACAACTGGAGCCAACGGTCGAAGTGCTCGGCCCCGAACGGGTGCCGGTCATGCGCGTTCTGATGGATCCGGAACAGGCTGCCCCGGTAGGTGCCCGCCGCGAACAGCAGCGTCTCCCAGAAATCGCACATCACCGGCAGATGCGACTCAAGCCCCTGCTCCCGCACCTCGGTGAATGGTTCCGCGAGCAACTCGTCGACGAGGGCACGGCCGTAGAATCGGCGCAGCAGGGTGCCGATGTCGGCTCGGTCAGCGATGTCCGCGCGCACGGCACTCCCCCTTCACGATGCTGGCCGCCGTCACCGTGCCCGCTCGTCAGAACGGATTCCACCAGCGGATGAACATTATGTACAGATTCGTGGGGAAGGAGAACTCCCAGTCCGATCCCATGTACGGCAGGTTCGGCAGATTTCCCTGCATCGGTGCCCCCTCACGCGCGACTGCGCTCGACCTCTGACGCCGACGTCCGGTGCCGGACACCGGCGTGGGACTCGGCGCGCATCCGGTCGGACATGTGCGGGTAGTGCAACTCGAACGCGGGCCGCTCCGAGCGGATCCGGGGCAGCTCGGTGAAGTTGTGCCGCGGCGGCGGGCAGGTCGTCGCCCATTCGAGGGAGTTGCCGTAGCCCCACGGGTCGTCGACCGTGACGACCTCGCCATAGCGGTAGCTCTTGAACACGTTCCACAGGAAGGGCAGCGTCGAGGCGCCGAGCACGAACGCGCCGAGCGTCGAGATCGTGTTCAGTGTCGTGAAGCCGTCCGACGGCAGGTAGTCCGCGTAGCGACGCGGCATGCCCTCATTGCCGAGCCAGTGCTGCACCAGGAAGGTGGCGTGGAAGCCGAGGAAGGTCAGCCAGAAGTGCCACTTGCCGAGGCGCTCGTCGAGCATCCGGCCGGTCATCTTCGGGAACCAGAAGTAGATGCCCGCGTAGGTGGCGAACACGATGGTGCCGAACAGCACGTAGTGGAAGTGCGCGACCACGAAGTACGAGTCGGTGACGTGGAAGTCGAGCGGCGGGCTGGCGAGCAGGACCCCGGACAGGCCGCCGAACAGGAACGTGACGATGAAGCCGACGGAGAACAGCATCGGCGATTCGAACGTCAACTGCCCCTTCCACATGGTGCCGATCCAGTTGAAGAACTTCACGCCGGTCGGGATCGCGATCAGGAACGTCATGAACGAGAAGAACGGCAGCAGCACCGCGCCGGTGGCATACATGTGGTGCGCCCACACCGCCATCGACAGTGCCGCGATCGACATCGTCGCGAACACCATCCCGGTGTACCCGAACAGCGGTTTGCGGCTGAACACCGGGATCACCTCGGTGATGATCCCAAAGAACGGCAGCGCAACGATGTACACCTCGGGATGCCCGAAGAACCAGAACAGGTGCTGCCACAGCAGGTTCCCGCCATTAGCCGGATCGAACAGGTGGGCACCGAGATGCCGGTCCACGAACACCCCGAGCAACGCCGCGGTCAGGATCGGGAACGCGAGCAACACCAGGATCATCGTGATGAGGATGTTCCAGGTGAAGATCGGCAACCGGAACATCGTCATGCCGGGGGCGCGCAGGCAGACCACGGTGGTGATCATGTTGACGCCGCCGAGAATGGTGCCAACACCCGCGACCGCGAGACCCATGATCCACAGGTCCGCGCCGACACCGGGCGAGTGCACCGCGTCGGTCAGCGGGCTGTATGCGGTCCAGCCGAAGTCCGCGGCGCCGCCGGGAGTCACGAAGCCGGCCATCACGACCAACGCGCCGAACAGGTACAGCCAGTAGCTCAGCGCGTTCAGTCGCGGGAACGCGACGTCGGGGGCGCCGATCTGCAGCGGCAGGATGTAGTTCGCGAAACCGAACACGATCGGCGTCGCATACAGCAGCAGCATCACCGTGCCGTGCATCGTGAACAGCTGGTTGAACTGCTCGTTCGACAGGAACTGCATGCCGGGCAAGGCCAACTCGGTGCGCATCAGCAGCGCCATCAGGCCGCCGGCGAGGAAGAAGGCGAACGACGTCACCAGGTACATGACGCCGAGCATCTTCGGGTCGGTGGTGGTGATCATCCGGTAGACATAGGACCCCTTGGGCCCCAGGCGGGCCGGGAACGGCCGGGACGCCGCGACACCCGGCGTCGGGGACACCGCGGTCATCGCCGCCGCCCCGCCCGGCGGAGTCGATCGGAACTCGGGTACGCGTACGTCATGAAGCCCCCTCGGCAGGCCGTGGTCGTACCGATCCAGTAAACACCCGTCCGGCGATCCCCACCCGGCTTCGGGGCCGGATTTCGCGCAGCCGCACCAATCCGTTGCCTTGGTAAAGGTTCCGTTACGTCGACGGGCCGACGTCACGCAAACACCCGGATTCCGCCTGCCCAGCACCTAGGGTCGACGACTATGACGAACGCGGGTGAATCGGGCGCGGGCGCACCCACCGCCACCGCACGGGCCATGATCTCGATGTCCGGGGTGCAGAAGCACTTCGGTGATCTGCACGTGCTGCGCGATATCGACCTCGAGGTCCCCACCGGGCAGGTGGTGATCGTGGTCGGGCCGTCCGGCTCCGGGAAGTCGACCCTGTGCCGCACGATCAACCGGCTCGAACCCGTCGACGAGGGGGTCATCGCCGTCGACGGTCGCGAACTGCCCGAGGAGGGCAAGGCGCTTGCCGCGCTGCGCGCCGACGTCGGGATGGTCTTCCAGTCGTTCAACCTGTTCGCGCACAAGACGATCCTCGAGAACGTCATGCTCGCCCCGGTCAAGGTCCGGAAGATGAGCAAGTCCGATGCGCGGGCCAGGGCCGTCGAACTGCTCGACCGGGTCGGCATCGGCAACCAGGCCGACAAGTACCCGGCCCAGCTGTCGGGTGGCCAACAGCAACGGGTGGCGATCGCCAGGGCCCTGGCGATGAACCCGAAGGTGATGCTGTTCGACGAACCGACCTCGGCGTTGGATCCCGAGATGGTCAGCGAGGTCCTCGACGTGATGACCAGCCTCGCGAAGGAGGGCATGACGATGCTCGTCGTCACCCACGAGATGGGCTTCGCCCGCAAGGCGGGCGACCGGGTGCTGTTCATGGCGGACGGCCAGATCGTGGAGGACACCGACCCGGACACGTTCTTCACCGCACCGTCATCGGCCCGCGCCAAGGACTTCCTCGGCAAGATCCTCGGTCACTGACAGCACGGACCGAGCACCCGACCGCACTTCCCGTTGCCCGACCCGAAGGAGAGGAACACATGAGGATCACCCGTGCGCTGCGAGTCGGGGTCGGCGTGCTCGCCGTCGCCGCCGTCGCGACCGCCTGCGGCGGCGACGAGCAGAGGAGCGCCGTGCAGAGCGCCGAGTCCGGCACGCTCACGGTCGGCATCAAGTTCGACCAGCCCGGCCTCGGCCTGCGCAACCCGGACGGCACGTTCAGCGGCTTCGACGTCGACGTCGCCACCTATGTTGCCGGCAAGCTCGGTGTGCAGCCGTCCGGGATCACGTTCAAGGAGTCCCCGTCCGCGCAGCGGGAGACGCTGATCCAGAACGGCGAGGTCGACTACGTGGTCGCGACCTACTCGATCACCGACGCCCGCAAGGAGAAGGTCGACTTCGCCGGGCCCTACCTGACCACCGGGCAGTCCCTGCTGGTGCGCGCCGACAACACCGACATCACCGGGCCCGACTCGCTCAACGGCGGCAAGAAGCTGTGCTCGGTCACCGGCTCCACCCCGGCGCAGAACGTCAAGGACACCTACGCCAACGAGGTGCAGTTGCAGGAGTTCGACACGTACTCGGCGTGCGTGGAGGCCCTGCGCAACGGCGCCGTCGACGCGGTGACCACCGACGCGATCATTCTCGCCGGCTACGCCGCCCAGTACCCGGGCCAGCTGAAGGTGGTCGGTGACACCTTCACCACCGAGAACTACGGCATCGGCCTTGCCAAGGGCGACGACGAGACCCGCGCCAGGATCAACGACGCGATCGAGGCGATGATCGCGGACGGATCGTGGCAGGCGGCGCTGGAAAAGAACGTCGGCCCGTCCGGATACCCGATCCCCGCGCCCCCGACCGTCGACCGCTACTAGGAGGCGCTCCGCGCCCGTGCGTGAGTTTCACCCCGATGGGGGTAAAAATCACGCACGGTGCGCGGGGACGGAGAAGGAACGTCCGTGAACCTGCTCACCAAGTACGGGGATCAGCTGATCTCCGCGTTCTGGACGACGATCGAATTGACCGTGCTCGCCGCGATCGGCGCCCTCGTCATCGGCACCGTGCTGGCCGCGATGCGGGTGTCGCCGGTGCCGGTGGCGCGGTGGCTCGGGGCCGCGTACGTGACCGTGTTCCGGAACACCCCGCTGACGCTGATCGTCATCTTCTGCTCGTTCGGCCTCTATCAGACGATGGGTGTTCGACTCTCGCCGGAGAACTCACCGACCTTCCTGGTGGACAACAACTTCCGGCTCGCGGTGCTCGGCCTGAGCGTCTACACCGCCGCCTTCGTGTGCGAGTCGCTGCGCGCCGGCATCAACACCGTCCACGTCGGGCAGGCCGAGGCGGGCCGCTCCCTCGGTCTCACGTTCGGGCAGAACCTGCGGCTGATCGTGCTGCCGCAGGCGTTCCGGGCGGTGATCGCACCGCTCGGCAGCGTGCTGATCGCCCTGACCAAGAACACCACGATCGCCTCGGTGATCGGCGTCGCGGAGGCCTCGCTGCTGATGAAGACGATGATCGAGAACGAGGCCGCGATCTTCGTCGTCGGCGGCATCTTCGCGCTCGGCTTTGTGATCCTGACGCTGCCGATGGGTCTGCTGTTCGGGTATCTCGGCAAGCGGTTGGAGGTGGCCCGATGAGCACCGGGGCAACGGTCCTCTACGACGCGCCGGGTCCCCGGGCCCGCAGGCTCCACCGCCTCGGGTCGGTCGTTGCCGCCGCGGTGCTCGTCGCCGTCGGATACCTCGTGTACCGCGCCCTCGACGGGAAGGGGCAGTTGACGGCGGAGAAGTGGGAGCCGTTCCTCGAGTCCTCGTCGTGGACGACGTACCTCGTCCCCGGCATCCGCGGCACCCTGATCGCGGCGGCGGTGTCGATCGTGCTGGCGCTGCTGCTCGGCGTCCTGCTCGGCGTCGGGCGACTGTCGGAACATCGGGCGGTCCGCGTGGTCTCCGGGGTGATCGTGGAAGTGTTCCGGGCAATCCCGGTGCTGATCCTGATGATCTTCGCGTACCAGGTGTTCGCCGACTACCAGGTGTTCAAGTCGACCTACCTGGCGCTGGCCGCGGTCATCACCGGCCTGACCCTCTACAACGGGTCGGTGATCGCGGAGATCGTGCGCGCGGGCATCGCCTCGCTCCCGAAGGGGCAGTCGGAGGCCGCGCGGGCGCTGGGCATGCGCAAGAGCCTGATCATGCGGAGCATCCTGCTGCCGCAGGCGATCGCGGCGATGCTGCCCGCGATCATCTCGCAGATGGTGGTTGCGCTGAAGGATTCCGCGCTCGGCTACCTCATCGGGTACGTCGAGGTGGTCCGGTCCGGCCAGCAGCTCGGCGCGTTCTACGGCAACTACCTGCCCGCACTGCTGGTGGTCGCGGCGATCATGATCGTGCTGAACTCGGCGCTGTCCGCACTGGCGACGTACGTCGAGAGGCGGTTGCGCAGCGGACGGAAGGGGCGCCCGGCGGCCACGCCTGCGGTACCGCCCGCCGCGCCGGGCATGGACCTGACCGCAAAGGTGTGATGACCGGGGAAGGTGCGGCGCGGCCGGTCCCGCCGCGGTGGTGGCGGGCGACCGTCGCCGCGGTGTCGGTGCTCGTCGCGACGGCCTGCGCGGTGATCCTGTGGGCGTTCGTGCCGCCGGTCGTCTACTTCCCGTTCGTGGCGCTGGCCGGGTGGGCGTTGATGATCCTGGGTGCGGTCTGGCTGGCGCTCACCCTGGTCCGGTTCTGACCCGGCGGACGGGGACGGCCCGCCGGGCCCGCGCGGCGTGGACCGTCACCCGGCGTCGAGACCCTCGTCATCCGAACCGGCCCGCGCGAGTTCGGTCTTCACCACGTCGAAGCACATGCCCTGCGGATAGCCGCGGCGGGCGAGCATCGACACCAGCCGCCGGACGAGTCGGTCGCGGTCGCTGCTGCGACCGCCCGGTCCGTCGACCTCGAAGTCGAGGGATGCGGTGCGCAGCTTGCGCCGCACCAGTTCGGTGGCCCGTTTACGTTCGTCGTCGACGTCGATGCGGTCGAGCGCGGTCGCCGCGATGTCCGGCGCGACCCCCTTGGTGCGCAACTCCATCGCCAGCGCCCGCTTGCCCTTGCCGGAATAGGTGTGCCGGGAGTGCACCCACTGCGCCGCGAACGCGGCGTCGTCGACGAGACCCACCTCGGTGAGCCGGTCGAGCACCCCGACGATCACGTCGGGGTGGTAGCCCTTGTCGGTGAGCTTGGTGGCCAGTTCCGTGCGGCTGCGCGCGCGGTCGGTCAGGAGGCGCAGGCACAGGTCCTTCGCCTGCGCCTCCTGCTCGGCAGGACTGCGGGAGCCCACGTCGGCGGCGGCGCGTCTCGCCGCGCCGGCACCGGATCGTCGCGACTCATCGGCCCGGCGACGGGACGCCCGCGGGCGGTCGTCCTGTTCCATGGGCGGTGTCCTAGAAGTCGGCGGGTGCGTCGCCCGCGTCCTCGGCGGTCACGTCGGCGCCGATGCCCAGCTTCTCCTTGATCTTCTTCTCGATCTCGTCGCGGATGTCGGTGTTCTCCAGCAGGAACTTGCGGGCGTTTTCCTTGCCCTGCCCCAGCTGGTCACCCTCGTAGGTGAACCACGACCCCGACTTGCGGATGAAGCCGTGCTCGACACCCATGTCGATCAGCGAGCCCTCCTTGGAGATGCCCTGGCCGTAGAGGATGTCGAACTCGGCCTGCTTGAACGGCGGCGAGACCTTGTTCTTGACGACCTTGACGCGGGTGCGGTTGCCGACCGCGTCGCCGCCGTCCTTGAGGGTCTCGATACGGCGCACGTCCAGTCGCACCGACGAGTAGAACTTGAGCGCCTTGCCGCCGGTGGTGGTCTCCGGCGAACCGAACATCACACCGATCTTCTCGCGCAGCTGGTTGATGAAGATGGCGGTGGTGCCCGAGTTGTTCAGGGCACCCGTCATCTTCCGCAGCGCCTGGCTCATCAGTCGGGCCTGCAGACCGACGTGACTGTCGCCCATCTCGCCCTCGATCTCGGCGCGGGGCACCAGCGCGGCCACCGAGTCGACGACGATGATGTCGAGGGCGCCGGAGCGGATCAGCATGTCCGCGATCTCCAGCGCCTGCTCACCGGTGTCCGGCTGCGAGACCAGCAGGGCGTCGGTGTCGACGCCGAGCTTGCGGGCGTACTCGGGGTCGAGCGCGTGCTCGGCGTCGATGAACGCCGCGACACCGCCTGCGGCCTGCGCGTTCGCCACCGCGTGCAGCGCGACGGTCGTCTTACCCGAGGACTCCGGGCCGTAGATCTCGACGACGCGCCCGCGCGGCAGGCCGCCGATCCCGAGCGCGACGTCGAGGGCGATGGACCCGGTGGGGATCACCGAGATGGGCTGGCGCGCCTCCTCACCGAGACGCATCACCGAGCCCTTGCCGAAGTTCTTGTCGATCTGCGCCAGTGCGAGCTCGAGCGCCTTGTCGCGATCGTGTGCCTGTGGTGCCATCGGTTCTCCTTAGTCAGGAACTCGTGTGTCGTCAGGAGCTCGCGTGTCGAGCGGCCCGATTTCCGGGCGGCCCGATGTTCGAGCGGGGTCTCACTGTGTTGTGGTCACCGTAGACGGGGACACCGACAAACTCTGCCGACGCGACCTGACGAGCACACCCCCAGCATAGGGGAACACCTGTTCGAGTCAATGGCCCGGGATGGGCGTGTCGGCGCCAACGCCGCAACTACCAGCGGCTTCGTGGCACCTCGAACTCGACGCAGAGCGCACGCCACACCTCACGCGGTTCCCGACCGGCCTCGATGGCCTGCGCGGCGGTCCTGCCACCCAGGCTGAGCAGCACGTGGTCCACCAGCAGGGATTCGCCGTAGAGTCGGCCGAACTCGCCGTGTACCAGTTCATTGAACTCGGTCAGTCGCACGGACCAACGGTAACGCGTGCCGCCGTCCGGCCATCAGGCCCGCCCGCCCGCCGCGCGATCATGGCAGGGTCGATCCAGCGGCGGCGGCCGCCCGGCACACCGCGACCGGGTCGGCAACCTCGCCCGCGGTCGCCGCGGCCGCGGCCGCCGCCGCCGCGAACGACGGGTCGTCCAGCATCCTCAGCACCGCCCCGCGCAGGGCATCGCCCGACAGCGGCCGCACCACCAGGGCGCTGCCCTGCCTGGCCGCACGGTTCGCCAGCTCCCACTGGTCCCCGCCGCCGGGAACGGTCACCGCGGGCACCCCGGCGAGGAGCGTCTTGGCGAGCATGCCGTGACCGCCGCCGCAGACCACCACCGACGCGTCGGCCAGCAGCGCGTCCTGACGCCCCAGCCCAGCGCTGGCCCAGGACGGCAGGTCCGCAGGAGGGGTGTCGAGCATGGAGGCGACCACCCGCACCCCGGTGCCGTCGAGCGCCGCCAGCGCGGTCTCGAGCATGCCCTCGGCTCCGGTGTGCGCGGTCGACGGCGCGATCATCACCAACGGCCCGTCGCCGGGCGGCGGGGCGAGGAGGTCCGCGGTCGGCTCCCACAGCAGCGGCCCGACCACCTGCGCGTTGTCTGGCCAGTCCGGCCGGGGCACCTCCAGGGCGGGCAGGGTCGCGATCAGCCGCGCGACCGGCCCCGGATCCTCGGCGGGCAGACCGACGCCGACCCTCGCCTCGGAGCGCTGCCGCAGACCCTGCTTGATCGACCGGCCGGTCGCCGCCCGCATCAGCCGGTCGCGGGCCCGACCACGCAGCCCCTCCCCCGGCGCCAGGCCACTGCCGATCGGCGGCAGGCCCGTCGACGGCGCGTACAGCGGATGCGGTGACAACTCCACCCACGGCACGTCGAGCCGTTCGGCGGCCATCCCGCCGCCCGCGGTGAGGATGTCGGAGACCACCAGTTCGGGCAGCATCGCGCTCAGCTCGGGCAGGATCTCGGTGGAGATGTACGCCGCCCGGGTATGGATCCGCGCCCCCGCGTCGAGGTCGTCGTCCTCCGGCCGCGGCGCGAGACCCTTGAGCCTGCGCGCCGAGATCCCCGCCGCGCGCGCGGTGTCCAGCCAGCGATCACCGGTGAACAGCACCGGATCATCGCCCGCGGCAATCAGTTTCAGGCACAGGGCGATGGCGGGGATGGCATGACCGGGATCGGGTCCGGCGACGACGGCGACGCGCATCCGACCAGGGTGCCATAGGCCCCGCTCAGCCCATGACGAGTGGGCCGACTGTGGCAGGCGATTCGGCGGCGGCACCCGCCTCGTCGTCGCCGACGCTAGATCTCCATGCCCGCGTCGGCGCCCATCTGCATGGTGGTGTTCGCCCCGTCGAGGCTCTCGCGGATGATGTCGGCGTGCCCGGCGTGCTGGGCCGTCTCCCGCAGGATGTGCATGAGGATTTTCAGCCCACTCCACCATTGACGCTGCGGCGCCCACGGCGCGGTCGGCAGCGGGACCGGCTCGGTGAGGTCGAGGTCGCGGACCGCGGCCTCGGTCTCACGGGCCACCACGACATAGTCCGCGAGCAGCGCCTCAAGGGTCTCGTCCGACCCGACCGTCCACGACTGCATCGCGGAGTCCATGTCGAACTCGGCGGCCTCGTCCCGCTCGACCAGGGTCCGAATCCAGCCGCGCTCGGTGCCGGTGACGTGCTTGAGCAGGGCGATCAGCGTCAACTCGCTGGCCGTTGACCGGGTGCGGGCCCCCGCGTCGTCGAGGCCCCGGAAGGTGATCAGGAAGGTGCTGCGCTGCTCGGCGAGCAGGTCGAGGATGTCGGTCGTGGCAGTGCTCTGCGGATCGGTGGTCATGGTGTGCGTCGCTCCCGAACGTCGGTACAGCCGTGTCGAACCGGACGCCCCACCGTACGACCTCGCACCGACAATGTTCAGCCGAGCGCGGCCACCGCCGCGTTCCGTGCGCGGTCCCGGTCGGCGGGGACCAGACCGATCCGGGTTCGGCGGTCAAGGAGGTCGTCGACGTCCAGCGCCCCTTCGCTGCGGACCGCGAACACCAACTCGGCGTGGCTGACGTCGATCCCGTCGGCCACCCGATCGAGGGGCCCGGCCGCGGCGACGCTGCCCGCCTCGGCTCCGTACCGGTCGATCAGCGACGCGGGCAACCCGGTCGGTGCCGCACCCGCACCGACCACCGGCAGATTCCTCGTGACACACGCCCCGGCCGCGAGGCCCCCGGCCAGGATCGCGGCATCGACCGCGTCCTGCGCCATCTTCCGATAGGTGGTCAGCTTCCCGCCGACGACACTGATCACCCCGGCGCCCGAGGTGAGGACCGCGTGGTTGCGGGACAGGTCCGCGGTCGCACCGTCCCCGGTGTCGAGCAGGGGCCGCAGGCCCGCGTAGCTGGCGAGCACGTCGCTGCGGGTCAGGTCGCCCCCCAGCGCAGTGTTGACGGTGGTCAACAGGAAGTCGATCTCGGGCTCGGTGGCCACCGGGACGTCGGGGATCTCCCCCGATGCCGCCTCGTCGGTCAGCCCGAGGTAGACCCGACCCAGCTGCGCGGGCAACGCGAACACGAAGCGGTTCGTCTCGCCGGGAATGGGGACGGTGAGCGCCGCCGTCGGGTTCCCGAGTCGCTCCGCGGAGAGCACCAGGTGGGTGCCGCGGCTGGGTTTGAGCGCGATGTCGGGGTCGACCTGCCCGGCCCACACCCCGGCGGCATTGACGACCGCGCGGGCCCGCACCGTGAGCTCCTCCCCGGTCAGCTCGTCCCGGAGCCGCGCACGATCACCGGTGACGTCGTACGCCCCGACCCGGGTAAGGATCTTCGCGCCGTGCCCGGCCGCCGTGCGGGCGATCGCGACGACCAGTCGCGCGTCGTCGACGAGCTGGCCGTCGTACGCGAGCAGGCCGCCGCGCAGGCCGTCCCGGCGCACCGCTGGCGCGAGGGCGATCGCCGCGGCCGACCCGACGCGCCGGGAGCGCGGCAGCACCGACGCGGGGGTGCCGGCGGTCGCCCGCAGCGCATCGCCGGCGAGGAATCCGGCCCGCACCAGCGCCTTCTCGAATCGCCCGACGGACGGCAGCAGCGGCACCAGCTGCGGCAGCGCCCGGATCAGGTGCGGCGCAGTCCGGGTCATCAGGATGCCGCGTTCGACGGCGCTCTCCCTGGCGATGCCAACGTTCCCGCTCGCGAGGTACCGGAGTCCGCCGTGCGCGAGCTTCGAACTCCATCGACTGGTCCCGAAGGCCAGGTCACGGCGTTCGACGAGGACGGTCCGCAGTCCGCGGGACGCGGCGTCCAGCGCGACCCCGACCCCGGTGATCCCGCCGCCGATCACCAGCAGGTCGATCGGATCCCCGTCACCGAGCTCGGACAGTTCCCGCGCTCGGCGGTCGGCATTGAGGGCGGTCGGGGCGTTGAGGTGCACGGTGAACTCCTGATCCGGGATGTCAGACGGACGGTGCGGTCAGATAGGCGTCGACGGCGACGGTCAGCTCCCCGATCAGCGCGTCGGGCGGGAGCAGGTCGGCGACCATTCCGGCGGACTGGACCGCCGACTGCGTCATCAACAGCAGCATCGTCGCGAGGGCGACGGGGTCGCCTGCCCGGACCGAGCCGTCCGCCTGGCCGGCAACGAGCGCGGGGACGAGATGGTCGATGATCGCGCGCTGGCTGGTGCCGAGCCGCTCGACAATGTAGGTGATGAGCAGTTCGGGGTCGGATCGGAGGATCTTCACAAACAGGGGGTGATGCCGCACCGCGTCCGCCATCTGCGCGACCGCGGCAACGAGTTGGGCGCGCATCGGGCCAGCACCGGACGGTGCCGGGACCGCGAGCCCGATCTCGCGGGTGAGCAGATCCCCCACCACTGCGCGGGTGTCGGGCCAGCGCCGGTAGACGGTCGGCCTGCTCACGCCAGCCCGCCGGGCGATCTCCGCGAGCGTGGTGCGCCGCAGGCCGAACTCGAGGACGCAGGTCCGGGCCGCGTCGAGGATCTGGTCGTCGACGCACCGGGCCGCCGCGGTGTCACTGCTCACGCGTTCACATTTCCCCGGTCGAGATCAGCGTTACGAATAGACATTGTGTGTAACACTGTAACGCATGATCGACTTCACAGCACCCGAGCACCCGGCGACCGAGGCCCCCGTCATGGAGTGGGACGCCTGGGGAGTCGGCGAGTTCCGCAAGCAACTCTCCCCGCAGGTCCTGTCCCTGCTCGGGGCGGCGCTCGGGGTCGACGCGGCGCAGGCCGCCGCCCCCGCCGAGTCCGACGTCGTGCTGCGGCCCAGCTCCCTCACCGACGCGCACCGCCGCGCGCTCAAGGACCTGCTCGGATCCGACAACGTCCGCGCCGACTCCGCGATCCGGCTCCGCCACGCGGGCGGAAAGTCCACACCCGACCTGTTGCGCCGCAAGGACACCGCGGCGCAGGACGCCCCGGACGCGGTGGTCCTGCCCGCCTCCCACGAGAACGTCCTCGCCCTCCTGCAGTGGTGTGCCAGGAACACGGTCGCGGTGGTCCCGTTCGGCGGCGGCACCAGCGTCGTCGGCGGACTCGACCCGGTCCGCGGCGGCTTCGACACGGTGATCGCGGTGGATCTGCGGCGCCTGAACGCGCTCGTCGACCTCGATCCGGTGTCCGGGATCGCGACCCTGCAGGCGGGTGTGACCGGACCGCAGGCGGAGGAACTGCTCGGGGTGCACGGCTTTTCGCTCGGCCACTTCCCGCAGAGCTTCCAGTTCGCGACGATCGGCGGATTCGCCGCGACCCGCTCGTCCGGGCAGGCGTCCGCGGGCTACGGCCGGTTCGACGACATGGTGCAGCACCTGCGGGTTGCGACCCCGGCAGGCACCCTCAGCCTCGGCCGCGGCCCGGCGTCGGCCGCGGGACCGGACCTGCGCGAGCTGCTCGTCGGCTCGGAGGGCACCTTCGGCGTCATCACGGAGGTCACCGTCCGGGTGCACCCGGTGCCCGCGACCACCGCCTACCGCGCCTGGTCGTTCCCCGACTTCGAGACCGGCGCGCACGCACTGCGGACGGTGGTCCAGACCGGCGCCGCACCGACGGTGATGCGCCTGTCGGATGAGGCGGAGACCGGCATCAACCTGGCGCTGGCCGGGGACATCGGTGGCGAGAGCCCCACGTCGGGATGCCTGGCCATCACCACGTTCGAGGGCACCGAGGCGCACGTGCGGGCCCGCTCCGAGGAGGCGGGCGCCCTGCTCGCCGCCGCAGGCGGAACCGACCTCGGCGACGGGCCCGCCCGATCCTGGGAGCACGGCCGCTTCTCCGCCCCCTACCAGCGCGATGCACTGCTGAACGCGGGCGCGGTCGTCGAGACCCTGGAGACGGCGACCACCTGGTCCAACCTGGCGACCCTCCGCGACGCCGTCACCACCGCCCTCACCGAATCCCTCACCGCGCAGGGCACCGCGCCCCTCGTGATGTGCCACATCTCGCACACCTACCCGACCGGCGCGTCGCTGTACTTCACGGTCGTGTGCGCGCAGGCCGCGGATCCGCTGATCCAGTGGTCCGCGGCCAAGCGCGCCGCGGGCGATGCCATCGTCGCGGCGGGCGGAACGATCACCCACCATCACGCCGTCGGCCGGGATCACCGCCCGTGGATGGCGGACGAGGTCGGCGAGCTCGGTGCGAGCGTCCTGCAGGCGGTCAAGGACGCGCTCGACCCCGTCGGCATCCTCAACCCCGGCAAGCTGATCCCATGAGATCGGTGACGGTGCTGACGAACCCGCACGCCGGCGGCGGACACCCGCACGAGGTGGCCGCGGCCGCGACGGCGCGCCTGCGCGAGCGGGGCATCGACATCACCGCGATCGAGGGCGGCTCCCCTGCCGAGGCCCTGCAGCTGGCCCGCGCCGCGGTCGAGGCAGGCACCGACGCCCTCGTCGCGGTCGGCGGCGACGGGCTGATCAACATCGCCTGGCAGGCGGTCGCGGAATCCGGGGTGCCGCTGGGCATCATCCCCGGCGGGACCGGCAACGACCATGCCCGACTGTTCCACATCCCGGTCGACGACCCGGTCGCGGCGGCGGACATCGTCGCCGAGGGCGAGACGGCCGACGTCGACCTCGGACGGGTCACCGTCGGCGCGGCCGCGCACTGGTTCGGCACGGTGCTGTGCGGCGGTTTCGATTCCCTCGTCACCGAACGGGCGAACCGGATGCGCTGGCCGCGGGGCCCGATGCGCTACAACCTCGCGATGCTCGCGGAACTGGCGAGCCTGCGGGCGATCCCGTATCGGATCGTGCTCGACGACCGCACCCTCGATCTGGACGCGGCGATGGTCTCGATCGGGAACGGCACCTCGTACGGCGGCGGGATGCTCATCGCGCCGGACGCGAGCCTGACCGACGGACTGTTCGACGTCGTCGTCATCGCTCCGGGCAGCCGATGGAAGCTGGTCCGGCTGTTCCCCACCGTCTACAAGGGGACCCACGTGTCGCTCGACGAGGTGCGGGTCTTCCGCTCCGCCTCGGTGCGGGTGGAGGCGGCGGGTATCACCGCGTACGCGGACGGGGAACGGATCGCGCCGCTGCCGATCGACGTCCAGACCGTTCGGGGGGCCGGGCGCGTCATCGTCGGCGCTCCGGTCCACTGACCCACGCCCCAGGATTGAATGGGGGTTCAGGTGCCACCGTGCCGCCGGAAATGCGCCATGAACCCCCATTCACCGCATCGCGGCGGGCGGGTCAGAACGAGAACAACTCGAACCCAACCGCCCGCGGCGCCGGGAATCCGGGCTTCGGACCGGTTGCCATCTCCACCTGCGCGGCGGCCTGCTCCGCGACCGGGACGTCGCTGAGCGCGGCGAGGTAGCGGGCATGCTCGGCAAGGGACGCGACCGCGAGGTCGACCGTTGCCGTCACGTCAGCGGCGTGCGTGTGCCCGGACGGCCCGGTCACCGCCGCCCACCGCACACCCGACCAGCGCGGTTCGGGCAGGTCCGGGAAGATCCACTCGTTCGCGGCGTCCGCGATCGCGTCCAGTGCGGCCAACCCGACGGCCCGGTGGTCGGCGCTGTTGCGGCGTCCGGGGACCACGGCCTCGTGATGAGTCAGGGTGACGACGATCTCGGGCCGGTGCCTGCGGATCGCCCCGGCGATCGCGGCGCGCAGCGCCGGGCCGTACTCGACGGTGCCGTCCCGGAGGCCGAGGAACTCGACCTCGGTGACCCCGACGACCCGGGCGGACCGGAGTTGCTCCGCCTCCCGCAGCGGTCCGCACTCGGCGGGCGGGACCCCCTCGATCCCCGCCTCCCCCCGCGTGACGAGGACGTAGCGGACGTCCTTGCCCTGCGCGGTCCACCGGGCAACGGCCGCCGCGCAGCCGTATTCGATGTCGTCGGGATGCGCGACGATCACCACGCCGCGCTGCCAGTCCTCGGGAATCGGTTCGATCGTGGGCTCCATGCCAACGAGCATGCCGCCGGATACCGGTTCGGGTGGCGAGACGCGCCCGGGCAGCACGCCTAGATCTTCGTGACCTTCTGCGAGTCCGAATCCGAGAACGCCTTGACCAGCAGGTACACACCGAACACCACGGCGCTGACGGCGAGGATCCAGAACAGGCCCTTCACCAGCACCCCGACCAGGGCCAGTGCGATCCACACCAGCGCAACGACACCGAGAATCTTCCAGAACACGATGGTTCTCCGTTTCTTGCGGGCCGAACCACCACGAGTTGGCGGTCCGCTGCCGTCCAGCCTGACAGGATCGCGCCGGTAAATCACCAGCTCAACGGCAAGATCAGGGAAAGATCAGGGTGAACCCCCATGCCCCGCGGCCGCCCCGACCGGGTGGAGGAGCCCATCGGCCGACGCGCCTGACATAAGCTCGACCGGTCCCCGCCACCTAGGAGCTCTGCACCACCCGTGTCCTCCCGAATCTCCGGCGCCCCGGCACTGACCGCGCGCGACCTCGCCCAGGTCGCGGTCTTCGCGGCGCTGATCATCGCCCTCGGCCTGCCCGGCACCATCACCATCGGCACCTCCGGCGTGCCGATCACCCTGCAGAGTCTCGGCGTGATGGTCGCGGGCGCGCTCCTCGGCGCCCGCAAGGGATCGCTGGCCGTGCTGACCGTGATCGCGGTCGGGATGGCGCTGCCCGTCCTCGCAGGCGGGCGCACCACCCTGACCGCGCTGGCCAGCCCGACCGCGGGCTTCCTGATCGGCTGGATCCCGACCGCCGCGCTGATCGGGTGGCTGACCGTCAAGGCGCTGCCCCGCTACAACGCGATCGTCGGGACCCTGATCAACCTGCTCGGCGGGATCGTCGTGCTGTACGCCTGCGGGATCGCGGGCATGCTGCTGCGCACCGACCTGACGCTGGTGGCCACGCTGTCGGCGAACGTGACCTTCCTTCCCGGCGACGCGATCAAGGCGGTGGTCGCCGCCGTCGTCGCCGCCCAGGTGCACCGGGCGTACCCCGCCCTGCTGACCGGCCGCCGGGCGCCAGCGGCGCCCGCCGCCGACGCCGCCTGACCCCGCCGATGACCGAGATCCGGTTCCGGTCCGTCGCGCACCGCTACGGGGAACGCGCCGTCCTGCGCGAGGTGGACCTGACCCTCACCGAATCCCGCATCGGGATCGTCGGTGCCAACGGCAGCGGCAAGTCGACACTCGCACGAATGATCAACGGGCTGGTGGTCCCCACCGCCGGGACGGTGACCGTCGACGGACTCGACACCGCCCGCGACGGCAGGAAGGTGCGTCGCAAGGTGGGGTTCGTGTTCACCGACCCCGACCATCAGATCATCATGCCGACCGTCGCCGAGGACATCGCGTTCTCCCTCAAGCGGTCGGGGCTGCCCGCCGCCGACCGGGACGCGCGGGTCGCCAGCGTGCTCGGCCGGTTCGGGCTCGCCGGGCACGCCGACCACCCCACCCACCAGCTGTCCGGCGGGCAGAAGCAGCTGCTGGCGCTCGCGGCGATCATGGTCACCGAGCCCGAGGTGATCGTCGCCGACGAGCCGACCACGCTGCTGGACCTGCGCAACACCCGGCTGGTCTCGGACACCTTCGCGGCGCTGCCGCAGCAGCTGATCGCGGTGACCCACCATCTGGACCTGCTCGCGGACTTCGACCGGGTCATCGTCATCGACTCCGGGGGCGTCGCCGCCGACGGCGCGCCCGCCGAGGCGATCGGCTTCTATCGACGGCTCGCCGGGTGACGACGCTCGGCCTGTACCGACCGGGGCGGTCCGTGCTGCACCGGCTGCCCGCGGGCGGGAAGCTGATCGGGTTGGTGCTGTTCCTCATCGGGCTCGCGGCGTTCGTTCGGCAGCCGTGGCAGCTGGCGCCCGCCGCGGTCGTGGTGATCGCCGGGTTCGGCATCGCCCGCATCCCCGCACGGGTGGTGCTCGCCCAGTTGCGTCCGGTGCTGTGGATGCTCGCGTTCATCGCGGTGTTTCAGGTCGTCTTCACCGGGTGGCGACGCGCGCTGGTGGTGTGCGGGGTGCTGCTGCTGTCCGTCGCCGTCGCGGCACTGGTGTCCCTGACCACCCGGGTACTGGACATGCTCGACGCGCTGCACCGGATCCTCGGGCCGTTCCGGCGGTTCGGGGTGGACCCCAACCGGGTCGGTCTGGTGCTGGCGATGACGATCCGCTGCATCCCGCTGCTTGCCGGGCTGGTCGCCGAGGTGACCGAGGCCCGCAAGGCCCGTGGTCTCGGCTTCTCCCTGCGGGCCCTGGCCGTCCCGGTCGTGATCGGTGCCGTCCGCACGGCCGACGCGATGGGCGAGGCCCTCGCCGCGCGCGGCGTCGACGACTGACGAACGCGGGTCGGAAAACGACGCCAGGCCCGGACGATGTCCGGACCGGGCCTGGCGTCGGTGTGGAACTACTGCGCGGCGGGACCCTCGGTCTTCGGGGCAGCCGCCGGGGTCTGCGGCGCTGCCGCCGGAGTGGCACCGCCCCCCGACGGAAGCGCGTCGCCCTTCATCGAGGCGCGGATCTGCTCGAGACGACTGTGGCCTGCCATCTGCACGCTGGCCTGCTGGACCTCCATCATCCGTCCCTGGACGGAGTTCTGAGCCAGCTCCGCGGAGCCGAGCGCGTCCGCGTAGCGGCGTTCGATCTTGTCGCGCACCGCGTCGAGGCTGGGGGTGTTGCCCGGCGCGGACAGGGTGGCGTCCATCGACCGCAGCGAGTCGCTGACCTTCTCCTGCATCTTGGCCTGCTCGAGCTGGCTGAGCAGCTTGGTGCGCTCGGCGACCTTGGCCTGCAACGCCATCGCGTTCTGCTCGACGGCCTTCTTCGCCTGCGCGGCCGCCTGCAGCGACTGGTCGTGCAGCACCTTCAGGTCCTCGACGGACTGTTCGGCCGTCACCAGCTGTGCGGCGAAGGCCTCGGCGGCGTTGGTGTACTGGATCGCCTTCTCGTTGTCGCCCGCGGTGGCGGCCTGGTCCGCCAGGGTGACGGCCTGACGAGCGTTCGCGTTGAGCTTCTCCACCTCGTCGAGCTGGCGGCTCAGCTTCATCTCCAGCTGGCGCTGGTTGCCGATGACCGATGCGGCCTGCTGCGAGAGTGCCTGGTGCTGGCGCTGCGCGTCCTCGATTGCCTGCTGAATCTGAACCTTCGGGTCCGCCTTCTCGTCGATTTTCGAGTTGAAGAGCGCCATCAGGTACTTCCAGCCCTTGACGAACGGGTTAGCCATGGGTGTGATCCTGCCTCCATCTGATGCGCCGCGTCATCCGCGACCCGGTGCGCGACCGTCGCACACCGCCTTGCGCCACTGTCCTCGTCGAATCTACAGCGATCCGGCACCACCGCGAACCATCCGCGCCGACCCGAATCCGGTCCGGCTGAAGCGAGCGGACCGACCGAACCGCCCCCGAGCGGACCGTCAGGCGGCGGCCAATGCCGTCGCCTGCGGCGCCGGAATCACCACCCGGGTGTCCCCGTCGATGCGCGGCGCCGCCGCGTGCACGACCTCGGGCATCGCGGAGCCCGCGGTCTCGGTACTGACGGCCCCGGCACGTACCGCGGTCGCGTCCGACAGCGTCTCGCTGACGTCGTGGAGCACGTCCGACAGCGGAACGTCGAGCGCGTCGCAGATCGCGGCGAGCAGTTCGCTCGACGCCTCCTTCCGCCCCCGTTCGACTTCGGAAAGGTATCCCAGGCTGACACGCGCCGAGCTCGACACCTCGCGCAGCGTGCGGCTCTGGGCCACCCTCGTGCGCCGCAGACTGTCCCCGAGCGCTTCTCGCAACAACACGGTCATCTGGCACCTCCTTCACTTGCCCCCGACGGGTCGTACGACGAGTCCTGTTGGTTCAACGAGCCGCCATGTCGAGTTGGTTCCCGACCCTATCCCGCCGCACCGGAACGCACGCGACCGAGGACGTCCGACACGGCCTCGGCGACGGCCGCGCGGCGAATCTCCCAGCGACCACCCGGCAACGTCAGCCGCCGGACGGCGACCCCGTCCCGGCCCGCGACCCCGAGGAACACCGTTCCGACCGGGGTGCCGTCCTGCGGGTCGGGTCCGGCGACACCGGTGAGCCCGATCCCCCAGTCCGAGCCGCAGCGCGCGGCAGCCCCGGTGGCGAGTTCGGCGGCGGTGCTCGCGGCGACCGGGCCGTCCGCGGCGAGCGTCGCCGCCGACACCCCGGCCAGGCCTACCTTCAGGTCAGTGGCGTACACGATCAGTCCGCCACGCAGCACAACACTGGCGCCGGGCACGCCCGCGATCGTCGCGGCAAGCAGCCCGGCGGTCAGGGATTCGGCGGTCGCGACGGTTTCCCGTCGTTCGGTCAGCGCCGCAACCAGCGCGACGACCTCGGTGCCGTCGGTCAGCGGATCGGTCATGGCGCCGGGTGGCGGGTGTGCACGCCCGCGCGCAGCCGGATCGACTGAATCACGTAGTCGAGTCCGGTAACGACGGTGAGCAACACCGCGGCACCCATCAGGACGGCGGCCGCGGTCGCCACGGCACCGGACAGCGGCAGCAGATACAGACCGATCGCGACGGACTGCACCAACGTCTTGACCTTGCCGCCGCGGCTGGCCGGGATCACCCCGTGCCGCAGGACCGCGAACCGCAGGACGGTGACGCCGATTTCGCGGGCGGCGATGACGCCGGTCACCCACCAGCTCAGGTCACCCAGGATCGACAGGCCGACGAGCGCCGCGCCGATCAGGGCCTTGTCCGCGATCGGGTCCGCGAGTTTGCCGAAGTCGGTCACCAGCCCGTACTTGCGGGCCACCTGGCCGTCGATCCGATCGGTGATCGCCGCGATCGCGAACACCGCGGCCGCCGCGATCCGCCACGGCGTCTCGTGCCCGTCGCCGACGAACAGCAGAAGCAGGAACACCGGGACCAGCAGGATCCGGAGCATCGTCAGCACGTTCGCGATGTTCAGCACCGGGACGGGGCGCCCAGCCGCCGCGTCGGAGCCCTCGGTCGACGACACCGCGAGACCGTCCGAGGCCCGCTGCTGCGCGGTCATTTTCGGGCTCCGCGACCGGCGCAACGGGGGCGCACGCCCGAGGCGTCAGCGACGCGGGCGGAGATAAGACGGGACGGCACATCGCCCAGAATATCGTTTCGTGCCCCGACTACTGTTCACCCCATGACTTCAGGCGTTGCCCAGTCCGACCCGGACCCGCTGCTCGTCCGCCGCGCACGCACCTCGGACGTCCCGGACATCAAGCGCCTGATCGACATCTACGCCGGCCGCATCCTGCTGGAAAAGAACCTGGTGACCCTGTACGAGGCGGTGCAGGAGTTCTGGGTCGCCGAGATCGGCGGCGAGGTCGTCGGCTGCGGCGCGCTGCACGTGCTGTGGGGCGACCTGGGTGAGATCCGGACCGTCGCGGTCGACCCGACGGTGAAGGGACGTGGTGTCGGCCACCTCGTTGTCGCCCGATTGGTCGGCGTTGCGCGGCAACTCGAACTCGAGCGGGTCTTCGTGCTCACCTTCGAGGTCGACTTCTTCGCCAGGCACGGCTTCGTCGAGATCGAGGGCACCCCGGTGACCGCGGAGGTGTACGCGGAGATGTGCCGGTCCTACGACACCGGTGTCGCCGAGTTCCTCGACCTCAGCTACGTCAAGCCGAACACGCTCGGCAACACCCGCATGCTGCTGACCCTCTGACCCGCCCCTGCCTCCCCCAACGAAAGCGAGTTCCGATGCCCGTCATCGCCGTCGAATACAGCTATGCCGCCGCGACCGCGGCGGCCCGCGACGAGATCCGCCCCGACCACCGCGGGTGGCTCGCCGGCCTCGTCGACGCGGGCACCGTCCTGAGCACCGGCCCGTACGCCGACGGCAGCGGCGCGCTGATTCTCGTCCGAGCCGTGGACGTCGACGCCGCCCGCGCCCTGTTCGCCGACGATCCGTTCGGGCGGGCGGGCCTCGTCGACCGTGCCCGGTTCACCGAGTGGACGCCGGTGATGGGCGCCTTCGCCTGACGCAGGTGCGCCCCGCCCCGCGGACGCGGGACGGGGCGGACAAGCGATCACGCCGTGGTCGTCGGCTCCTTGTCCTTGTCGCCACGGGTCTTGATCAGGCTGGCGACGGTCGTGACGATCAGCACGCCGATGATCACGGTCAGCGAGAACGCGATGCTGATCTCGGGGACCGTGACGTGCTCGCCGCCGTTGACGAACGGCAGGGTGTTCTCGTGCAGCGCGTGTAGCACGAGCTTGACGCCGATGAACGCCAGGATGATCGACAGACCGTAGGACAGGTACACCAGCCGTTCGAGCAGGCCACCGATCAGGAAGTACAGCTGCCGCAGGCCCATCAGCGCGAACGCGTTCGCGGTGAAGACGATGTACGGCTCCTTGGTCAGACCGTAGATCGCCGGAATCGAGTCGAGCGCGAACAGGATGTCGGTGAAGCCGATCGCGATGAGGGCAAGGAGCAGCGGGGTGACGAAACGCCTGCCGTCGATCTTGGTGACCAGCTTGTCGCCGTCGTACACCTCGCTGACCGGCACGAACCGGCGCACGATCGAGACCATCCGGTTCTCGCGCTTTTCCTCCGCGTCTGCCTCGTCACCGTGGTCCTTGACCAGCTTGATCGCCGTGTACACGAGGAAGAAACCGAACAGGTAGAAAACCCAGCTGTAGGCGTTGATCGCGGCCGCGCCGACGGCGATGAACACACCGCGCAGCACCAGCGCCATCACGATGCCGATCAGCAGCACCTTCTGCTGGTATTCGCGGGGCACCGCGAAGCTGGACATGATGATGACGAACACGAACAGGTTGTCCACCGAGAGCGCCTTCTCGGTGATGTACCCGGCGAAATACTCACCGCCGGCGCCGGTTCCCCACTGCCACATGACGAACAGGCCGAACAGGATCGCGATGCCGATGTAGACGGCCGACCAGAAGCCGGACTCCCGCAGGGTTGGTGCGTGCGGTGTCCGCACGTGCGCGAAGAAGTCGAAGACGAACAGGCCAAGGATCACCACGCAGGTGACGATCCAGATCAGGGGTGTGATGTGCACTCGTAGACCTCCGGTAGTCGATCAGGACACCGGAGGTCTCTCCCGCCGAACGTCACCGGCCGGCCGCGTCACCGCGTGCCGCCCCGGGTCGATCGACCGACAACCCCGGAGCGGCGACGGCGCCGATCGTGTTGACGAGGTTGCCACGGATCACGGGGATACTCCCCTCCAAAGCCTCCCCATTCAATCACAGCATCGGCCGCTCGCCACGAACGAGCAGGTCAGTCGTCGGACGGGGATTCGTCCGGGTCGCCGCCGCGGATCGACCACAGCAGACCGTCCAGTTCATCCGGTTTGATCAGCACCTCGCGCGCCTTCGACCCCTCGCTCGGCCCGACGACGCCGCGGGTCTCCATCAGGTCCATCAACCGCCCCGCCTTCGCGAACCCGACCCGCAGCTTGCGCTGCAGCATCGACGTGGATCCGAACTGGCTGGTCACCACCAGCTCGACGGCCTGCAGCAGCACGTCCATGTCGTCGCCGATGTCGGGGTCGACGTCCTTCTTCTCGGCGGCCTTGGCGGTGGTGACGCCCTCGGTGTATTCGGGTTCGGCCTGATTCTTGGTGAAGTCGACGACGGCCGCGATCTCCTCGTCGGTGATGAACGCGCCCTGCATGCGGGTCGGCTTCCCCGCGCCCATCGGCAGGAACAGCCCGTCGCCCATGCCGATCAGCTTCTCCGCGCCGGGCTGGTCGAGGATGACCCGCGAGTCGGTCAGCGACGACGTCGCGAACGCGAGCCGGGACGGCACATTGGTCTTGATCAGGCCGGTGACGACGTCAACCGACGGCCGCTGCGTGGCCAGCACCAGGTGGATTCCCGCGGCGCGCGCCTTCTGGGTGATCCGGACAATCGCCTCCTCCACGTCGCGGGGGGCGGTCATCATCAGGTCCGCGAGTTCGTCGACGATCGCCAGGATGTACGGGTACGGCCGGTACACCCGCTCGCTGCCGAGCGGCGCGGTGATCTCCCCCGACCGGACCTTCTTGTTGAAGTCGTCGATGTGCCGGACCTTGTTGGCCTGCATGTCCTGGTACCGCTGCTCCATCTCCTCGACCAGCCACGCCAGCGCGGCTGCCGCCTTCTTCGGCTGGGTGATGATCGGCGTGATCAGGTGCGGGATGCCCTCATAGGGCGTCAACTCGACCATCTTGGGGTCGATCAGGATCATCCGGACCTCGTCCGGGGTGGCCCGCTGCAGCAGTGACACCAGCATCGAGTTGACGAAGCTGGACTTGCCGGAACCGGTGGAACCCGCGACCAGCAGGTGCGGCATCTTCGCCAGGTTCGCGCTGACGAAGTCGCCCTCGATGTCCTTGCCGAGGCCGATCACCAGCGGATGGTGGTCCTTACGCGTGGACGGGGCGGTGAGCACGTCGGCGAGCCGGACCATCTCGCGGTCCGTGTTGGGCACCTCGATACCGACCGCGGACTTGCCGGGGATCGGCGCCAGCAGCCGCACATTGTCGGTCGCGACCGCGTACGCGATGTTGCGGGCCAGGGCGGTGATCTTCTCGACCTTCACACCCGGACCCAGTTCCACCTCGTAGCGGGTGACGGTCGGACCGCGGGTGTAGCCGGTGACAGCGGCGTCGATCTTGAACTGCAGGAGCACCTCGGAGATCGCGTCGATCATCGCCTGGTTCGCGGAGCTCCCGGTCTTCGGTGGATCGCCGTCGATCAGCAGCGACGCGGGCGGCAGCGTGTAGTCGCCCTCGACCACCCGATCCGGGATCAGCATCTCCGGTTCGTCGTCGGCCTTCGGCGGCGGTGTCGCCGCCTGCTTCGGCTTGGGCTTCGGTTTCGGCTTCGGCGCGGGTGGCGCGGCGGGTGCGGCCGGGGCGGCGAACTCCGCGTCCGGGACGAGCACCTCGGTCGGCGCGTATCCCTCGTCGAGCGGATAGTTCGATTCCGGGTCCGTCGCGACCGGATGGTCGTCGAAGCGGGCGTACCCGGACGAGTTCACGCCGTACCGACCGGAGCCGTCCGCGGCGCGGTCGTCGTCGACCGGGTAGCCGTCGGCGTCGAAGAGCGCGGGGTCGTAGTCGGCCTCGGCGCGCCGCCGAGACGGGCGCAGATTGCGCAGCCCCCTGAGGTAGTCCGGCTCGTGGTCGCCGTACTCGGAGCCGACGTCCTCCTCGTCGTCATACGGTTCGTGCTCGCCGTCCGAATGCGACGCCCCGACCAACGCCCGCAGCCGCGCCGGAACCTCGCGGACCGTCGTCCCCGTGAGCAGCAGGACACCGAAGCACATCGCGAGGAGCAGCAGCGGCACCGACAGCCAGAAGGTGACGCCGTCGGTGAGCGGGCCGCCAGCGACGGACCCCACGATGCCCGCCCCCGTTGCGCGCCCGTCCGCGTCCCGCGGTTCCCCGCTGATCACGTGGTAGACGCCGAGCGCGGGGACCGCGACGAGCAGCGACCCGAGCACCAGACGGGGACGGATGTCGGGTTTCGGTTCGGTGCGCATCAGGATCACCGCGACCACGACACCGACCACGGGCAGCATCGCAGCGGCACCGCCGAACAACCCCCGAACCCCGGTTTCGATCCACCCGCCGACCGGGCCGCCCGCCGAGAACCACATGGCGGCGGCGATCACCGCACTGACCGCGATCAGGCCGAGCGCGATCCCGTCCCGCCGATGCCCGTGCTCGATGTCGCCCGCGCGCCCGACGGTGCGGGTCGCGGCCCCGACCCCGCGGGCCATCAGCGTCCACCCCCGGCCGAGTCCGGCGCCGACGGACTGGAGCGCGCCGCCCGACTTCCGGGGCGCGGGCCTACGGTTCGCGGGCCTGCGCGTGGCGGGTCGCGGCGCCGTTGCCTTGCGGGGGGTGCTGACGGTCTTCGTGGTCCGGCTGCGCGCCGTCGCGCCCTTCGCTCCCGCCCCCTTCGCGCCCCGGGCGGCCGACGACCCACCCGAGGCCCCGCCCCGCGGTGCGGACCGCGGCGTGCTCGTGGTGGATCGGGTCCCGGACTTACCTGCCATGACGGCCAGGTTAGTCGCTCCAGCCCCACCGGGACCATCCGCAACACTCGCCCCAGCGCCGGAGCAGCGCGATCAGACGCCCCGCGTCAGCGCCCGGACCGCGGCGACCGCCCGGTCCGGGCCGTCCAACGCGACCCGGACCGCGTCGCGGCCGAAGCCGTACAACACCAGCTCCGGCGGCGTGCCCACCACGGTCACCTGATCGGCCCCCGCCACCTGGCGCGGGATCACCCGCCGCCCCTCCCCCGCCTCGACGACGACCGTGCACGGCGCCCTCCGGAACGCCATCCGCGTCATCCGCTTCGCCAGCGACCACAGCGGACCGTCCCAGTCGGCACCCAGGTCCCGCGGCTCCCAGCCGGCACCGGCGCGCCGGACGTCCTCGTGGTGCACGAACATCTCCCCCAGGTTGGCCTGCGCGTCGAACCAACGCAGCGGCGACCAGGCGGGCGGGCCGGTCCGCACCAGCTTGAGCAGCTCCGGGTACGGGCGGGCGGCGATCCCCGCCTGCACCCGCGCGGTGTGCCCGGCCAGGGGCGCCACCAGGATCCCCGGCGCCGCGTCGAGTCGACGTTCCCGCAGGATCAGGTGCGCGGCCAGGTCGCGGGTGGTCCAGCCCGCGCACAGCGTCGGCGCCTCCGGTCCGACCGAGGTCATCGTCGCCACCAACGCGAGTCGTTCGTCATGGGCGAGGCTCATGGCGCGCACGCTACCGCTCCCCGCGCGTCGGCGGGGTCCACGCCCTCGATAGCGTGCCGACATGACCGCCGCCGAGATGATCGTCATCGCCCTCGCCGGGTTCTGCGCGGGCGGCATCAACGCGATCGTCGGATCCGGCACCCTGGTCACCTTTCCCACCCTCGTTGCGTTCGGCTACCCGCCGGTGGTAGCGACGATGTCGAACGCGGTCGGTCTCGTCGCGGGCGGCGTGTCCGGGACGTGGGGGTACCGCAGGGAACTGCGCGGCCAATGGGATCGGCTGCGTTGGCAGATCCCCGCCTCGCTGCTCGGCGCCTGCCTCGGCGCGTGGCTGCTGCTGCACCTGCCGGACGAGGCGTTCGTGACAATCGTCCCCGTCCTGCTGGTCGGCGCGCTGACCCTGGTCATTGCCGGGCCGCGGATCCAGGCGTGGGCGCGGGCAAGGGCGGAGGCAGCGGGACGCACCGCCGACCACGTCGGGACGGGTCGGATGCTCGCGCTGACCGCGGGCACGTTCGCGGTCGGCGTCTACGGCGGATACTTCACGGCCGCGCAGGGCATCCTGCTGGTCGGCGTGATGGGCGCCCTGCTTCCGGAGTCGATGCAGCGGATGAACGCGGCGAAGAACCTGCTCGCACTGCTGGTGAACATCGTCGCGGCCGCCGCGTACACCCTGGTCGCGTTCGATCGGATCGACTGGGCAGCGGCGGGGCTGATCGCCGTCGGTTCGCTGATCGGTGGGTCGATCGGCGCCCGCTATGGTCGCCGGCTGTCCCCGAACGCGCTACGCGCCGCGATCGTGGTGCTCGGCCTGATCGGCCTGTGGCGCCTGCTGGCCTGACGTGACGCGACCCCCGGTGCGGAGGCACCGGGGGTCGCGTGAGGTGACGATGCTAGACGCCGATGACGGTCGGCACGATCATCGGCCGACGCCGGTACTTGTCGGCGACCCAACGGCCGACGACGCGGCGGACGGCCTGCGCGATCCGGTGGGTATCGGTGACACCCTCCCCGGCGAGCCGGGCGAGTTCCGCCTCGACGAGCACCGCCGCCTCCTTGAGCGCGGCCGGGTCGTCGGAGAAGCCGCGCCCATGCACCTGCGGGGTGCTCACGGCCTTGCCGGTGTGCTGGTCGACCGCGAGGGAGATCGAGATGAACCCGCCCTCGCCGAGCACCAGCCGGTCCGAGAGGGTCGAGTCGCCGACGTCGCCGACCGAGTTGCCGTCCACGTAGACCATCCCGACCGGGACGCGGCCGACGATCTCGGCGAGCCCGTCGACCATGTCGACGACGACGCCGTCCTCGGCGAGCACGATCCGCTCCTCCGGAACACCGGTCGCGGCGGCGAGGGCGGCGTTGGCGCGCAGGTGCCGCCACTCGCCGTGCACCGGCATCGCGTTCGTCGGCCGCACCGCGTTGTACAGGTACAGCAGCTCACCCGCGGACGCGTGCCCGGAGACGTGCACCTTCGCGCTCTGCTGGGTGACGACGGTCGCGCCCCGCTTGGCGAGGCCGTTGACCACCGCGAACACCGAGTTCTCGTTGCCGGGGATCAGCGACGACGCGAGCACGACCAGGTCGTTGGCGCGGATGTTGATCTGGCGATGCTCGCCGCGGGCCATCCGCGACAGCGCGGACAGCGGCTCGCCCTGCGAGCCGGTGGAGATCAGCACGAGCCGGTCGTCGGGCAGGTTCGCGGCGGTGTCGATGTCGACGACCACCCCGTCCGGCACGGTCAGGTAGCCGAGATCCTGCGCGATCTGCATGTTCCGGACCATCGAGCGACCGACGAACGCGATCTTGCGCTTGTAGCGGACCGCGACGTCGACGACCTGCTGGATCCGGTGCACGTGGCTGGCGAAGGATGCGACGATCACCCGCTGCTTCGCCTTGCCGATGACGCCGTCGAGGACCCCGCCGATCTCGCGTTCGGGGGTGACAAAGCCGGGGACCTCGGCGTTGGTGGAGTCGACGAGGAACAGGTCGACACCCTCGTCGCCGAGCCGCGAGAACCCGGCGAGGTCGGTGAGCCTGCCGTCGAGCGGCAGCTGGTCGAGCTTGATGTCACCGGTGTGCAGCGCGACACCCGCGGAGGTCTTGATCGCGACCGCGATCGCGTCCGGGATCGAGTGGTTGACCGCGAAGTACTCGCACTCGAACGGGCCGTGGGTGGTCATCTGACCCTCGACGACCTCGACGAGGTTCGGCCGCTGCCGATGCTCGCGGCACTTGGCCGCGACCAGCGCCAGGGTGAACTTCGCCCCGATCACCGGCACATCCGGGCGCATCCGGAGCAGGAACGGCACCGCGCCGATGTGGTCCTCGTGGCCGTGCGTGAGGACGATCGCCTCGACGTCGTCCATCCGGTCCTCGATGTGCGCGAAGTCCGGCAGGATCAGGTCGACGCCGGGCTGCTGGTCCTCGGGGAAGAGCACGCCGCAGTCGACGATGAGCAGCTTGCCCTTGTGCTCGAAGACGGTCATGTTGCGGCCGATCTCGCCGATGCCGCCGAGCGCGACGACCCGCAGGCCGTTGTGCGGTGCCTTCGGCGGAAGACCGAGCCGCTCGGTCGGGTCGACAGCGGCGAGTCCGTCGGGGCGACCCTTCGACTGCCTCGGCGCCTTGTTTCCGCCCTGGCCGCGACGGCGCCGCGGCGCCTTGTCCTTGGCCTGCTTCTCCTGCGCCGGTTCGGCTGCCCGCTCGGCCGCCGCCTTCCGGGACTTCGCCGCCTTGGCCGGGGCCGCCTTCGCGGGGGCGGCCGTCGCGGGGGCGGCCGTTGCCGGGGCCGCCTGCGCCGGGGCGGCCGTCGCGGGGGCGGCCTTCGCGGGGGCGGCCTTCGCGGGGGCGGCCTTCGCGGGGGCGGCCTTCGTCGCGGGCGCAGTATCGGGCACGTGGGTCACGATCGGCGTCTCGGGAGCCGCCTGCGCGATGCTCGGCGGTCCGGCCTGGCGGCGCGCGCTGCGGCGGCGCTCCGGGCGGGTCACGACAGTGCTCCCGCCGCGCGCAGATCCGCTGCCAGTTCCTCGACTTGCGTTGGTGTCGGCGGTACCTGGGGCAACCGCGGATCACCGACCTCGATGCCCTGCAGTCGCAGTCCAGCCTTCGACCCGGTGACACCACCGAGGCGGCCGAACGACCGGATCAGCGGGAGCATGCTGGCATTGATCTGCGTGGCCCGGGCGACGTCACCGGACCGGTAGGCGTCGAGCAGCTCACCCAGCCTGCCGGGCACGAGATGCCCGATGACGCTGACGAATCCGACGGCGCCGACGGACAGCCAGGGCAGGTTCAGCGGGTCGTCACCGGAGTAGAACTCCAGGTCGGTGTTAGCGATCAGCTCGGCGCCGGCGACCAGATCACCCTTGGCGTCCTTGACCGCCTTGATCCGGGGGTGCTCGGCGAGCCGGTAGATGGTCTCGGTAGCAATCGGAACGACCGAACGCGGCGGAATGTCGTACAGCATCACCGGCAGGTCGGTGGCGTCGGCGACCGCGGTGAAGTGCGCGAGCAGGCCGGCCTGCGGCGGCTTCGAGTAGTACGGGGTGACGACCAGCAGGCCGTGCGCACCCGCGCGGGCGGCATCCCTGGCCAGTTCGACGCTGTGCGCGGTGTCGTTGCTGCCCGCGCCAGCGACGATCTTGGCGCGGTCGCCGACGGCGTCGATCACCGCGCGCATCAGTTCGAGCTTCTCGGTTTCGGTGGTGGTCGGAGACTCCCCGGTGGTGCCGGCAAGCACCAGGCCGTCACAGCCTCCGTCGACGAGATGGGTGGCCAGCCGCACACCCGCATCCACGTCCAGCTTTCCGTCGGCAGTGAACGGGGTCACCATCGCGGTCAGGATGGTGCCGAACGGACGCTCGACTGGTGCGGATTCAGCATTGGTCATGGTTGTCAAGGTTACCCGGTGGCGCCGCCCACTTCGCACACCGATCACACCCGGCCCGCGACGCCCGGTCAGGCGCCGGCGTCGAACTCGCTGACCGCCACCTCGGAGCCGTCGGCGAGCGTCGCAATCTCAAAGTCGCCGAACACGTTTGGCGCGGCAACGATCAGCTGCCGCAGGCACTCGACCGCGACCTCCCGGATCTCGACGTCCGCGTGCTCGGTGGCGCGCATCGCGATGAAGTGCCGCCACGCCCGATAGTTGCCGGTCACCACCAGGCGCGTCTCCGTCGCGTTGGGCAGCACCGACCGGGCGGCCTGCCTGGCCTGCCTGGCCCGCAACGATCCGTTGGGCACGCTGGCGAGTGCGACATCGAGCGCGTCGAGGAGGTCGCCGTAGGCCGCGCGACTGGCCTCGGTCGCGGACTCGAACAGCGCCTCCAGTGCGGGGTCGCCCGCGATGGCGGGCGGCACGACGACGTTGGCGTCGCGCTCGGACACCGACCGCTGCGACAGCTGCGAGAACGACAGGTGCCGATGCCGGATCAGCTCGTGGGTGCACGAGCGCGAGATGCCGGTGACGTAGAAGCTGACGCTGCCGTGCTCGAGCACCGAGTCGTGCCCGACCTCGAGCAGATGCCGCAGATACCCGGCGTTGGTCGCCGTGCGCGGGTTCGGCTTGCTCCAACTCTGGTAGCAGGCCCGCCCGGCGAACTCGACGAGCGCCTGACCCCCGTCGGCGTCCGTGTCCCACGGGACATCCGCGGGCGCGAGGAACTCGGTCCTCGCGATCAGCTGCACGTTCAGGGACACCGCTCGCCGCACGGAATCATGCGCCACCGGACCACCGCCTTCCCTCCGTCGCCGCGAATCGGCTCCTGCCCGCACCCTATCCACCCCCACCGCCCCCACCACTCCGAGTGAACGGAAGCGTTCAGTCGATGAGATCGACCGAATGTGCCGTTCGCTCGCCGCCCACCTGCACCCGGAAGGACGGGCGGGCGCGGGCACCCGACGTCCGCGCACCGGACCCCACCCAGCGATGACGCCAAACTGGCGTCAACATGCCCTTGACTGATGTCATGTGTGACGCCACACTGACGTCATGGACCTGTCGACCTACACCCAATCCCTGCGCCGCGACCTGACGGCGGCGGCCGCCCTCGGCGACGACAACACCCGCCGCATCGCGGAGGCCCTTGCCGACGCCGCAGAGAATTCGGCCCGCCTGATGGTGATCAGCGCACTGTCCGATCTGGCCGCGGAGGTGTCCGCCGAACTCGGCGACCGCGCCGTGCACGTCCGGCTGACCGGGAACGACGCGACCGTCGAGATCACCGGCACCGACCGCGCCACCGATCCCGAGCAGCCCGCCGCGTCGACACCGCCCGGCGGGGACGGCACGACCGGGACCCGGCCGCCGACCTCGGACTTCGACGACCTGAGCGGGGACATCTCCCGGGTGACGCTGCGCCTGGTCGAGCAGGTCAAGGCGCGCGCGGAGGAGGCAGCGGCACAGAACGGCGTGTCACTGAACTCGTGGGTCGCGCAGGCCGTGCAGGGTGCACTGAGCGATCAGATGCGGCGCAGCCGGGAGAACACGCGGTTCGGCCTGTAACTGACTCACGGGTAAGGTTCGGTCGTCGGCGGTCGTCACCACCGGTGGTGATTGACTGACGCGTCACGTTCGCGGCAATCAGAAGGGGTGGGTCCCACATGGCGGTATCCGGGTCCAAGCAGTTCGACGTCAAGGCCGATCCGGCGACGGTAATGGCGGCACTGGTCGCGGTCGAGCGGCTCGGCGAGTGGTCGTCGGCGCACAAATCGGTCGCGGTCGAGACCACCTACCCGGACGGGCGTCCGCACCGGGTGCGGATGACGGTCTCGGTCATCGGCATCACCGACGAGCAGGTCGTCGACTACTCCTACGAGGGCGACGAGAAGCTGTCCTGGACGCTCGTGGAGGGCAGCCAGCAGAAGCAGCAGGACGGCAGCTACGTCCTCACCGACAACGGCGACGGCACCACCCACGTCGACTTCGCGTTGACCGTGGACCCGAAGATCCCGGTGCCCGGCTTCCTGGTGAAGAAGGCGCAGAAGATGGCCCTCGACACCGCGTCGAAGGGCCTGACGAAGTTCGTCGAGGGCTGACGCCGGGCGGGTGAGGGTGACCGAACCGCGGCAGAGCCCCGGGCCCGACACCAGTCGGGCCCGGTGGTCGTGGCGGGACACCGCCGTCGTGGCCGGGATCGTCGCGCTTGGGTTCGGGGCCGCATCGGTGCTGCCCCGCGACCACCCGGACACCGGTCCGGCCGCCCCGACCTATGTCACCGAACCCGTCGCGTATCCGGTCGACATTCCGGGCTGCGCCGAGGTGCTGCCGCCACCGCCGCCGGTCACCGGCTCCGGCTGGACGATGTACGGCGCGTCGTACGGTTACGGCGACCCGGACTTCGCCTGGTTGACGGCGCCGAAGGCGACCGCGATGACCGACGCGCTGCGCGCCGCGCTCCCGACCGACGCCGACGTGCGATTCGACGCTCCGCGCCGGATGCTGTTGTTCCAGCCGATCTTTCGCATGAACCCCGACCAGCTTCCGGAGGACGTCGCACCCGAGGACGTGTCCGGCGTCAGCGAGTCGCGCGGCTTCCTGGTCCGGGGCGAGGGGTCGGGAACGCTACGCACCGCCGTCCGCGCCGGCAGCGGAACGCCGCCGGACTGCGTCGCGGGGGCACTGGACGAGCGGCGCACCCTCGCCGACGGCACCGTCGTCGACGTCCTCGACAGCTGGTTCGAGCGCGGCGGGGTGCGCACCCGCACCGCGGGCGCGACCGCGTACACACCGGATGGATCCCGCGTCGACGTGTCGGTGGATGACACGGACGGCGACACCCACAGCGGCGCCCTGCCCCTGACGGTGGACGAGCTGGCGAGGGTCGCGGCCGAACCCGGATTGCGCACCACCACAACAGTTCCCGTCGGCACTCCCGCGGCACGCATGGGCTGCGGCGCGGCACCGGACGGGTCCGGTGCACCGCTCGATCGCGCCGACGTGGAACGGCTGAACGGTGCGCTCGACGCGGCCTTGGTTGCGCTCGGTCCGCTGCCCGCGACCCCCGACCGGCCGCTCGGGTCCCTCGAACTGACCGGCGCCGGCCGGACGTCCGTGTGCACGGAGGTCACGCTGTCGGGTTCCGGCGGCGAGTCCCGACTGCGGGTCGTGATCGCACCGGCACCGTCGGAGTCGCGCGCGGCGGGCGAGCCGCGTCCGGACGGCACCCGGGTGCGCACGCACCGCGAGTACGGCACCACGCACGTGACGGCGACCCGCCCGTCGGGCACCGCGGTGACCGTGGACCTCGGCGGTCTCGGTGCCGTGCCGACGGTCGACCAGGTGATCGCCCTGGTCACCGCGCCGGGCCTGGACCTGCCGTAGAACCGCCGCCGGTCACAGCCGGGCCGCGAGGGTCGCCGCCAGATCGCCCCGGTCCCCCACCGCGACGTCGGAGAGCCCGAGCCACGTCGCCATCGACCGCAGTTCGATCGCGAGCGCCTCGGCGACCTCGCCGGGGTGGTGGCCGTCCTCGACGAACGCGCCCGGGACCCGCAGCGCGTCGGCCGCGCGGTCGGCCTTGAGGTCCACCCGCGCCACCAGTTCCCCGTCGCGGAGGAACGGGAACACGTAGTAGCCGTGTACCCGTTGGGCGGCGGGCGTGTAGATCTCGATCCGGTACCGGAACCCGAAGATCCGTTCGGTGCGGGGCCGGAAGAAGACGAGCGGGTCGAACGGGCTGAGCAGCGCGGTTCCGGTCGCGCGGCGCGGGGTGCGGGCATCGACGTGCCGGTACGCCGCCTCGTCCCAGCCGCGGACCGCCACCGGGATCAGGGTGCCCTCGTCGACGAGGTCGGCGATCGCGGCACGCCCCTGGGCCGCCGACAGCCGGTGGTAGTCGCGCAGGTCTGCCGCGGTCGCGACGCCGAGCGACCGGGCAGCGCGGCGGACCAGTTCCCGGATCGCGTCCGATTCGTCGACGTCGACGGCGACCACGTGGGTGGGGAGCACCCGGTCGGCCAGGTCGTAGTGCCGGGCGAACGCGACCCGGCGGTCCACCGACAGCTGTCCCGAGGCGAACAGTTGTTCGCAGATCACCTTGGTGTCGCTGCGCCCCCACCACGGCCCGCCCCGCTCGGAGGAGATGCTGAGGTGCCGTTCGACGTCGCCTGCGGTGGCGGCGCCGACCTCGGTGATGGCGTCGAGGATGTCCCTGCCGAGGGTGGGGTTTCGTTCGAGGACCCGCCGCTCCCCCTCCCATCGGCCGTCGGCGTACCGCCGCATCCGCCAGCGCAGCAGCGGCCAGTCGTCGACCGGGATCAGGGCCGCCTCGTGCGCCCAGTACTCCACCAGCGCACGGGGTTTCGCTGCGGTGTCGCGCCACGCCGCGGCGTCGAGGAGTGCACGGTCGTAACCACCGATCCGGCTGAACACCGGCATGTAGTGGGCCCGGACCGCCACCGAGACGGAGTCCAGCTGCAGCAGCCCCGTCCGGCGCACCGCGGCGAGCACGTGCCGCCGTGTCGGGGTCGCGGCGGGCCTGCGGTCGGTAAACCCCTGCGCGGCCAGCGCGGCCCGCCGCGCCGCGGACGCACTCATCGTCAGCATGCGCTCACCCTGTCACGGGCCACCGACATCACCGGGGCGGCTACGATCCGGTCGTGCGCATCGCGATCCCGATCATCGCCGCCGCCGTTGCCCTGTCCGCGGCGGGATGCGGGTCGACGGTCGAGGGCACCGCGACCCCCGACCGGTTCGTGCCGTCCTTCGACAACCCGGATCCGTCGGTGCGCATCGAGGGCATCGTGATCGTCGAACCCCCCGCCGGTCTGCATGTCCGTCCGACGCAGCGGGTCGACTACGACCTGGTACCGCCGGTCGGCGGACCGCACGACGCGGTGTGGGCGGCATGCAACGGTCTCGTGTACCCGACCGCGGTGCGCACCGAGAGCATCGTGCATTCGCTCGAGCACGGCGCGGTGTGGATCGCGTACGACCCCGACCGGGTGCGCGGCGCCGACCTGGATCGGCTCGCGGAGCGGGTGGAGGGGCGCAGCTATCTGCTGATGTCGCCGTATCCGGGCCTGCCGGTGCCGATTTCACTGCAGTCGTGGGGGCATCAGCTGCCGGTGGACAGCGTCGACGACCCGCGCATCGACCGGTTCGTCACCGCGCTGCGGCTGAACCCGGCCACCTTCCCCGAGCCGGGCGCCACCTGCTCCACCCTGCCGGGCCGCTTCGACCCCGACGACCCGCCGCCGTTCGATCCGTCACCGGTCGACCCCGACGACCCGGACACCGTCCCGTTCCGCTGACGGTCTGGCCGCGGTCAGCAGGTGCGCTCCGCGAGCCCCTTCCGCCAGTACCCCATGAATGCGACCCGCCTGCGGTCGACGCCCCAGTCCGTCACGAGGAGCCTGCGGAGCTGCTTGATCACCGCGGCCTCCCCGGCGAGCCACGCGTAGAAGTCGCCGGTCGGCTCGGGTTCGGGCGAGTCCCAGAGGATCTGGTCGTCGACGTCGATGTCGTCGAGGTGCTGACTCCCGGCCGCCCGCGCGGCGTCGACGAGCTTGCGGTGGGTGCCGTGCCAGTCGTGCAGGGCGGGCACGAGGAGCGAGCCGACGGCGGCCCCGCCGCGCGGCAGGTACCGGAGGTCAACGTCGGCGGCGCTGGCGATCGGGAGCATGTCGGCCGGCTCCGGCACCTCGACGAGCGCGGTGGCCCGGCATCCCGCGGGCAGCCGCTCGAGGATGCCCGCGATGGCGGGTGCCGCGGTCTCGTCACCGGCGAGCAGGAGTTCGGTCGCGGTGCCCGGCTTCCAGTCCATCCCGCCTGCCGAGTCCGCGCTGCGGGCGTCGGGGCCGACGATGATGAGGTCGTCGCCGGGGCTGGCGCGGTGCAGCCAGGTGGAGCCGGGGCCGACCGGACGGCCCGCCTCGGTGTGTGCGACGAAGTCGATGTCGACGCGGCGGCGCGCCGGGTCGACGGCGCGAACGGTGTAGGTGCGGAACGGGCTGCGGTGCTCGTCGGGCAGGTCCCGCCAGCGGGCGTACCAGTCGCCCCGGAGCAACGCCTCCTCGTCGTCGACACCCAGGTCCGCGTAGCAGCGGTCGGCGGTCGGGAACACCACCTTCACCCGCTGATCGCGTGCGTGGTCGGCGAAGTGAACGAAGTCGGGACCGGTGAATCCGACCCGGACGAAGTGCGGGCTCAGCCGCCGCACCTCGGTGACCGTGGCGCGGTAGGGGCGGTAGCCGGGTCGCACGGGGTCCGGAGTCGGGTCGGGCATCGGGGCTCCTCGGCGCGGGTGGCGGCACACCGGCGGTGTCGACCGATGCGGGCAATGAACTTAGGCAAGGCTACACACGGCCGTGGGTGCGCCAGACAGTCAGGCGACGAGCGTCACCGCGATACCCACAATCGCGCCTCCACATCGGCAGGTACCCCCGCCCTCGTCGAGGTGTTGCATCCGTGTCCGATGTCCCTGTCGTTGCGGTGACCTAGGTTGGGCAGATGTCGATGACCTGGCCGCGGGTGCGCGGATTGAACTTCAGCACGATGGGTCGACCCGTCGGAGCCGAAATGTATTCGGACGGAAGCTATACCGGACGCGTGTGGTTCGCACCACCGACATCGTGGCGCGTCGAGAACGCCGCCGGCGAGGTGACGTACATCGAGAACGACACCGACGAATACCGCAGGTCCGATGACGGCATGATGGTGCACTCGGTCAAGTCCCCGAATCGGTGGGTCATGACCATCGGAGATGCTCCGCAGACCCTCCTCACCTCGTACCTGATGTGGCCGCTGGAGGAGCGGGGCACCGAGCCGCACCTGACTGCACCGAGCACCCCGGAACCGGTCGAGTGTCGTGGTCGTTCGGGCTGGCGGGTTCGGTTCATCAATGCCGCATCCGGCGGCGAGGTCGCGTACGTGATCGACGCCGAACTCGGCCTTGTCTTGTCGAGGACAGTGGGAAGTCAGGTGATGGAACTGGCCAACCCCACGCTCGATGAGGACGTCGACCCGGCTCTGTTCGAGTGGACCGGCCCTGCCCGCGAGAAGCAGGACGGCTTCGTCACCCCGGCCCAACGCGAATACGAAGAGAAGATGGCGGCACTGAAGCAGCTGCCCAGGCCACGCGTCACCTGGGTGCCGCGAACCATCACCGCCGAACCGCTCGATGGCGATCCCCGAACGGGTGCCCTCGAACTCCAGGTCACCGCCGAACACGGCTTCTTCACGCTGCGCCAGTGGATCACCGACGTCGGCGAACCCGACCCCGGATGGTCCACCCAGCACGTCCCGGTGAGGCATGCGCTGTCGGTCGGGCCCTGGACCTACGAGATCCGCAGCCACACCCCGATCGACCCGGACGACTGCACGCGGATCATCGAATCCATCGAGCCCGCCGCCCTGCCGGCCGCCACACCTGAACAGATCCGTGACGCCCTCAACCGCGATGCCGCGGCGAAGACCGAGACCGAGGCATCCGAATCGCTGGGTACGGGTCGTCGACTCGACGACTATCTCGGGGACCGCCACGGGGTGTCGCTACTGATCCGGACCGACTTCACCGACGACGACGCCTGGCGGAGCGTGGCCGCGTCGGCGATGGCACCCGGCGTCGGCGACGAATCCGACTTCGTTGCCGTGCTGACGTGCATCGACAACCGGGAGTACGACGGCATGACGATCAACCAACTACTCGACGACATCGGAGATCAGCCGGTGTACTACGCGTTCCTTGCCGACACCACTACCATCACCGATCCCGAGCACCCGATCCTCGCTGTCGATACCAGCCCCACCGAAAGCGACCGGTCGCGGGGCGGAACGGTTCGGGTGATTCCGTCCCAGATGTGGTCCATCGAGAACAATCTCTCCCTCGCCAACATGGACTTCGAGGACTTCACCTCCGCGGCCGGACCCGACGGAATCTACCGCGGATTCGCCTAAGAGCCGGGCTAGTTCATGAGCTGCGCGGCGACCGTTGCCCCCAACTCCCAGCACGCCTCCACCTCGGCCTTGCTCGGCTTGCCGGACACGATGACATTTCCCGCCGCCCGCACCCAGCCGAGCCCGGCGGTGATGGAGTCGACGGCTCGCTCCGCGCCCTCGGTGCCCTCGTTCCCGTGGAGGTAGAGGCCGAACGGCCGACCCCGAGTGGAGTCGAGGATCGGGTAGTAGCAAACATCGAAGGCGTGCTTGAGAGCACCACTGATGTACCCGAGGTTCGCCGGGGACCCGAGCAGGTACCCGTCCGCCTCCAGCATGTCCAACGGCGTCACCGCGAGCGCTGCCCGCCGGACCACCTCGACACCCTCGATCTCGGGGTCGGTTGCGCCGGCGACGACGGCCTCGAACATCTCCTGGCAATGCGGGGAGGGCGTGTGGTGCACCACCAGCAGGGTGGACACCCGGGACGACGCGGTATCTGCGGTCACGGGTGCAGGTTACGGCGTCCCACGCTCGGCCGCCTCGAGTGCGACCGCGCGCCGCATCGTCTCCCTGGCCCGCGACCGATCACCCGCATAGTCGTATGCGCGGGCGAGGCGGTAGGTGGCGAGCCAGCTGTCGGGCTCGGCCTCCCACTCGCGCTGCACCTGCGCGAACAGGGCGTCGGCGGCGTCGCGCTGGACGCGGCCGGACGGCATCGTCGGCAGGTCCGACACGTCGAGGTCGCGACCCTCCTCCCTGGCCCGGGACACCAGGTGCTGATGCTGGAATCCGGATCGGATGGTGGAGTACACCATCCAGATGCCGAGGAACGGCAGCACCAGGACCGCGATGCCGAGCACGACGGGGACGGCGCCGCCGTCCTGAATCAACGCGATCCCGCGCTGCCCGAGCAGGACGAAGTAGAACGCGAGCGCGACGACGATGCCCGCGATCGTCGCGACGACCTTCGTCGAGGACCCCTTCACAGGTCCAGCAGCGGGTCGATGCCGACGGTGAGACCGGGCCGCCCGGCGATCTCCCGAACACCGAGCAGGACGCCGGGCGCGAACGAGTTGCGGTCGATCGAGTCGTGCCGAATGGTCAGGGTCTCGCCCTGCGTGCCGAGCAGCACCTCCTGATGCGCGACGAGTCCGGCGAGCCGCACCGAGTGCACCCGCACCCCGTCGACGTCGGCGCCGCGGGCGCCCTCGAGTTCGGTGCTGGTCGCGTCGGGGCTCGGTCCCCGACCGGCGGCGGCGCGGGCCTCCGCGATCAGCGCCGCGGTCCGGTAGGCGGTGCCGGACGGGGCGTCGGCCTTGTTCGGGTGGTGCAGTTCGATCACCTCGACGGAGTCGAAGAACCGCGCCGCCTGCTGCGCGAACCGCATCGACAGCACGGCGCCGATCGCGAAGTTCGGGGCGATCAGCACGCCGACCTCGGGCCGCTCGGCGAGCCACTGCTGGACCTGTGCGAGCCGGTCGTCGTCGAATCCGGTGGTGCCGACGACGGCGTGGATGCCGTTGGCGACGAGGAACTCGAGGTTCCCCATCACCACATCGGGGTGGGTGAAGTCGACGACGACCTGGGTGCGGGTGTCGACGAAGGTCTCGATCGGGTCGCCCGCGTCGACCTGCGCGACGAGGTCGAGGTCCGCGGCCGCCTCGACGGCCTCGCAGATCGCCTTCCCCACCTTGCCCCTGGCACCGAGCACTCCGACGCGAATCACGGTCACCTGATCTCCACTTCATCCGATCGTTGTCTGCGGCGTCCACGCCGCCGGGTCGCCCGGTCATGAGCCTACGCACCCCCGAACGGCGCCCGGCGGACACGCCCGCTCGACCCCGGGCCGGCGGCGTCGGGCGCGGCCGGGACCCGCCGACCCGGCATCTCGTAACAGGATCGACATACTCGCAGGTGAGGACGTCGCGGGCGGCGCCGTCACCGCCCCCGAGTGCGTCGCCGAACTGGCGATTTCGTCATTCGTCATGCTAAGCAAGAGAGGAGATCCACGAGAATAGGGGACAGTCTTGACGCCAAGGATTGCGATTTTGGGAGCCGGACCGAGTGGGCTCGCACAACTGCGAGCATTCGAATCCGCGTTCAAATCGGATCCCGGCTCGACACCCGAGTTGGTTTGTTTCGAAAAGCAGAGCGATCTGGGCGGCATGTGGAATTACACGTGGCGCACCGGGCTCGACGAACACGGTGAACCGGTACACGGGAGCATGTACCGATTCCTCTGGTCGAATGGCCCGAAGGAATGCCTCGAGTTCGCCGACTACTCGTTCGAGGAACACTTCGGCAGGCCCATCCCGTCGTACCCGCCGCGCGCCGTGCTGCGCGACTACATCATGGGCCGGGTCGAGCAGAGCGACGCCCGCAAGTACATCCGGTTCGACACCGCCGTCCGGCGGGTGGAGTGGGTCGAACCGACCGACGGCAGCGACACCGGCCGGTTCGCGGTAACCGTCGCCGACCACAACTCCGGCACGCTGGACACCGAGATGTTCGACCACGTCGTCGTCGCGACCGGGCATTTCTCGACCCCGAACGTTCCCCATTTCGAGGGGTTGGAGAACTTTCCGGGCCGGGTCATGCACGCTCACGACTTCCGCGACGCCCGCGAGTTCACCGGAAAGCGGCTGCTGCTGATCGGCAGCAGCTACTCGGCCGAGGACATCGGGACGCAGTGCCACAAGTACGGCGCGGCGGAGATCACGTTCAGCCACCGCACCGCCCCGATGGGCCACGACTGGCCTGCCGGCTTCTCCGAGGTCCCGATGGTGACCCGGATCGACGGCAACACCGTGTCCTTCCGCGACGGGAGCGTCCGGGAGGTCGACGCGATCGTCCTGTGCACCGGATATCAGCATCATTTCCCGTTCCTGCCGGACGAGTTGACGCTGCGGACGAATAACCGCCTCTACCCCCGCGGCATCTACAAGGGCGTCGTGTCGCAGGAGAATCCCCGGCTGTACTTCCTCGGAATGCAGGACCAGTACTTCACCTTCAACATGTTCGATGCGCAGGCCTGGTATGTGCGGGACGTCATTCTCGGCAAAATTGCACTGCCGGACCGCGAATCCCGCGAACGGGACATCGATGAATGGCGGGCCCGGGAGGAATCACTCGTCGGCGCGACCGAGGAGATCGATTTCCAGGCGGCCTACATTCGCGACCTCGTGGACCGGACCGATTACCCGGAATTCCATGTGGAAAAGCAGGGCGCGCTTTTCAAGCAGTGGAAGAAGGACAAGAAGAACGACATCATGGGGTACCGGAACTGCAGTTATGCATCGACGCTCACCGGCACCGTCGCGCCGCCGCTGCCCGACCGGTGGCTGAACATCATGGACGATTCCGCGGAGTCGTTCCTCAAGAACGATTTCACGGCCGGGCACCCGCGGGTGGCCGTCGCGGACGTGATCCCGCAGCCCGGCCGGGCCACGGTCTCCGCCTGACCGTCTCGGGACCCGCGGGTGACGCCGCGGGTTCCGAGGTCGCGACCGCTACCGAGCCCGGCCCGTCCGGGACGAGCGCCACGCGAACACCACGCCGAGTCCGAGAAGGACGCCGACCACGTCGGCGAGCCAGTCGAACACCGAACCGCTGCGCTGGATCGGCAGCACCGCCTGCAGCACCTCGGACGCCGCCGCGTACAGCACCCCGCCGAGCAGCACCCAGCCCGCCCGCCAGCCCGCGTACCTGGCCGCGACGGCCAGCGCGAGGAACATCAGCAGGTGCGTGACCTTGTCACTGTTCGGTGGCCCGCTCGGCACCGCCCCGCCGGGCGAGAACAGCATCACCACGGTGATCGCGAGGACCGCGTAGAACGGGATCGCCCGCCGCGGGATCAGCGTCTCGATCCTCACACGATGCCCCGCACCACGGCAGGCAGATCCCGGGCCCGCCGGTACGGCCCGACGACCGACGCCGCGAACGGCCGGGTCAGCAGCATCCCCGCGACCTCCCGCACCTCGTCGGTGGTGACGGCGTCGATGCGCTGCAGCGTCTCGGTGATGCTGCGATGACTGCCGTAGTTCAGCTCCTGACGGCCGATCCGATGCATGCGAGAACCCGAATCCTCCAGTCCCAGAACCATTCCCCCGCGAATTGCCCCCTTGGCGCGGGCGCACTCGGCGTCGGTGATGCCGTTCGAGGCGACCTGGGCGAGGACCTCCCGGATCAGGGTGGTGACGTCGGCCAGGTTCTCCGGCTGGCAGCCCGCGTACACCGAGAACGCGCCGGTGTCGGCGAACGTGTCGACGCTCGAGTACACCGAGTACGCCAGCCCGCGTTCCTCCCGGATCTCCTGAAACAGCCGCGACGAGAGCCCACCCCCGACCGCCGTGTTCAGCACCGACAGCGCCCACCGGTGGCCCTCGTGCCTGCCGAGTCCGCGGACACCGACGCACAGGTGCGCCTGCTCGCTGTCCCGTTCCAGCACGCTCAGTGCGGGCGCGGTGCGGGCCCGCAGCCTGCCCTCCCTGCGGGGCGCCGGTTCGGCACCGTCGACCAGGTGACCGTCGAACGCGCGGCGCACCAACTCGACGGTGTCGTCGTGGTCGACATTGCCCGCGACCGCGACCACCATCCGCTGCGGGGTGTACCGGCGGACGTGGAAGGAGTGCAGCTGGGTCCGGGTCATCGCCTCGATCGACTCGGTGGACCCGATCACCGGCCTGCCGACCGGGTGGTCGCCGAACAGCGCGGTGAGGAACTCGTCGCCGAGCAGATCCTCGGGGTCGTCGTCGCGCATCGCGATCTCCTCGAGCACCACCTGACGCTCGACGTCGACGTCGGCGCTGCGGCACCGGCCGCGCAGCACGACGTCGCTGACGATGTCGATGGCCAGCGGCAGATCCTCGTCGAGGACGTGCGCATAGAAGCAGGTGTGCTCGCGGGAGGTGAACGCGTTCAGCTCACCGCCGATTCCGTCGATGACCTGCGCGATGTCGAGGGCGCTTCGGGTCGGGGTCGCCTTGAACAGCAGGTGCTCGAGGAAGTGCGCGGCACCGGCGACCGACCCCTGCTCGTCCCGGGAACCGACGCCGACCCAGATGCCGACCGATGCCGACCGCACCCCCGGCATGTGTTCGGTCACCACCCGCAGGCCGCCCGGCAGTACCGTGCGGCGGACGGTCGATTTCGGTGTTCTGGTCCGCTTCCGCGGAGTCGGCGTGGTGGCGGTGCGTCGGCGTGCTGTGGTGGCCATGTAGTGGTTCAGCGGTCCTCGTCGAGATGTCCGGACGTCGAGTACCACACAGTACAGGCCACTCAGCGCCGATCGTCCGACGGCACCGCCGTCACCAGCCCTTCCGGTGCGGCTGCGATCCGACCAGCTCACCCTTGCCCGCCGCCTCCCGCGAGCGGTACACGACGTAGGGCCGGAACAGGTAGGCGAACGGCGCACTGAAGGCGTGCACGAGCCGGGTGAACGGCCAGATCGCGAACAGCACGAGCGCGATCGTCACGTGAACGTGGAACGACAGCGGGGCCGCCGCCATCGCCGCCCCGTCCGGCTGCAGGATCCAGATGGACCGGAACCACACCGACACCGTCTCCCGGTAGTTGTGCGCCGCGTTGCCCTCGAACGCGCCGATCATGGTGGTGGCCAGGCCGGCGACGATCGCGGCCACCAGCACCACGTACATGATCTTGTCGTTGACGGTGGTTGCGGTGAAGACCGGTCCGGTGGCCCGGCGCCGGTAGATCAGCAGCCCGATCCCGATCAGGGTGGCGATGCCCGCGATCACGCCGGGGATCGCCGCCATCCAGTGGTAGGCGTGCTCGCTGATCCCGACCGCCTCGGTCCACGACTCCGGGATCACCAGGCCGATGATGTGCCCGAGGATCACGACGAGCATGCCGAAGTGGAACACCGGGCTCGCGATCCGCAGCAGACGGCTCTCGTAGAGCTGCGAGGAGCGGGTCGTCCAGCCGAACTTGTCGTACCGGTACCGCCACCAGGTGCCGACGATCAGGACCGCGAGGGTCACGTACGGGATGACGGACCAGTAGATTTCCCCGGCGGACATGTCAGTGCGCTCCTTCGGTTCGGCGGGGTGGGACGGTCAGGGTGAACGGCTGCAACCCGACCGCCTCGGCGGGCGGGCCCGCCGCCGCCAAGCGCCGGGCCCGCGCGACGTCCTGGTCGGTGGCGGGGGGCAGCGTCGCGGCGACCGCGTCGAGGACCGGCGCGTAGGGCGACCCGAGGGTCGCGAGTCGCTGCTGCAGCAGGTCGATCGCGGGCCGATGCTCGGCGAGCAGGCGCCCACCCGTCCCGGGGTCGACGGTCGCGGCGAACTCCAGCAGGACGGCGAGATGATCGGAGGATTCGGCGGTCGGCGGCTCCACGCCCGCGTCCCGGTAGACCCGGGAGAACCGCAGCATCGCCTCACCGCGATTGCGGGTGTCGCCCTCGGTCCAGTAGGTCAGCAGCAGGGTGGTCCGGCAGTGCAGGTCGAAGGTGTCGACGTAGGCGGTTTCCGCCTCGACCTGCGGCAGCTGACGCAGCCGCAGAGCCGCCCCGCCGAGCTGTTCACGGAGCTGGCCGGGCAGGTGCCCGAGCAGACCGTCCACCGTGTCCATGCGCCCGTTCCGACCCGCGTCCGGATATGCCAGCAGCAGCGACGCACACTGCCAGGCAACACGATTGCGCTGTACCGACCGGTCCCCGTCGACGGTCGACGAGGCCCGCCGCAGCAGCTTCATCGCCCACCGCCGCGGGGGAACATGCCATCCTCGACACCCTTGCCGTCCCAATTGAGCAGGTTCACCCGGGACGGGTTGCTTGCGTTCGCACCCATCGCCTCACTGGTCTGGCGTTGCCGCAGCGCATGGAAGGTCTCCACGGCCACCGGCACCGGGCCACCGCTGGACTCCCCGAACGGTCCGGACCCCTGGTCGTAGAGGCCGGGCCCGCCCTCGAAGTCGAGGGCGCACTCGGTGACGGTCTCCTCGAGGCCGTGCGCGTCCGCAGCATAGGCCGATGGGATCACATACCGCTCTTCATATTTCGCGATCGCAAGCAGCCGGTACATCGCATAGAGCTGCTCCTCGGTCATGCCGACGGTGGCCGGAATGTGTTCCTGCGTCGGCCGGCCCAGGTTGACGTCCCGCATGTACGACCGCATCGCCGCCAGCTTCGCGAGCACGTCCGTCACCACCCCGGTGTCGCCCGCGGTGAACAACTCCGCGAGGTACTCGATCGGGATGCGCAGCGATTCCAGCGCCCCGAACAGGTTGCCCAGATCCTCGCCGTCGTGCCCGTCGCGGCTCACCGCGTCGACCACCGGGGACAGCGGCGGGATGTACCAGACCATCGGCATCGTGCGGTACTCCGGATGCAGCGGCAGCGCGACCCGGTACTCCTTGATCAGGGTGTACACCGGGGACCGCTGAGCCGCCTCGATCCAGGTGTCCGGGATGCCGGAGGTGTGCGCCGCGGCGATCACGTGCGGGTCGTTCGGGTCGAGGAAGGTGCCCAATTGCGCCTCGTAGAGGTCCTTCTCGTCCTCCACCGACGCCGCCTCGGTGACCCTGTCGACGTCGTAGAGCACCAGCCCGATGTAGCGCAGCCTGCCGACGCAGGTTTCCGCGCACACGGTTGGCAGGCCCACCTCGACCCGCGGGTAGCAGAACGTGCACTTCTCGGCCTTGCCGGTCTTGTGGTTGAAGTACACCTTCTTGTACGGGCACCCGGACACGCACATCCGCCAGCCGCGGCACTTGTCCTGGTCGACCAGGACGATGCCGTCCTCGGAGCGCTTGTAGATCGCCCCCGACGGGCAGGACGCCGCGCAGGCCGGGTTCAGGCAATGCTCGCAGATCCGCGGCAGGTAGAACATGAAGCTCTGTTCGAGCTCGAGCTTGACCTGGTCGCTGACCTTCTTGAGGATCGGGTCGTCGGCGAGAATCTCCGGCGAGCCGGCCAGGTTGTCATCCCAGTTCGCCGACCACTCCACCTTCATCTGTTTGCCGGTGATCAGGCTGCGCGGCGGCGCGACCGGCATCTGGTCGCTCAGCGGTGCGCTGGTGAGATTCTCGTAGTCGTAGGTCCACGGTTCGTAGTAGTCCGAGATCTCCGGCAGCTTCGGATTCGAGAAGATCCGGGACAGCTTCGCCAGCCGTCCGCCGTCCTTGAGTCGCAGCCGACCCTTCTTGTCCCGCACCCAGCCGCCGCGCCAGCGGTCCTGGTCCTCGTAGGTGCGCGGATACCCCTGTCCGGGACGGGTTTCGACGTTGTTGAACCACACGTACTCGGTGCCGGACCGGTTGGTCCAGGCCTGTTTGCAGGTGACCGAGCAGGTGTGGCAGCCGATGCACTTGTCGAGGTTCATCACCATCGCGAGCTGTGCCATGACCTTCATATCAGTACGTCACCTCCTGGCTCCGGCGGCGAACCACCGTCACCTCGTCGCGCTGGTTGCCCGTCGGGCCGAGATAGTTGAACGCCCAGGAGATCTGCGCGTACCCGCCGGCCAGGTGGGTCGGCTTGACCAGCAGCCGGGTCAGCGAGTTGTGGATGCCGCCACGGTTGCCGGTGGTCTCGGAGCGCGGCACGTCGATGGTGCGCTCCTGCGCGTGGTAGACGTACACGACGCCCTCCGGCATGCGATGCGAGACGATCGCCCGACACACCACCACGCCGTTGCGGTTGACGGCCTCGACCCAGTCGTTGTCCTTGACCGCGATCTTCGCCGCGTCCGCCGGGGACATCCACATCGTCGGCCCACCCCGGGACAGCGACAGCATGAACAGGTTGTCCTGGTACTCGGAGTGGATCGACCACTTGCTGTGCGGGGTCAGGTAGCGGACGGTCAGCCCGACCCCGTCCCGCATCTCCCCCACGTTCGGCTCGTCGAACAGCCGCGCCATGTCCAGCGGCGGCCGGTAGATCGGCAGCTGCTCGCCGACCTCCTCCATCCAGTCGTGGTCGAGGTAGAAGTGCATCCGGCCGGTCAGCGTGTGGAACGGTTTGAGTTCCTCGATGTTGACGGTGAACGGCGCGTACCGGCGGCCACCGGTCTCGCTGCCCGACCACTCCGGGCTGGTAATCACCGGCACCGGCCGGGCCTGGGTGTCGGCGAACGTGATTCGGCGTTCCTCGCTGCCCTCCGCGAGGTGCACCATCTGCCGTCCGGTGCGCTGCTCGAGTTGCCGGAACCCCTGCACCGCGAGCCTGCCGTTCGAGGTCCCGGACAGCCGCAGCACCGCCTCGCACATCTTCTCCGCGGTGTCGAGCGCCGGACGACCCGCCGCCGCACCGGAACTCATCACCCCGTGCTTGTCGGCGAGCTCGGCGACCTCGGCGTCGGGCAGGTAGGTGACGCCCTTGGTGACCAGGCCCGCCTTCTCGACCAGCGGCCCGAGCGCGGACCACTTCTCGGCGATCGCCGGGTAGTCCCGCTCGACGACGGCCAGCGGGCCCATCGTCCGGCCCGGGACCGGTACCTCCCCGGTGACCCGCCAGTCCGATTCAGTGCCACCGGGATACGCCATCGCGCCCGGCGTGTCGTGCTGCAGGGTGCCGAGCACCACGTCGGTGCGGGTGCCGAGGTGGCCGCGAGCGAGGGCGGAGAACGCCCGCGCGATCGCACCGAACGCCTCGAAGTCCGACTTCGTCTCCCACGGCGGGTCGATCGCCGCGGTGAAGGCGTGGATGTACGGGTGCATGTCGGTGCTCGACAGGTCCGGCTTCTCGTACCAGGTGGCCGCGGGCAGCACCACGTCCGAGAGCAGCGTCGTCGACGTCATCCGGAAGTCGATGGACATCACCATGTCCAGCTTGCCCTCGGGACCGCCATAGCCGGTCGCTCCGCTGGCTCCGCTCCCCTCCTCGCCGTCGCGCCAGGCGACGTCGTTCGGACGCAACTCGGGTCGGGTCGGCTCGGCCTGCAGGTTCGAGGTGGTTCCGAGCAGGTGCTTGAGGAAGTATTCGTTGCCCTTGCTGGACGAGCCGAGCAGGTTTGCGCGCCAGACGCTCAGCACCCGCGGCCAGTTCCGCGGATTGTCGGGATCGGTGACGGCGAGCCGCAGGTCGCCCGACGCCAACTGTTCGGTGACGTGCGCGGCGACCTCCTTGCCCGCGGCAGCGGCCTCGTCGGCCAGGTCCAGGCTGGACCGGTCGAACTGCGGGTAGAACGGCGTCCAGCCCATCGCGACGGCCGAGGCCATCACGTCCATTGTGTGCTTGCCCGCGAACCGGCCGCGCCCGGTGGGACTGGACAGGGCGTCGGCGCGGTAGCCGTCGTAGCGCCACTGGTCGGTGTGCGCGTACCAGTACGAGGTGCCCGCCATCTGGCGCGGCGGCCGACTCCAGTCGGTGCCCATCGCCACCGTCGCCCAACCGGTGACCGGACGACACTTCTCCTGCCCGACGTAGTGCGCCCAGCCGCCACCGTTGCGGCCCATCGAGCCGGTGAGCAGCAGCAGCGACAGGATCGCCCGGTAGGTCGCATCACCGTGGAACCACTGGCAGATGCCCGCCCCCATGATGATCATCGAGCGGCCACCGGAATCGATCGCGTTGGTCGCGAACTCCCGCGCGATCCGGACCACCTGCTCCGCGGACACCCCGGTGATCGGTTCCTGCCAGGCCGGGGTGTTCGGCGAGGACGCGTCGTCGTAGCCGCTCGCCCACTGCCCGGGCAGTCCGGGCCGCGCGACGCCGTACTGGGCGAGCATCAGGTCGAACACCGTGCACACCCGGTGCCCGGCGACGGTCCGGACCGGAACCCCGCGCGCGATCTCCTCACCGTGCCCGTCGAGGGTGTCGAAACGCGGGAAGGCAACGGCCGCAACCTCGCCGAGGGAGCCGTCGGTCGGGGCGACGGTCAGGGCCGGCGCCAGATCCCCGAGGTCGAGGTTCCACTTGCCGACCCCCTCCTCCCCGAATCGGTGGCCGAGGGAGCCGTTCGGCACCGCGGGCCGGTCGGTGCCGCCGTCGATCAGCACCGGCTTGAACGCCGCGTTCTCCACGCTCTCCCCGAGATCGGCGGCGGTGAGGTTCTTGCCGGGCACCCACCGTCCGTCCCGTTCCTCCAGCTTCACCAGGAACGGCAGGTCCGTGTAGCGGCGGACGTAGTCGACGAAGAACGGTTCGCGCCGCTGCACGAAGTACTCGGACAGGATCACGTGGCCCATCGCCATCGCCATCGCGCCGTCGGTGCCCGCCGCGCAGGGCATCCACTCGTCCGCGAACTTGGTGTTGTCGGCGTAGTCGGGGCTGACCGTGACGACCTTGGTGCCGCGGTAGCGCACCTCCGCCATCCAGTGTGCGTCCGGGGTGCGGGTGACCGGCACGTTCGAGCCCCACATCAGCAGGTAGCTCGCGTCCCACCAGTCCCCCGACTCGGGGACGTCGGTCTGGTCGCCGAACACCTGAGGGGAGGCGACCGGCAGGTCCGCGTACCAGTCGTAGAAGGAGGTCATCACGCCGCCGAGCAGCTCGATGAAGCGGGATCCGGCGGCGAAGGAGATCATCGACATCGCCGGGATCGGTGAGAAGCCCGCGACCCGGTCGGGGCCGTACTCCTTGATCGTGTGCACGTGGGCCGCGGCGATCATTTCGGTCGCCTCGTCCCAGTTCACCCGGACCAGGCCGCCCTTGCCGCGCGCCCGCTGGTAGCGTCTGCGCCGCTCGGGATCGTTCTGGATGTCCGCCCAGGCCAACACCGGATCCTTCAGCCGGGCCTTCGCCTCCCGGTACATTTCGACCAGGACCCCGCGGGCGTACGGGTAGCGCACCCGGGTCGGCGAGTAGGTGTACCAGGAGAACGCAGCGCCGCGGGGGCAGCCGCGCGGCTCGTACTCCGGCCGGTCCGGCCCGACCGACGGATAGTCCGTCTCCTGGGTCTCCCAGGTGATGATGCCGTCCTTGACGTAGATCTTCCACGAGCACGACCCGGTGCAGTTCACCCCGTGCGTGGACCGGACCACCTTGTCGTGACTCCACCGGTCCCGGTAGAAGATGTCACCGTCCCGGCCGCCCTCCCTGCTGATGGTCCGCCGGTCCGCCGACTCGGTGCCCGGGGTGAAGAACCGCCCGCTGCGCACCAGCGCGTCCTCCACCATGCCACCGGTGGCCGCTCCCTTGGCTGTCACGTGAGCCTCCTCCGCGCTGTCGCGCCCAGTTCCGTTCCGACCTCGTCAACTCGTGGGTTCACTCGACTTCTCCGGCTCGCGCGCATGCAGCTTGACGGCGGTGTACAGCAACGCAACCAGTGCGGTCGCCACCAGCAACGCCAGGCCGACGGTGTAGTCGTTGTCCGTCTCGTCGTACGTCGCGCCCATCACCAGAGGCGGGAAGTATCCGCCCAATCCGCCTGCCGCGGCAACGATTCCGGTGACGGAACCGACGCTCGATGCGGGCGATCGGCGGGCCACCCAGGCGAACACCCCGCCGGTGCCGATGCCGAGGAAGATCGCAAGCAGAATGAAGTCGGTCGCCGACCAGACGTCCGGCGGCGGCTTCATGATCGCGATCCCGGACATCACCGCCGTCCCGGCCAGCGAGGCCAACACGACCCACTTCGGGGCGATCCGGTCGGACAGGGCACCACCGATCGGGCGGGCGATGACGGCAGCGAGCGCGAACGCCGCGGTGCGGGTGCCCGCGTCGACGGCGGAGAAGTCGTAGATCGTCTTGATGTACGTCGGCAGGTAGTTGCTGAACGCGACGAAGCCACCGAACACGATCGCGTACAGGAATGACATCTCCCAGGTCACACGGAGTTTCGACGCGGCGACCAGCTTGGGGACGACGGGTTCGGTGTTCGGCGCGAACGCGGGTGAGTCCTTCATCGCGACCACGCACAGGCCCGCGGTCGCGGCGAGCGCGACCGCGATGATGATGTGCGTCGGGATGAGGCCGAACCACCGGACGAATCGCGGCGTGAAGAAGGCCGACAGCGCGGTACCCACCATGCCCGCACCGAAGATTCCGGTGGCGAAGCCGTGCCGACTTGCGTCGTACCACGACTTGGCGAACGGGATCCCGATCGCGAACACCGTGCCGGCGACGCCGAGCAGGAAGCCCGACACCAGCAGGCCGGTGTATGAATCGAGGTTGGCCGAAAAGCCCACCGCGAGAACGGGAATGATCGACGCCAACGCGACAAAGACGAACAGTGCGCGGCCGCCGTACCGATCCGTCAACGGCCCGGTGACGATCCGGCCGAGCGACCCGACGAGGATCGGGGTGGCAACCAGCATCGACGCCTGCGAACTGGACAGGTCCAGCCGGTCGGCATAGGTGGTCGACATCGGGCCGATCATGTTCCAGGCCCAGAAGCAGATGGTCGAGGTCCAGGTCGCGAGAATCAGGTTCCGCGACTGGGCCGCCTTGTCGAATACAACCTTCGTTGCGTTCACGGCTATCAGCAAACCACCGCCGCGGGCCGATTGCAGTGCGGACACGGCACCGCGGCCAAATTTTCATCTCACATACAAAAAAGGGAGTGCCCCCGGCCACACGGTGGCCGGGGGGACCCCCCCGAGACCCAACCCCCCATGTCCGGCGTCCGCGCCCCTCTCTGCCACCCCGTCTCCACCCTCCCCCCCTCCCCAA
>NZ_JBHXNU010000014.1:122131-137709 GCF_042719255.1 Rhodococcus sp. NPDC058532
GGGGGGGGGGGGGGGAAAGGGCACCGCGGATAGGTTTTCCTCAACAGAAGAAAAGGTGTTTTCCCTCCTCCCCCGGCGCCTTTGTTCCCACTCCCCGGAGATCAGACCCTCGGGGTCAGGCGTCGGCGCCCTGCTCGGCCGCCGCGTCGCCGCCCTCCTCGTCGACCGGAACCAGCGAGATCTTGCCACGGTTGTCGATGTCCGCGATCTCGACCCGGATCTTGCTGCCGACGTTCACGACGTCCTCGACCTTGCTGATCCGCTTGCCGTTGCCCAGCTTGGAGATGTGCACCAGTCCGTCGCGACCCGGCAGCAGCGAGACGAACGCACCGAAGGCGGTGGTCTTGACGACCGTGCCGAGGAAGCGCTCGCCCACCTTGGGCAGCTGCGGGTTGGCGATGGCGTTGATCATGTCGATCGCGGCCTGCGCGGACGGACCGTCCGCCGCACCGACGAACACGGTGCCGTCATCCTCGATGGAGATGTTCGCACCGGTCTGCTCGGTGATCGAGTTGATCATCTTGCCCTTGGGGCCGATGACCTCACCGATCTTGTCCACGGGCACCTTGATGGTGGTGATCCGCGGGGCGTACGCGCTCATCTCGTCCGGGGTGTCGATGGCCTCGGCCATCACCTCGAGGATCGTGGTGCGGGCATCGTGCGCCTGGGACAGCGCACCGGCCAGCACCTGCGACGGGATGCCGTCGAGCTTGGTGTCGAGCTGGAGCGCGGTGACGAAGTCCTTGGTGCCGGCGACCTTGAAGTCCATGTCGCCGAACGCATCCTCGGCGCCGAGGATGTCGGTCAGGGCCACGTAGCGGGTCTCGCCGTCGACCTCGTCGGACACCAGGCCCATCGCGATGCCCGCGACCGGCGCCTTCAGCGGCACGCCCGCGTTGAGCAGCGACAGCGTCGAGGCACAGACCGACCCCATCGAGGTGGAGCCGTTGGAGCTGAGCGCCTCCGAGACCTGACGGATCGCGTACGGGAACTCCTCGACGCTCGGCAGCACCGGCATCAGGGCCCGCTCGGCGAGGGCGCCGTGGCCGATCTCGCGGCGCTTCGGGGAGCCGACGCGGCCGGTCTCACCGGTCGAGTACGGCGGGAAGTTGTAGTGGTGCATGTAGCGCTTGCTGGTCTCGGGGCCCAGCGAGTCGATCTGCTGCGCCATCTTGACCATGTCGAGGGTGGTGACGCCCATGATCTGGGTCTCGCCACGCTCGAACAGCGCGGAGCCGTGTGCCCGCGGGATCACGGCGACCTCGGCGGACAGCGACCGGATGTCGGTGATGCCGCGGCCGTCGATGCGGAAGTGGTCCGTGAGGATCCGCTGGCGGACGAGCTTCTTGGTCAGCGAGCGGAACGCAGCGCCGATCTCCTTCTCGCGGCCCTCGAACGTCGGCGCGACCTGCTCGAGCACCTCGAGCTTGACCTCGTCGGTCCGGTCGTCGCGCTCCTGCTTGCCCGCAATGGTCAGCGCGGCCGACAGCTTGTCCGTCGCGGCCGCGGCGACGGCGGCGTAGACGTCGTCCTGGTAGGCCGGGAACACCGGGTAGTCACCGGTCGGCCGCGAGGATGCGGTCGCCAGCGCCTGCTGTGCCTGGCACAGGCTGGCGATGAACGGCTTGGCGGCCTCGAGGCCCTGCGCGACGATCGCCTCGGTCGGCGCCTGCGCGCCGCCGTCGATCAGCGCGATGACGTTGTCGGTGGCCTCGGCCTCGACCATCATGATCGCGACGTCACCGGACTCGACGACGCGGCCGGCGACGACCATGTCGAAGACGGCGTTCTCGAGCTGCTCGACCGTCGGGAACGCGACCCACTGGCCTGCCTTGTTCTCCTCGGACGTGATCAGGGCGACGCGCACACCGCCGACCGGACCGGAGAACGGCAGGCCCGCGATCTGCGTGGACGCGGACGCCGCGTTGATCGCGACGACGTCGTACAGGTCCTTCGGGTCCAGGCTCAGGACCGTGACGACGACCTGGATCTCGTTGCGCAGGCCGTCGACGAACGACGGGCGCAGCGGCCGGTCGATCAGGCGGCAGGTGAGGATCGCGTCGGTGGAGGGGCGGCCCTCGCGACGGAAGAACGAGCCGGGGATACGGCCCGCGGCGTACATGCGCTCCTCGACGTCCACCGTCAGCGGGAAGAAGTCGAAGTGCTCCTTGGGCTGCTTGCTGGCCGAGGTGGCCGACAGCAGCATGGTCTCGTCGTCGAGGTAGGCGACGACGGCGCCGGCGGCCTGCTGCGCGAGGCGGCCGGTCTCGAAACGGATGGTGCGGGTGCCGTAGGCCCCGTTGTCGATGACGGCGGTGGACTCGAACACGCCCTCGTCGACCTCGACTGCGGAATTGTTTGTCATGTCTTCTCTTCTCTTCCCTCTTCGTCTTCGCCGTATCCGCATGGTCGTCGCCGCGCTCGTGGCGGCGACGCGCACCTACCCGGGTGCCGCGCCCGGCGTTTCCGCTGGCGGGCCGGCACCGTCGCGGAGGCGGCCATCGATCGAAGCCCTTCGCAGATCGTGCATCTCGACGACCGTGCGAGTGGCCACTACCGAAGACCGACTGCCACGACCTCGGCACGTACGGCGGGATCCCTCGTGGATCCAGGTGGTTCGCGATGGAACCGTGTCCACCGGGGGTTCGGTCGCCGTTCCGGACGCCGCACCACCCGACAAACACCGGTAGCCAACGAGGTCAGTCTATGCACTCGCCTCGTTGGCTACCGGGATGTTCACGTCCGCACCGACCCACCGTGTCGCGGGCGGTACCGGACGAGAGATCATTCTTATCGACGCAGGCCCAGACGCTCGATGAGCGAACGGTAACGCGCGATGTCGACCTTCTGGACGTACTTGAGCAGACGACGACGACGTCCGACCAGCAGCAGCAGGCCGCGGCGGGAGTGGTGATCGTGCTTGTGCATCTTGAGGTGCTCGGTGAGATCGACGATCCGCTTGGTCAGCAGCGCAACCTGCGCCTCCGGCGAACCGGTGTCGGTCTCGTGCAGCCCGTACTCGGAGAGGACGGCCTTCTTCTGTTCGGTGGTCAGCGCCACTGTCACTCCTGTTACTGATGTCTGCGCGACGAAAACACGGGCGGACCCGCGTGGCGCGGCCGCCGCAGACCGCAGCACACACCGAGAGCAGATCCTACCAGGCGCTTCACCGACCCCCGCCCGGCGTCAGCCGAGGTCGCTCGCCCGCCCAAGCAGGTCACGGGTCTCGTCCACATCCCGGCCCATCTGCGCGATCAGCGCCTCCACCGAGTCGAACCGGTCCATCCCCCGTAGGCGGCGCACGAAGTCGACGGCGACGTGCTGGCCGTACAGGTCCGGCGACACGTCGAGGACGTAGGCCTCGACGGTCCGGGTCCGGCCCGAGAACGTCGGATTGGTGCCCACCGACACCGCGGCCATGTGCGCAACCCCGGGGGTCAGCGAGCCCTCGACCGGGTCCTGGGTGAGCACGGTGAACCACGCGGCGTAGACGCCGTCGGCGGGGATCGCGGCATGCTCGGGCGGCGAGACGTTCGCGGTCGGGAAGCCGAGGTCGCGACCCCGCTTTTCGCCGTGCACCACAACACCCTCGACGCGGTGCGGCCTGCCGAGCGCCTCCGCGGCCGCGGTCACGTCGCCCGCATCCACACACGAGCGGATGTAGGTGGACGAGAAGGTGACCGCGTGCTCGGCGAGCAGATTGACCCCGTCGACGGCGAACCCGAATCGGGCGCCGATGTCGCGGAGCATCGGGACGGTGCCCGCCGCCTTCCTGCCGAAGGTGAAGTTCTCCCCCACCACGACCTCGGCGACGTGCAACCGCTCCACGAGGATCTCGTGGGCGTACTGTTCCGGGCTGAGCTTCATGAACTCCGCGGTGAACGGGACGACGAAGAACACGTCGATGCCCAGTTCCTCGGCCAGCTCGGCCCTCCTCCGCAGCGTGGTCAACTGCGCCGGATGACTGCCGGCCCGCACCACCTCCATCGGGTGCGGATCGAAAGTCATGAGCACACTGGGGATTCCCCGTTCACTCGCCGCCTTGACCGCCCGACCGATCAGCTGGGCGTGCCCGCGGTGCACACCGTCGAAAACGCCGATCGTGAGTACGCAACGGCCCCAGTCGGCAGGAACGTCGTCGAGCCCTCGCCATCTCTGCACGCCTGGAAGCCTACGACCCACCGCGCTGGACGTCACGGTCGGCACCGCCGACGCACGTCACTGTCGGCACCGCCGACGCACGTCGCGTTCGGCACTGCCACGAGTGTCGACGTGTCACCCCGACAGCGCATTGCCTAAGCTCGATTCGTGCCCGACCGTAAGCGTGGATCCGACGAGACGACCGATGACATTGTCCTGACGCCCGTCGCCCAGGACTACCTGAAGGTGATCTGGACGGCCGGGGAATGGTCGGGTGAGCAGGTGTCGACCAAGATGCTCGCCGAACGGATCGGGGTGTCCGCGTCGACGGTGTCCGAGGCGATCCGCAAGCTCGCCGACCAGGGGCTCGTCGACCATGCCCGATACGGGTCGATCTCCCTGACCGACAGCGGCCGGTCCGCCGCGGTCGCGATGGTGCGCAGGCACCGGCTGATCGAGACGTACCTCGTCTGCGAACTCGGCTACGGCTGGGACGAGGTGCACGACGAGGCGGAGGTGCTCGAGCACGCGGTCTCGGACCTGATGATCGAGCGGATGGACGCCAAGCTGGGGCACCCCGAACGCGACCCGCACGGCGACCCGATCCCGACCGCGGACGGCACCATCCCCACGCCGGCGGCCCGCCAGCTCAGCGACTTCACCGACGGCGAATCCGGCGTCGTCGCCCGGATCTCCGACTCGGACCCGGCGATGCTGCGGTACTTCGACTCCGTCGGGATCGCGTTGGACGTGACCATCGCCGTCGTCGAACGACGCGACTACGCGGGCACCCTGTCGGTGCGGCTCGGCGAGACCACCGACCCGTCGGGAGGCGCCGTCGAACTGGGCACCCCGGCGGCCGAGGCGATCTGGCTGGTGGACCACTGATCGGGCGGCCCGGCGTGACGCGTCGACGCCGACCGGTGCTGCTGCGGGGCCTGGCCACCGCGATCATCGGGCTCCTGGTCGGCATCGTGGTCGCGTGCACGTACACCGAACCGGCGGCCGTTGCCGACGACCCGGCCGGGTCGTCGGCGGCGGCCGCGTCGGCCGTCGCGCAGGGCACGCAGGCAGGCGCCGAGGAGGCCGCCGACCGCGCGGGCGGATGCCGCCGTGCACCCACCGATCCGACCACCCCGATGCAGAGCTCCGTGCCGCACCGCGAGGACCATCGCCTGCCGCTCACCGTCCTCGACGGGCCCGCGTCGATGCGCCTCGAGCGACCCGGCCAGCGCGGCTTCGTCCCGATCGACACCACCGGCCCCCCGTCACCGGCCCTCGACCTGTCCACCGTCCTGCGAATTTAGATGACCCACCGACCGCGACGGTGCCCCAAGCGGGCGCCCGCGGCGGTGTCGTCACCACCCTTCATTCGCAGCACGCGCCGAGCAGTGTCGGCGCGCAGACAGGAGTCGTCCCGTCATGTCCCCCCGTTCCCGCACCTCCCCGTCCAGCACCGTGCCCACCGGCTCACCGACCCGCCGAATCGCGGCCGTCGCGGCCGCCCTCGCCGCGGTCGTCCTGCTGGTCATCGCCATCGCCCAGATCGTGAGCAGCACCAGCACCGAACCCGAACCCGACTCCGAGCCCTCGGCAGCCACCGGCCAGTACGCCAACAACGACATGTACCGGGACCTGGCAACCCTGGCCCGCCGCGACCCCGCCGACCCGATGGCGCTCGGCTCGCCGACCGCACCGGTGGTGATGATCGAGTACTCCGATCTGCAATGCCCGTACTGCCGCCAGTTCGCCCAGACCACCGAGCCCGAACTCGTCGCGAAGTACGTGGACCGCGGCCTGCTGCGGATCGAGTGGCGCAACCTCGCCTTCTTCGGGGAGGAGTCCGAGCGGGCCGCGCGGGCAGGCTGGGCCGCCGGGCAGCAGGGCCGGTTCTGGGAACTGCACGAGTTGATGTTCGAGAATGCCCCCGCCAAGAAGAACACCGGCGTGTTCACCGCCGACCGGCTGACCGAATGGGCGGGACTGGCCGGGGTCGGGGACCTCGATCGGTTCCGGGCCGACCTGGATTCCGATGCCGCGCGGGCCGCGGTCACCGCCGACATCACCGAGGCGGTCGGCATCGGCGTCAACTCGACGCCCGCGTTCCTGATCAACGGCAGGCCGATCCTCGGCGCCCGCCCGGTCGAGCAGATGATCGCCGTCATCGAGGCGGGTCTGCTCGACGAGGCGCCTGGCGGCGGGCAGTGAATGCCGGAATCGGGTACGGCGCAGCCTTCCTCGGCGGGCTGCTTGCGCTGCTGAGCCCCTGCAGCGCCCTGCTGCTGCCCAGCTTCTTCGCGTACTCGTTCGGCTCCACCGGAAGGCTCGTCGCCCGCACCGGAACCTTCTACCTCGGCCTGTGCACCACCCTGGTGCCGCTCGGGGCGGCCGGGTCGCTGCTGGGCGGGGTGCTCAGCACCCACCGCGAGACGGTGATCACCGTCGGCGGCCTGACCATCATCGCGATGGGGATCCTTCAGATCGTCGGCCGCGGCTTCTCGTTCGGGTTCGCGCAGCGCGCGATGGCCCGGCAGGGCCGGTCGGACCGGGCCGGCTCGGTCTACCTGCTCGGCATGGTCTACGGCCTGTCCGGGTTCTGCGTCGGCCCCATCCTCGGGTCGATCCTCACCGTCGCGGCGCTGAGTTCGTCACCGCTGCACGGCGGGTCGCTGCTCGCGGTCTATGCCCTCGGCATGGCGATGCCGCTGTTCGTGATGGCCGCGGTGTGGGATCGATTCGACCTCGGCCGCCGCCGCTGGCTGCGTGGCCGGGTGCTCACCGTCGGGCGGGTCGAGTTGCACACGACCTCGCTGCTCTCCGGTCTCTTCTTCGTCGCGGTCGGGGTGCTGTTCCTCGTCTCGGACGGCACGTCCGCGCTGGCCGGAGCGGTCGGCGCGGACACCGGCGTCGCACTCGAGAGCTGGGTCCTGCGGCTGGCCGGTGCGATCCCGATGACCACGCTGGCGGCGCTGCTCGGCGGCGCGGCGCTGCTGGTCGTGGCGTGGCGGCTGTTCCGGCCCCGCGCCGAGGCCCCGGTTCCGGTCCCCGCCCCGGAGCGGGACCGCGAGGGCTGAGGCTCAGCTCTCCCGTAGGGTCGCCGGGCGGACGACCATCACCGAACTCGCCCGGCGACCGCGCTCCTGCAGCAACGCGATGGTGTGCCCGCCGGGATCGATCGCGGCGTAGGTGCCGGGGATGCCGATCGGCTCGAGCCAGCGGCCCTGGCTGATCGACTCGGCCTCGGCCGCGGTGATCGGCCGGTGCGCGAACGCCGTCTGGCAGGCCGAATCGATGTCCAGGCTGACCGCGGGGTCGTCGGCCAGCCGGTCGAGGGTGCGGGCATGCTCAAGGGTGAACGGTCCGACCCGGGTGCGGCGCAGCGCCGTCAGGTGCCCGCCGACGCCGAGCGCGGCACCGAGATCCCGCGCAAGGGCCCGCACGTAGGTGCCCGACGAGCACTCCACCTCGACATCGACGTCGACGAAGGTGCCCGGCCTGCGGATGGCGGTCACATCGAACCGGTCCACGGTGACCGGCCGCGCCTCGAGCTCGAACTCGGCGCCCTCGCGGACCAGCTTGTGCGCGCGCTGTCCGTCCACCTTGATCGCGCTGACCCGGGTCGGCACCTGCTCGATGTTCCCGGTCAGGGTCGCGATCACCGCGGCAACCTGCTCGTCACCGACGGCGGAGGCGTCCGCGTCGGCGAGCACCTCGCCCTCCGCGTCATCGGTGGAGGTGGATTGCCCGAGCCGGATCGTGGCCGAGTACGCCTTGGTGGTCAGTGACAGCAGACCGAGCAGCTTGGTCGCGCGCTCCACACCGAGGACCAGCACCCCGGTGGCCATCGGGTCCAGCGTGCCCGCATGCCCGACCTTGCGGGTATGCAGGATCTTCCGGCACTTCGCCACGACGTCGTGACTGGTCATGCCCGCGTCCTTGTCGACGATCAACAACCCGGCGCCGTGCAGGCCGGAGGACGGGGGGCGGTGAGCAGACACGGTTTTCGAGCCTACTGGACCGTGATGGCGGCGATCACCAGGCCGCCGTCGACGAGCCAGCGACCGTCGAACGACGATAGCGGCGGGCCGTCCTTCGTCTCCCCCGACACCAGTAGGTCGGTGTGGAAGGTGCCGGTCGCGGTGTCCCCGTCCGACGCGCCGAGGGTGAACGTGATGTGCGCGTCCTCGAACCCGAGCCAGCGGTAGGTCAGCGGGAACCACGCCTTGTAGGTGGCCTCCTTCGCGCAGAACAGCAACCGATCCCAGTGCACGGCGACGCCATCGGGGGTGCCGCCGGCGAGCCAGTCGCGTTCGGCGGGCAGGCTGACCGCCTCGAGCACCCCGTCCGGGAGCGGTCCGTGCGGTTCGGCGTCGATGCCCACCGAGCGGACCGCCATCGAGTAGCCGAGCACCGCGCCGCGGTAGCCGTCGCAGTGGGTCAGGCTGCCGACCACACCCCGCGGGAACAGCGGAACCCCCCGCTCACCCTTGAGGATCGGAGCCGGGTCGACGCCGAGCTTGCCCAGCGCCTGACGGGCACAGTGCCGAACGCTGACGAACTCGCGCCGCCGCTTCTCGACGGCCTTCGCGATTAGCGCGGCCTCGCTCGGGTGCGGCTGGAGTTCCGGCGGGTCGGCGAACAGTTCCGCATACTCCACACCTGCCGGGAGAATCTTCTCGATCACGCGCGTGCCGCCCTCATTCGTTCCATCTCCGCCTCCTGCTCGGCGGTCACCTTGAAATGCCCGCCCCACTTGTTGAGCGTGCCCGGACCGTACTCCGGCACCGGCAGGATCTGCCGCAACAGCTTCTCCGGCAGCCCGCGGCGCTGCCACTCGCGCGGGTAGCCCAGCGAGACCTCCTCGAACCGGACCCCGTCATACCAGGTGGTGCGCGGGATGTGCAGGTGCCCGTAGACACTGCAGATCGCGTTGTACCGGGTGTGCCAGTCCGCCGTCCGTTCGGTGCCGCACCACAGCGAGAACTCCGGGTAGAACAGCACCCGGGTCGGTTCCCGGACCAGCGGGAAGTGGTTGATCAGCACCGTCGGGATGGACAGGTCGAGCGCGTCGAGGCGGGCCCGGGTCGTTTCCAGCCGGGCCGCGCACCAGGCGTCGCGGGTCGCGTACGGCTCCGAGGAGAGCAGGAACTCGTCGGTGGCGACGACGTTCTTGTCGCGGGCGTACTCGAGGGCCTCCTCCTTGGTCGCGGTGCCCTCGGGCCGGAACGTGTAGTCGTAGAGCAGGAACATCGGTACGAGCGTCGCCGGGCCACCCTCCCCGTCCCACACCGGGTACGGGTCCTCGGGGGTGAGCACGCCGAGTTCGCGGCACATCGTGACGAGGTAGTCGTACCGGGCGGCGCCGTGGATCTGCACCGGGTCCTTCGCCGTGGTCCACAGTTCGTGGTTGCCCGGCACCCAGATCACCTTCTCGAACCGGCCGCGCAGCGTCTTCAGCGCCCACGCGATGTCGTCGGTCTTCTCCGACACGTCACCGGCGAGGATCAGCCAGTCCTGCGGCGACTCCGGGTACAACTCCTCGGTGACGGGACGATTCCCCTTGTGCCCGACATGGATGTCGCTCACCGCCCACAGCTTGCGTGTCACGCCAACTACCTTCCCGTCCCACTCTTTCGCGCCTGGTTTCTCGACTGGATGTCGGCACCGCCGACCGAACGCTGACTGTCGGCACCGCCGACCGAACGCTGGATGTCGGCACCGCCGACGGCCCAGCGCCCCGATCGTGCCCGCAGCACGACCGCAAGCATCCGCAGCAGCATGAACACCGTCAGCCCCGTCCAGATTCCTGCCAGCCCCCAGTCGTACGCGAGCGAGAGCCAGATCGGCGGCAGGAATCCGACGACCGCGCAGGCCAGGGTGGCGTTCCGCAGGAACGCGGCGTCCCCGGCCCCGAGCAGCACCCCGTCGAGCGCGAACACCACACCCGCGACCGGCATGATCGCCACGAAGAACCACCAGATGACCGTGATCTGCTGCTGGACGTCGGCGTCGGGCGTGAACAGGGTCGGGACCACCCGATGGCCGAGCACGAAGACCGCGGCCAGCAGCAGCGCGAAGACGGTCGACCATCCGGTCAGCCTGCGGGCCAGCGCCCGCGCACCGGCGACCCGGCCCGCACCGAGCGCGGCACCGACCAGGGTCTGTGCGGCGATCGCCAGCGAATCGAGGGTCAGCGCGACGAGATTCCACAGCTGCAGCACCACCTGGTGCGCGGCCACGGAGGCGGCCCCGAACCGGGACGCCACCGCCGCGGCGGACAGGAAGCAGGCCTGAAACGCCAGGCTCCGCAGGATCAGGTCCCGCCCGAGCACCACCTGGGCGCGCATCACCGAGGACCGGGGCCGCAGCGGGACCCCGGACCGGATCAGCGCCGCCGCGAAGCAGGACGCCGTCACCACCTGGCCAGCCACGTTCGCGACCGCCGACCCGACCAGTTCCATCCGCGGCGCCCCGAACAGCCCGTGCACCAGGATCGGGCAGGCCACCGCGGACAACGCGAGCCCGGCGAGGACGAACCGCAGTGGCCGCATCGTGTTCTGGACACCACGCATCCACCCGTTGCCCGCCATCGCGATCAGGATCATCGGTGCACCGAACACCGCGACGCGCAACCAGTCCGCCGCCTCCGCAGCGATGTCGGCGCCGCCCGCGATCAACGCGGTGACCGGTGCCGCCAGCACCTGCACGGCGACGATGATCCCGATCCCGATCGCGGCGGCCAGATAGGTGGCCTGCACGCCCTCCCCGACCGCGCCGCGTTCGTCCCCGGAGCCGTGCAGCCGGGACGCGCGCGCGGTCGTGCCGTACGACAGGAAGGTCAGCTGGGTGCTGACCTGCGCCAGGATCAACCCGCCGACCGCGAGACCCGCCAACGCGAGCGCGTTCAGGTGCCCGACGACGGCGATGTCGAACAGCAGGTACAGCGGCTCGGCGGCGAGCACGCCCAGCGCGGGCAGCGCCAACCCGAGGATCCGGCGGGTCGACGGCCGGTCGTCCGCCCGTACCTCGTCGCCGAGCGGGTCAGCCAACGGTCGCCAGCAGGTCCGTGATCACGTCGTCCGCCTCGCCCTCGGCCGTGTAGCCGGACGCGAAGCGGTGCCCGCCTCCGCCGAGCCGCGCCGCGACATCGGAGACGTCGATCGCCGACTTCGAGCGCAACGACACCGACCAGACGCCGGGTTCGTTCTCCTTGAGCACCGACGCGACCTCCGCTTCCGCGGTGGTGCGGACGATGTCGATGACGGACTCGATCTCCTCGGCGCCGAGTCCGGCGGTGTCCTGGTACCGGATCAGCGCGTACACCAGACCGCGTCCACCGGCGGCGTCCGGCACCAGCTGCGCCGACCCGAGCACGGTCGACAGCATTGGCAGCCATCCGAACGGGTGCGTGTCCAGCAGCCGGCGGGTGATGCCCGCCGAGTCGATGCCGGTGTCGATCAGGCGTTCGGCGAGCGCATGCGTGCCCGGCTGCACCCACCGGAACGACCCGGTGTCGGTGACCAGGCCAGCGAACAGGCAGTGTGCGATGTCCCGGTCGATCTCGACCCCCCACCGGTCGAACAGCCGGGTCAGCACGGCCGCGGTGGCCTCGGCCGAATCGTCGATCAGGTTGTGGTGCCCGTAGCGGGTATTCGACCGATGGTGGTCGATGACCAGCGTCACGCGGGCGGCGTCCAGCCGGTCACCGAGGCGCCCCAGCCTGCCGCGGCTGCCGCAGTCCACCGTCACGACCAGGTCCGCGACCTCGGCCACCTCGTCCGGCGGGACCAGCAGCGACACCCCGGGCAGGGTGCGCATCGACTCCGGAAGCACCGCGGGTTGCGCGAACGACACCTGCACCGGCGTGCCCCTGCGGTCGAGCGCCAACGCAAGCGCCAGCCCGCTGCCGATGGTGTCGGCGTCCGGTTGGACGTGGCACAGCACCGTCACCGAGGTGGCGTCCGACAGCAGGGTCACCGCGGTCGCGAGGTCGATGTCCCGCGACGGTTCCTGCGGCTGTGATGTCTGCGGGGTCACGGTCATTGCCCGGTCCTAGTCGGCGTCGCGGGCGTCGTCGTCGGCCGCGGCCCGTTGCTCCCGATACGGGTCCTCGTCGCCGGCGTGCGCCGCGCCCTCCCGCGCCTTCGCGACCTCGTCGTCGGCCGCGCGGGCCCGGGCCAGCAGTTCCTCCATGTGCCGGGCCGCGTCGGGGACGGTGTCCGCGACAAACGTCAGGGTCGGGGTGAACCGGACCCCGGTGCCCGCACCCACCTTCGACCGCAGCACCCCGGTCGCCTTCGCCAGGCCTGCCGCGGCACCCTCGTGGTCGGGTTCACTGCCGAGATCGACGCCGCGGACCGTGTAGAACACGGTCGCGTCGTGCAGGTCGGCGGTCACCTTCGCGTCGGTGATGGTGACGTAGTCGAGCCGCGGATCCTTGATCTCGTGGTCGATCGCCGATGCCACGATCGTCGCGATGCGCTTGGCGAGCTTGCGTGCCCGCGCCGGATCTGCCATGACCGGAGTCCCTTCTCACACGGCGGCGCCGGATCGCTCCTGACGGTGACGCCGCCGCCAACAATTGAAATACATGAAATACACCCTGGCCGGATGCCCGCATCAACCGGGGTTCAGTCCTCGGGGCCGAACAACCTGCGACGCGCGGACAGCAACTGCAGTTCCGGGCGGGCCGCGACCGCGCGCTCACAGGTGTCGAGGACCTCGGTGAGGTGCCCGACGTCGGCACTCGCCACCGCAACACCGATCTCGGCGCGGCGGTAGCGGTCCTGGTCACCGGTCTCCGCGACCGACACCCCGAACCGGGCAAGCGCGGCGATCACGGGCTTGACCACCGAACGCTTCTCCTTCAGGGACCGGACGTCACCGAGCAGCACGTCCAGTTCCAGGGCACCGAGATACAACCGGCCTCCACACGATCACGGGGTGCCCCGCGGGCCGGGCAGGCCCACGGGACACCCACGGTTGCGATCTAGTCGCGCGGCTTCTCGCGCAGCTCGTACGCCTCGATCACGTCACCGACCTTGATGTCGCTGTAGGTGACGGTCAGACCGCACTCGTAACCCTCGCGCACCTCGGTGGCGTCGTCCTTCTCCCGCTTCAGCGAGGAGATGGTGACCGTCTCCGCGACGACGACGTTGTCCCGCAGCAGGCGGGCCTTCGCGTTGCGCCGCATGATGCCGGAGGTGACCAGGCAGCCCGCGATGTTGCCGACCTTCGAGGACCGGAACATCGCACGGATCTCCGCCTTGCCGAGCTCGACCTCTTCGTAGACCGGCTTGAGCATGCCCTTGAGGGCCTTCTCGATCTCGTCGATGGCCTGGTAGATCACCGAGTAGTACCGGATGTCGACGCCCTCGCGGTTGGCGAGCTCGGTCGCCTTGCCCTCCGCGCGGACGTTGAAGCCGATGATGATCGCGTTCGACGCCGACGCCAGGTTGACGTTGGTCTCGGTGATGCCACCGACACCGCGGTCGATGACCCGCAGCTGCACCTCGTCGTCGATCTCGATCCCGAGCAGCGCCTCCTCGAGGGCCTCCACGGTGCCGGAGTTGTCGCCCTTGAGGATGAGGTTGAGCTCGTTGTGCTCCTTGAGCGCGGCATCCAGATCCTCGAGGCTGATCCGCTTGCGGCTGCGGGCCGCGAGCGCGTTGCGCTTGCGGGCGTTGCGCCGGTCCGCGATCTGCCGTGCGATCCGGTCCTCGTCGACGACGAGCAGGTTGTCGCCCGCACCGGGCACCGACGTGAAGCCGATGACCTGGACCGGACGCGACGGCAGCGCCTCGAGGACGTCGTCGCCGTGCTCGTCGACCATGCGGCGCACGCGACCGTAGGCGTCGCCCGCGACGATCGAGTCGCCGACCCGCAGGGTGCCGCGCTGGATGAGCACGGTCGCCACCGGGCCGCGGCCGCGGTCGAGGTGCGCCTCGATGGCGACACCCTGGGCGTCCATGTCCGGGTTGGCACGCAGGTCCAGCGACGCGTCCGCGGTGAGCAGGACCGCCTCGAGCAGGTGCTCGATGTTGGTGCCCTGCTTGGCGGAGATGTCGACGAACATGGTCTCGCCGCCGTACTCCTCGGCGACCAGGCCGTACTCGGTGAGCTGACCGCGGATCTTCGCCGGGTCGGCGCCCTCCTTGTCGATCTTGTTGACCGCGACCACGATCGGCACGTCGGCCGCCTGGGCGTGGTTGATCGCCTCGACCGTCTGCGGCATGACGCCGTCGTCGGCCGCGACGACCAGGATCGCGATGTCGGTGGCCTTCGCACCACGGGCACGCATGGCGGTGAACGCCTCGTGGCCCGGGGTGTCGATGAACGTCACCAGCCGCTCGACGCCGTCCAGCTCGGTCAGCACCTGGTAGGCGCCGATGTGCTGGGTGATGCCACCGGCCTCGCCCTCGCGGACGTTGGCCTTGCGGATCGTGTCCAGCAGGCGGGTCTTGCCGTGGTCGACGTGACCCATGACGGTGACCACCGGCGGACGCTGCTCGAGGTCCTCCTCGCCGCCCGCGTCCTCGCCGTAGGTGAGGTCGAACGACTCGAGGAGCTCGCGGTCCTCGTCCTCCGGGCTGACGACTTGGACGACGTAGTTCATCTCGCCGCCGAGCAGCTCAAGGGTCTCGTCGTTGACGGACTGCGTCGCCGTGACCATCTCGCCCAGGTTGAACAGCGCCTGGACCAGTGCCGACGGGTTGACGTCGATCTTCTCGGCGAAGTCCGACAGGGACGCACCGCGGGCGAGCCGGATGGTCTCGCCGTTGCCGCGGGGCAGCCGCACGCCGCCGACGGCGGGTGCCTGCATGGAGTCGTACTCTTGCCGCTTCTGCCGCTTCGACTTGCGGCCACGCCGGGGCGCGCCACCGGGACGACCGAACGCTCCTGCCGCGGCACCGCGCTGACCGGGGCGACCGCCGCCGCCGGGACGACCGCGGAAGCCTCCACCCGCGGGTGCGCCGGCACCGGGAGCACCCGGGGCGCCGCCGCCACCGCCGCGGTAGCCGCCGCCACCGCCGCCGGGACGCCCACCCGGGCCGCCGGGACGGCCGCCGCCGGGGCGACCGGCGCCGGGCGCCGGACGGGACGAACGCGCGGGCATCGCGCCGGGATTCGGGCGCGGGGGCATCGAGCCGGGGCTCGGCCGCGGGCCGCCCTGGCCCGGAGCCGGACGGGGACCGCCGGGTCCCGCCTGGGGGCGCGGGGCGCCGGGAACCGGACGGGGACCTGCCTGGCCGGGACCCGGTCGCGGGCCGCCGGGCCGCGGCGCCGGGCGCGGTGCCGGACGCTCAGCCGGGGCCGACGAGTACGGGTTGTTGCCGACCCGCGGCGCCTTCGGTCCGGGCTTGGGGCCCGGTGCGGCCGGTCGCGGTGCCGGAGCCGCCGGAGCGGCGGGGGCCGCCGCTGCGGGTGCCGCCGGGGCC
>NZ_JBHXNU010000015.1:0-63208 GCF_042719255.1 Rhodococcus sp. NPDC058532
GCCGAATCCATCCCCCGCTCCTCCGCGAGGACCGCCAACTCCACCAACTCCCGCGGCCCGAACTGCTCCGCCGACGCCTTGTACCCGAGCTTGAGTGCCACCGTTCCTCCTGGGATCTGGGGTGCTGCCGCCCGACGCGGCGCCTCTCGCGACGCTAAACGAATCGCCGGACCGATGCGGCAGTGGGGCCGACCGGTCGCTCAGGACCCGAGCACGGTGACGACGGCGGCGAAGGCCGCGACCCCGGCGATCGCGACGGCGAACACCCACAGGTCGCGTTCCTCCGGCATCGGCGCACCCGCCTCGAGCGCGCGCCGCACCTGCAGCCACCGGTGTAGCCCGGCGATCGGCGCCGCGACCGCGAGGAGGATCAGGACGAGTCCGAGCAGGGTGCGCACCCAACCGGTGCCGAACTCGGGGACCAGGTGCACCATCGCGATGCCGCCGGCGAGCAGGCCGAGCGAGGTGCGGATCCAGGCCAGGAAGGTGCGCTCGCTGGCGAGGGTGAACCGCTCGTCGGGGCGGTTCGGCGGTGGGTTCGGGGCGTCGGCCACCGGCTCATCGTGTCACGGCGGGAGGTCACGCGCCGGGCCACGCGCGGGCGGCGCTCGGCAGGACGGAGGTGACGATTCGGGCGACAATGGTCGTGATCTGTAACACACCGCCACCCGATCGTGATCCACCTAGTGACCGCTGTCCGTGTCCGACCGAGGAGGACGTGCCCGTGAACTCATCGCATCGACGAACAAGTCACCTGAGGCGTGCAGGGGCCGCGGCTGCCCTGACGCTCTGCGCGGTCACCCTGCCCGCGGCGCCTGCCCTCGCCGTCGGCAGCGCCGGCAGTTCGGGCAGTTCCTCGGGGTCGGTCAGTGCGGGCAGCTCGGCGATTCCGCTGCCGATCTCCTCGCCAGCCGGATTGACCGCCCTCGCCGCCGCGACCACCCAAACCGGGAAGCCGTACCTGTGGGGCGGCGTCGGACCGAACGCCTGGGACTGCTCCGGCCTGGTCCAGTGGGCGTTCCGGCAGGCGGGCGTGCAGTTGCCCCGGGTCAGTCAGGACCAGGCGTGGGCGGGCACCCCGATTCCGTTCGCGGCGCTGGCACCCGGCGACATCATCACCTTCCGGGCCGCGAACGATCACGTCGGCATCTACGCCGGGTTCGGTCAGGTGTTCAACGCGTACGGCGCCGGGGTGCCGGTCGGGTTGATGCCGCTGTCGCAGATGCCGCCGATCAACCAGATCCGCCGGTTCTGACCGGACCCGATGAGTTCGGGCCGCGGTTCCGGTCAGTCCATGTGAGGACACCGACGTCCACGCGACATCGCACCGAGAGGACCGACCGTCATGCAGAAGTTCACGCCCTGCTTGTGGTTCGACTCGCAGGCCGAGGAGGCAGCGGCCTTCTACACCGGAATCTTCGCGAACTCGTCGATCGGCGAGATCAGCCGGTACGGGGAGGGCATGCCCAAACCGGCGGGCACCGCGATGACCGTCGCGTTCACCCTGAACGGTCAGGACTTCACCGCGCTCAACGGCGGGCCGGAGTTCTCGTTCACCGAGGCGATCTCGTTCCAGGTGGACTGCGCCGACCAGGCCGAGGTCGACCGCTACTGGGAGGCGCTCACCGCCGACGGCGGCGAGGAGTCGCAATGCGGCTGGCTCAAGGACAGGTTCGGGTTGTCCTGGCAGATCGTGCCGTCGGCGTTGCCCGCCATCCTCGGCGGCCCCGACGCCGCGGGCGCCCAGCGGGCCGTCGCGGCGATGATGCAGATGCGCAAGCTCGACATCGGCGCGTTGCAGAGGGCGTATGACGGCGAATAGGCGACGTCCCCACGCGCGCGGCGGTGGGCTGGCGCGCACACTGGACGGGTGACCACCGACGTGCAGGCCCCCGGCTGGACGTATCTGATGGACATGGACGGGGTCCTGGTCCACGAGGAGCACCTGGTTCCCGGCGCCGACGCGTTCCTGACCGAACTGCAGGAGTCCGGAACCCCGTTCGTCGTGCTCACCAACAACTCCATCCGCACGCCCCGCGACCTGCATGCCCGACTGCTGCAGTCCGGCCTCGACATCCCGGAGAAGTCGCTCTGGACGTCCGCGCTCGCGACCGCGACCTTCCTGCACAATCAGCGCCCGAACGGCACCGCCTACGTCGTCGGCGAGTCCGGCCTGACCACCGCCCTGCACGACATCGGGTACGTGCTCACCGACAACGACCCCGACTACGTGGTCCTCGGCGAGACCCGCACCTACTCGTTCGAGGCGATCACGACCGCGATCCGGTTGGTCGAGCGCGGGGCGCGGTTCATCGCGACCAACCCGGACGCCACCGGCCCGTCCCGCGACGGGTCCCTGCCCGCCACCGGTTCGGTCGCCGCCCTGATCACCCGGGCCACCGGCCGCGACCCGTACTACGTCGGCAAGCCGAACCCGCTGATGATGCGGTCGGCGCTGCGGGCGATCGGGGCGCACTCCGAGCACACGCTGATGATCGGCGACCGGATGGACACCGACATCGTTTCGGGACTGGAGGCGGGCCTGCAGACGATCCTGGTGCTCACCGGCATCTCCGGAAGGAGCACGGTCGAGGCGTTTCCCTACCGCCCGACGCTGGTGCTCGACTCGGTCGCCGACCTCGTCGGCCGCACCGCCAACCCGTTCCCCTGAGGTTCCGTAATGTCACATTGGCTCACTCAGAGTTACCCAATGTGACATTACGGAACCCGCGGCCGGGGTCAGCGGAGGGGAACCGAACGGCCGGCGACGACCAGGACCACCGACTCCGACGCGGCGGCGACCGCTGCGTTGAGCCTGCCGAGCTCGTCCCGGAAGCGGCGACCGGACGCGGTCGGGGGGACGACGCCGCTGCCGACCTCGTTGCTCACCGCGACGACGGGAACCCGCGCCGCACGCCACGCCGCCAGCAGCGCGTCGACGTCGGCGTGCACTGCGCCCCAGGCCGTCTCGTCCATCCATGCCCCGGCCGCGTCGATGCGCCGGGTCAGCCAGGTGCCGAGGCAGTCGACGAGCACCGGCCCGGTCGCCGCCCGCAGCACCCCGACCACGTCGTCGGTCTCGACGGTCCGCCACGGCGCCGGGCGCGACGCCCGATGCGCGGCGATCCGGGACGCCCACTCGGCGTCGTCGCCCGCTGGTCCGCCGGTCGCCACGAACAGCACGTCGTCGCGGTCGGCGAGCAGCCGCTCGGCGTGCGTGGACTTGCCCGCGCGGGCGCCGCCGAGCACCAGGGTCCGGCGCGCAGGCGCCCCGTCCGGCACCCGATCTCCCACGGTCACCACCGTTCCGTCGTCGACGACGCGAGCCCCCCACGGCCGCAACCTGTCCGGCAGGTCGACCGGATTGTGGTGGCTCAGGTGCACGGCGATCACCTCGGTGCCGTCGACGACGGCTCCGGCCTCGCGAAGCGCGGCGAGCGCGCGCGGGAACGTCCGCAGGTCGAGGTGGTCGGGCGCGTGCTCGGCAAGGTCCCCGAAGGTCTCCTCGAGGAACACCGCGTCGTACCGGGCGCCGCGCACCGCATCGAGTGTCGCCTCGGGCAACGGACCGGTGTCGGTGGCCCACAACAGTTTCCGACCGTCGACGGCCTCGACCTCGTACAGCACCGCGTCGCCGTCCCGGATCACCCGGTGGGCGGCGGGCAGCACCCGCACCCGGTGCTCACCGACCCGCAGCGACGCCCCCGGCGCGACGGGTACCCACCGCACCGGCCCGTCCGGGCCGACCCAGTCCCGGCACAGGTCCAGCGCCTCCGGCGGGCCGATCACCTCCAGCAGTTCCGCGCTCACCCAGGACCGCATCAGCAGCGCCAACGGCCCGGTGTGGTCGGGGTGGGCGTGGGTGAGCAGCAAGTGCCGCACCCGGGCCAGCGAGCGGCCCGCGTGCGCGGCGGCCCGGGGAACCTCCGGTCCGCAGTCGAGCAGCAGCACGTCGTCGACGAGGGCAGCGGTCTGGGCGCGGATCTCGCCGCGCCGCAGCAGGGTCAGGCAGGATGCGCAGCCACAGAACGGGTTGGGCCACCCGTCGGCGGCACCGGTCCCGAGCAGCACGACCTCCATCAGGTTCCCGGCCCGATCGGCAGCACGACGGGGCCGTCCGGCCGGTGCAGGACCTCCACCCGCGCGTCGTACACCGCCCGGATCCGCTCCGCGGTCAGCACCTCGGCGGGGGTGCCGTCCGCGACGACACCGCCGTCGGCGAGCATCACGATCCGACGCCCGTACTGGCCAGCGAGGGTGAGGTCGTGCATGGCCGCGACGACGGTCAGCCCGTCCGCGGCCCGCAGCGTGTGCACCAGGTCGAGCACCTGCTGCTGGTGTCCGATGTCGAGGGCGCTGGTCGGTTCGTCGAGGAGCAGTACCCGCGGCTGCTGTGCGAGCGCGCGGGCCAGCACCACCCGCTGCAACTCCCCGCCCGACAGGTCGGTCGCGGACCGCGCTGCGAGGGCATGCAATTCGAGCCGTTCGAGGAGGTCGTCGACGACGGCGTGGTCGGTCGCGGTCTCGGTGCCGAACCGGGACAGGTGCGGGGTGCGGCCGAGCAGAATCAGCTCGCGCACGCTCACCCCGTCCGGGACGACGGGCCGCTGCGGCATCAGCGCCACGGTCCGGGACATGGTGCGGCGCGGCGCCACCGCCGGGTCGTGCCCGCCGACGCGCACCTCCCCCGTCGCGGGGACCAGCCCAGCCACCGCGTGCAGCAGGGTGGTCTTGCCCGCGCCGTTCGGCCCGACCACGGCGACCCACTCGCCCTGGTCCACCGCCAGGTCGACCCCGTCGAGCACGGTCGCCCTGCCGAGGCGGACCCGCAGCCCGCGGCAGGCGATCACGTCGCCCGCCCCCGCCGCAGCACCAGCAGGAAGAACGGGGCCCCGATCGCGGCGGTGACCACCCCGATCGGCAGTTCCGCTGGCGACATGACCGTCCGGGCCAGCACGTCCGCGAGGACGAGGAACGCGGCACCGAGCAGCAGCGACAGCGGCAGCAGCAGCCGGTGACCGGGCCCGACGACGAGCCGGATCGCGTGCGGCACCACGATTCCCACGAAACCGATCAGGCCGCTGACCGACACGACCGCCGCGGTGCCGAGGGTCGCGGCGGCGACCAGGGTCAGCCGGACCCGCGCCGGATGCACCCCCAGCGAGGCGGCCTCGGTGTCCCCGACCGCCATCACATCCAGGACGCGCCGGTGCAGGCCGATCACGACCACCGCGACCAGAACGTACGGCAGCACCATCACGACCTGCGTCCACCCGTCGGTGCTCAGCCTGCCGAGCAGCCAGTTGTACACCTGACGCAGGGTGTCGTCGTGCTGCTGCTGCAGGAACGTCTGCGCCGCATTGGCGAACGCGGCGACCGCGACCCCGGCGAGGATGATGACGACCTCGCTGCGCGCTCCCCCCATCCCGCGGCCGAGCAGGTAGGTTGCGGCAACCGCGACGACCCCACCGAGAAAGGCGGCGGCCGGAATCCCGAAGGAGCCCATCGCGATTCCGGACACGATCGCCACGGTCGCACCGAGCCCGGCGCCACTGGAGACGCCGAGCAGAAACGGGTCGGCGAGCGGATTGCGGAACACCCCCTGGTAGGCGGCGCCCGCGAGCGCGAGGGTCGCGCCGACCACCGCGCCCAACACCACCCGCGGCAACCGGATCTGCCACAGGATCGCGTGCTGCTGCGCGGTGAGACCGGAGTCGACGTCCACCCCGGGGAGCGCGTCGAGCAGGCCGAGCAGCACCGCGCGCACGGTCAACCCGGCCGGACCGACCGTGACCCCGACGGCCAGCGCGGCGAGCAGCAGCACCACCGCGACGGCGAGGATCGGGCCCCGCCCGGTCCTGGTCACTCCGACGAGGGCCACCGCGGGGTCACCGCGCCGCGACCGGTTGCGCGGACACCACCGCGCCGATCGCGCGGACCAGGTCCACCACCCGGGGCCCCCATCGGCTGGCGAGGTCCTCGTCGAGGACGTGCACCTGCCCGGTGGTGACGGCCCGCATCCCCGCCCAGCCCGGTCGCGCCGCGACCGTCGTCGGGGTGACGCCGCAGCACTGGCCGTCGGCGAGGAAGACCAGGTCGGGGTCCGCGGCGACCACGAACTCGGTAGATAGCTGCGGGTACTGGTCGCCGGCCGTGCCGTCGGCGATGGACTCGAGCCCGAACCGGCCGTAGACCTGACCGAGGAAGGTGTCGCCGGTGACGGTGTAGAGGGTGTCGTCGAGTTCATGGAAGTACCGCAGCGGCGCGTCCCGCCGCGGGGTCGCGGCGACGACCGCGTCGATCTGCTCCCGCATCGACGCGGCCAGGTCCCGCCCCTCATCGGCATGGCCGGTGGCGACACCGACGCGTTCCACCTGCTCGTACGCGTCGTCGAGGGTCCGCGCGGCGGGCAGCAGCAGCGTCGGCACCCCCGCCGCGGCAAGGCCGGACACCAGGCCGCCGAGGTCGTCCGACGCGATCACCAGGTCCGGGTTGCGGCCGAGGATGGCCTCCACGTTCGGCGAGAACCCGGACAGGTCGGTGGTGGGAACCCCGGCGGGGTGGTCGGACCGGTCGTCGACGGCCACCACCTGCTCCCCCGCCCCGACCGCCCACAGGGTCTCGGTCGCGGACGGGCTGAGCGAGATGATCGCGTCGGGCCGCTCGGCGAGGGTCACGTCGCCGTCCCCCGACCGCACCGTCACCGGGAACGCGCCGCCCGAGGTCGGCGCCGGGTCGCCTGCGCCGTCACCGGTGCTGGCGCAGCCGGACACCACCGCGACGACGGCGGCCAGCGCGACCACCGACCGCCGGGGCCACGACACCCGCTGCACCACCGCCGACGTCCGCACGGTCAGCGCAACGCCTGCGCGAGGTCCTCGAGCAGGTCCTCGGGGTCCTCCAGGCCGACCGAGAGCCGGACGACACCGTCGGACAGGCCGATCGCGGCCCGGCCCTCCGGCCCCATCGCGCGGTGCGTCGTCGTCGCCGGGTGGGTGATCAGCGACTTGGAGTCGCCGAGATTGTTCGAGATGTCCACGATGCGCAGCTTGTTCAGCAGCTCGAACGCCTTCTTCTTGCCCTCCCCCTCGCCCGCGGCCAGCTCGAACGTGACGACGGTGCCGCCGCCGCTCATCTGCGATCGGGCAAGGTCGTACTGCGGGTGCGACTCGAGGTACGGGTACTTCACCCAGCTGATCGCGTCGTCCGCCTCGAGGAACCGGGCGATCCGCAGCGCGGTGTCGGTGGAGTGCTGCACCCGCAACGGCATCGTCTCGAGCCCCTTGAGCAGGGTGTGCGCGTTGAACGGGCTCAGCGACGGGCCGGTGTGCCGGATCAGGTTCTTGACCGGGCCGTCGATGTAGTCCGTTGGGCCGAGGATCGCACCGCCGAGGACGCGGCCCTGACCGTCGATGTGCTTGGTGCCCGAGTACACGACGACGTCGGCGCCGAGGTCGAGGCTGCGCTGCAGCAGCGGCGTCGCGAACACGTTGTCGAGGACGACGGTCGCGCCCGCGGCGTGCGCCATCTCCGACACCCGGCGGACGTCGACGAGGGTCTGCATCGGGTTCGACGGCGTCTCGAAGAAGACCGCGGTGGTCGGCACCGACAGCGCCTGTTCCCACTGGTCGAGGTCCTCGCCGTCGACGAACACCGTCTCGACCCCCCACCGGGGCAGGATCTCGTTGCAGACCACAAAGCACGACCCGAACAGGCTGCGGGCCGCGACGAGGCGGTCCCCCTTGCCGAGCAGCGCCGCCAGCGCGGTGAACACCGCGGACATGCCGGACGCGGTCGCGAAGGCGCCCTCGGCCCCGTCGAGCAGGCGCAGCCGCTCCTCGAACATGGTGACGGTCGGGTTGCCGTACCGGGAGTAGACGAAGTGGTCGACCTCGCCGGTGAAGGCCTGCTCGGCGGCCTCCGCCGACTCGTACACGAACCCGGAATTCAGGTAGATGGCCTCGGAGGTCTCCTCGAAGCCGGAGCGGAGCACACCGGCGCGGACGCCGAGCGTCGCCGGACGGACGGTGTCCGGCAACGCCCTCGAAAACGCGCCACCACGGGGGATTCCACTCACGACTGCCTCCACGAGAGTCCGACGGCACGCCACCCGGCACCGCCACGATGACCGTGCTCGTCGAGACCGCCTTCGAACCCGTCGAGCACGTTGTAGGACGGGCCGATCCCGGCGGCGGTCGCGGCCTCCGCGGCTCCGATGGACCGCTGCCCCGACCGGCACAGGAAGATCACCTCGGCGTCCTCGCCGCCGGCGATTCCGGCGCCCCTGAGCTGGCCGACGAAGTCGTCGTTGCGCGCTCCGGCGACCGACACCCACTCGATCAGGATCGGCGGGCGGCCGAGTTCGGCGGTGTCGGGAAGACCGACGAACCGCCACTCCGCATCGGTGCGGACGTCGACCAGGACCGCCTTGGGATGCTCGCGCAGCAGGTCCCATGCCTGCTGCGGAGTCAGGTCGCCTGCATAGCTCATGGCCTCAGTTTTTCACAGCCCCGGAAACCGGTTCACGCCACGACCCCCGCGGCGGTCGGGACCGCGGAATCTGCGGGGACCGGACCCGCCACAAACCCGGGTTGTGGCCCCTCAAGACGCGCTGCCCTAGCGAAGGGGGCCGCGGCGGCGGAGTATCGACAGTTGAGGGGTCGACCCAGGCCGCCCACACAAGTTAGGTACGGCTCAGTAAGCTGGGGACCGCGGCGGTACGCCCGAGGCACGGCCCCTGCGATCCGGTCCGCACACCGAACCGTCCGTCCGCTAGTCGCAAAGGTAGTTCGTTCGAGATGACTGACCAGAATCGTCCGCTCCGAGTGGCCATCGTCGGCGCCGGCCCCGCAGGCATCTACGCCGCCGACGCCCTCATGAAGTCCGACACCGCCGCCGACCGCGGCATCAGCATCGACCTCTTCGAACGCATGCCCGCCCCCTTCGGACTGATCCGCTACGGCGTCGCCCCCGACCACCCCCGCATCAAGGGCATCATCACCGCCCTGCACAAGGTGCTCGACAAGCCCCAGGTCCGCCTGCTCGGCAACCTCGACTACGGCACCGACATCACCCTCGACGACCTGCGCACCTTCTACGACGCGGTGATCTTCTCCACCGGCGCCAACGCGGACCGCGCCCTGAACATCCCCGGCATCGACCTCGACGGCAGCTACGGCGCCGCCGACTTCGTGTCCTGGTACGACGGCCACCCCGACGTGCCGCGCGAGTGGCCGCTCGAGGCCGAGAAGGTCGCCGTCCTCGGTGTCGGCAACGTCGCCCTCGACATCGCCCGGGTGCTCGCCAAGACCGGCGACGAACTGCTGCCCACCGAGATCCCCGCGAACGTCTACGAGGGACTCAAGGGCAACAAGGCCGTCGAGGTGCACGTCTTCGGCCGCCGCGGACCGGCCCAGGCCAAGTTCACGCCGCTCGAGCTGCGCGAACTCGACCACTCCCCGACCATCGAGGTGATCGTCGACCCCGAGGACATCGACTACGACGAGGGCTCCGAGCAGGCGCGCCGCAACTCGAAGCAGGTCGACATGGTCGCCAACACCCTGCAGGACTGGGCGATCCGCGACGCGGGCGACCGCCCGCACAAGCTGTTCCTGCACTTCTTCGAGTCGCCCACCGAGGTGCTCGGCGAGGACGGTAAGGTCGTCGGCCTGCGCACCGAGCGCACCGAACTCGACGGCACCGGCAACGTCCGCGGCACCGGCAGGTTCAACGACTGGGACGTGACGGCCGTGTACCGCGCCGTCGGCTACCTGTCGCAGAACATCGCGAAGCTGCCGTTCGACGATCAGGCGGGGACCGTCCCCAATGAGGCGGGCCGCGTCATCGGCGAGGACGGCACGCACATCGCCGGCACCTACGTCACCGGCTGGATCAAGCGCGGCCCCGTCGGCCTGATCGGGCACACCAAGGGCGACGCCAACGAGACCGTCGCGAACCTGCTCGCGGACGCCCCGACCTTCGCGGGCGCCGCCTCCCCCGACGAGAACGCGATCATCGAATTCCTGGAGGCGAAGAACCTGCCGTACACCACCTGGGACGGCTGGTACCGGCTCGACGCCCACGAGCGCAGCCTCGGCGAGCCGCACGGCCGCGAACGCATCAAGGTCGTCGAACGCGAGGACATGCTGCGCGCGTCGCAGCAGTAGACAACCATGCGCGAGCGTGGCCTCCCGGAGGCCACGCTCGCGTCATCGACAGGGCATGCTTCATCTGTGTTTGACGCGCACGTTCACATCATCGATCCGCGATTTCCGCTGGTCGAGAATCACGGCTACCTGCCGGAGCCGTTCACCATCGCCGACTACCGGGCCCGGGCGGCCGACCTCGGGGTGAGCGTCGACGGCGGCGCCGTCGTGACCGCGTCGTATCAGGGCACCGACCAGGACTATCTGGTCGCGGCGCTCGCCGAGCTCGGGGCGGGCTGGGTGGGGGTCGCCCAGCTCGACCCGGACGCCACCGACGAGGACATTCTCGCCCTCGACGGTGCGGGGGTCCGGGCCGTCCGCTTCAACCTCAGGCGCAGCGCCACCGACCTGAAACTGCTGACCACGCAGGCGCTGCGCGCCTGGGACCTGGCCGGCTGGCACGCCGAGTTCTATGTGGACGCGACGCTGCTGCTCTCGCTCGAGCCGGTGTTCAAGAAGTTGCCCGCCGTCAGCATCGACCACCTCGGGATGTCCACCCGCGGCCTGCCCTACCTGCTCGACCTCGTCGACCGCGGCGCGAAGGTCAAGGCGACCGGTTTCGGGCGGGCCACGATGGACAACGTCGGCGACGCCCTGCGCCGCATCCACACCGTCAACCCCACCGCGCTGATGTTCGGCACCGACCTGCCCGGCACCCGCGCGCGCCGCGCCTACCAGCAGCGCGACCTCGAGACCGTCGCGGACGCGGTCGGTGCCGACCTCGACGCCGTGCTCGGCGGCAACGCCCGCGCCTTCTACCGCATCTGACCACCCACCCGGCCCGCCAGACCACCCCACCCCCTGACCGTGTCGCCCGGCCCGCCAGACCGCCCACCCGCCTGACCGAATGTGGGATTCGGTCACTTCATGTGACCGAATCCCACATTCGGTCAGGCCGGGGTGACGCGGTCAGGTCAGTGCGACGCGGTCAGGCCGGGGTGACGCGGTCAGACCAGTGCGACGGCGGCCAGCCAGACGCCGGACGCCAGCAGCGCGCCGAGCAACTCCACCAGGATCGACAGGCCCACCGCTTTGGTCGCGTGCACGGTCGACCGCCACGCGTCGGCGTGGGTGCGGTGCCGCTGCGCCTCCGACAGGTAGGTGCCGAGCAGGAACCCGAGCAGCAGGCCGATCACCGGGATCACGAAGAACCCAACGATGCCGAGCAGGGCCCCGATCACCAGCGACCGGTTCGGGACCCCGGCGTCCCGCATCCGCCTGCCCGGCCAGGTGTACTTGACGACCCCCGAGATCACCAGCAGCGCGGCGGCGACACCGAACACCGCCCAGGCCGTTGCGGTTCCCTCCACGACCGCCCACACCCCGATCGCCCCGAGGATCAGGAGCGCACCGGGCAGGATCGGCAGCACGACGCCGACCAATCCGACCAGGATCGCCAGCCCGACCAGTACCTCCGCACCCGCACTCACGGGCGTCACTGTGCCAGAGGGCAGGATGGTCGGCCATGGAACTGGGCATCGACACCACCATGACACTGCTGGCGGCCGGGTTGATCTTCCTGTTGGCGCTCGGCCTCGGCGTCTGGAAGTACCGGCAGATGGCGACCTCGGAGAACCACCTGGCGCACCCGTACGTCGACATCGCGCACCGCGCCGCGCTGATGTACGCGTTCGCGACCGCGTTGATCGCGGTGTTCGTCGAGCTCAGCGCCTGGCCGACGGGCGTGAACCTGACCGCCGCCGCGGTGGTGGTGTTCTTCTTCGTCGCCGCGATCGGCAGCTACATCCTGCACGGCGCCCGCCGCGACACCGACAATCAGTTCGCGCACGCAGGCGTCCCGCTGCACCTGTCGATGGCGGCGCTGATCGTCGGCGAAATCGGCGGTTTCGCGGTACTCTTCGCCGGATTCGTCGCGGGCCTGCTGTAGCGGCGGCCGGTCGTGATAGGTTGCCCCGCAATGTTGCCCGGATTCCCGGGCGGCAGTCACGAGGGGGCACCGTGAGAGTTCGGGGACGATTCGGTTTGGGCGCGCTCACGACGGCACTGGTCGTCGCGGCGGGGATCGCGGTCGGTGCGGGGACCGCGTCGGCGGATCCGGTGAAGTTCGGGCCGTTGCCCGTTCCGTTCGATCTGGGGGCGGCGTTTGGGGTCGGCATGCTGCCGGAGGCGTCACCGCCCGGCGCGAACGACCCGAACTGCACGCCGTCGGAGGAACATCCCAACCCGGTCATTCTGGTGAATCCGACCGGCACCAACCAGTCGCTGGCCTGGCAGGCCGGCGCCCCACTGTTGAAGAACAACGGCTACTGCGTGTTCTCGTTCAACTACGGAAACCCGGTGTGGCTGTCGGAGATTCCGTTCCAGGGCCTCGACGACATCCGGTCCGGATCCCGGAAACTGGCCGCCAAGGTCGACGAGGTGCGGGCCCTCACCGGCGCCGCGAAGGTCGACCTCGTCGGGCATTCTCAGGGCGGCGGGATCATGCCGCTGTACTACCTCAACGTGCTCGGCGGCGACCGGTACGTGGACAAGATGGTCGGCATCTCGCCGTCCAATCATGGCACCTCGCTCAACGGGATCGTGTTCATGCGCACCATGTTCCCGCCGCTGGGGCCCGCGGTGTACCGCGGCCTGGAGGCGATCACCCCCGCCCTCATCCAGCAGGCGCTGGACAGTCCGGTGCAGCGGGAGGTCTACGGCAACGGCGACACCCGCCCCGGGGTCACCTACACGACGATCGTGACCGAGTACGACGAGGTGGTCACCCCGTACACGAACCAGTACCTGGACGGGCCGAACGTCACCAACATTCTGCTCCAGGACGGCTGCCCGCAGGACCGCAGCGACCACGTCTCGACGCTGTACAACGAGCGGTCGTGGCGTTTCGTGCTTGGCGCCCTCGACCCGGACAACGCGGCCCCCGTTCCGTGCATGCCGCAGGGGTTCCTCTTCCCCGGGAACTGGTGAGCGGTCCGATCGTGACCCACGGCACACCGGCGCCCCGTCTCGGGTTACGGTCAGTCGATCGGGCCGCACCGCGCCCCAGAAACGAGGAGAGTCGTGACCGCTGAAGCTGTGTCAGGGAAGGGCCCGCTCGCGGGCATCCGCGTCGTCGAACTGGCCGGGATCGGCCCCGGCCCGCACGCCGCGGTGCTGCTCGCCGACCTCGGCGCCGACGTCGTGCGGGTGCAGCGGGCCGGGCAGATTCCGGGCCCCGACGCCCGCCACGACCAGACCCAGCGTGGCCGCCGGGTCGTCGAGGCGAACCTCAAGGATCCCGCCGACATCGAGAAGGTGCTCGGCCTCCTCGAGCGTGCCGACGTGCTGATCGAGGGCTTTCGCCCCGGCGTCACCGAGCGGATGGGCCTGGGCCCCGATGTCGCACTTGAGCGCAACCCGCGGCTGGTGTACGGCAGGATGACCGGCTGGGGCCAGGAGGGACCGCTCGCGCAGTCCGCGGGTCATGACATCAACTACATCTCGCTGACCGGTGTGCTGCACGCGATCGGCCGTGAAGGGGAGCGCCCCGTCCCGCCGCTGAACATGGTCGGCGACTTCGGTGGCGGCTCGATGTTCCTGGTGTTCGGCATCCTCGCCGCCCTCGTCGAGCGGCAGACCTCCGGCAAGGGCCAGGTCATTGACGCGGCGATGGTCGACGGCACTCTTGCCCTCTCGCACATGATCTGGAGCTTCCGCGGCACCGGCCTGTGGTCCGACGAGCGCGGCGTGAACATGCTCGACACCGGCGCCCCCTACTACGACACCTACGAGACCGCCGACGGCAAGTACATGGCGGTCGGGGCGATCGAGCCGCAGTTCTACGCCGAGCTGCTGCGCCTGCTTGAGCTGGATCCGGCGGCGCTGCCCGGCCAGAACGACCGGAACGGCTGGCCGGATCTGCGCAAGATCCTCACCGAGACGTTCCTGTCGAAGACCCGCGACGAGTGGGCGGTGATCTTCGACGGCACCGACGCCTGCACCACCCCGGTGCTGACCTTCGCCGAGGCCCCGGACAACGCGCACATCGCGGCCCGCGGCTCGCTCGTCGAGCTCGACCGGGTCGTCCAGCACCGGCCAGCGCCGCGGTTCTCCCGCACCCAGCCGGACCTGCCGACCCCGCCGGCGACCGAGGCCACCGACATCGACGGCCTCTGGCGCTGACCGGAATCACCCGCGATGGTCGTGCCGGGTCCCGCGGCACGACCATCGCCGGTGTCATCGGGCACTTCCGACGGTCGCGGTGGCGCCCCCGCGTGTGAAGGAGACACCTCCGATGGTCAGCGCACTCGTTCACACCCCGAAGGCGCGTGAGTACTTGTCCGCCGCAGCCGAATCGGTGCGCGGAAGCCTGCGACCCCGGCGACCAGACCGGCGACTGCTTGAGTCCATCGTCGATGTTGGTTTGCCGACCGGGATCCGCACAGTCAGAGTCCGACCGCTGCCCCAAATTCCCCGGCTCGTACCGGAAATCGGCATCGTCGAAGGCCGGCGCACCGTGCACAGAGTCGCCAATTCCCTCACGGCCTTCGTCGTCGAGCACCCCGACGCGACGTTCATCGTCGACCCCGGGTTGTGCCGCAACCCCGAGACACGAGCCCTCCATGAGCTTCCTGGTGGCCCCCTACGCATGGCCATGAGACCGACAAGCAGGGCAATCGCCACCGCCGACGCGCTGCGCATGGAGCCATACCCCCTCGATTTCGCGTTGCCGACGCACGCCCACTGGGATCACGTGTCGGGCTTGCTGGACATGCCAGGCCTCCCTGTCCACCTGCGGGAGAGCGAACGGGCTTGGATCATGGACGGCGCCATAGCACCCCACGGCGGAGTCCGGGACTCGTTGTCTGCGCCCCGCACGATCGTGACCTACGACCTCGACGGGCCACCCATCTCGACCTTCACGGCAAGCCACGACGTCTTTGGCGACGGTTCCGTCGTCCTGGTCGAGCTGGCTGGGCACACCCCCGGAAGCGTCGGTGTCCTTGCCCGCACGACACGAGGGTGGGTCCTGCTTGCTGGAGACGCCGCGTGGCACTACGAGCAAGTCGATCGCCTGCGCCAAAAGACCGGCTTTCCAGGACGGTTCGCCGACAACGACCGCGACGCCGCCTTCTCGACACTGCATCGCCTCCATGTGGCGCGGCACCGCGTGCGTGTCATACCCACTCACGATCACCACGCTGCACAGCAGCTCATCGAGTGACAGAGGACAACGCAGACCCAGCTCGTCACAGTACGGTCGCCAGCCGACTTCGCCATCGAGGTCGAGATCCGTGGCCCACGCGGATAGTCAAGCCTGCAAGCCGCGCCCGCCATCGCCCAAAACCGCCCGGTGGGCGGGAAGCACGGTGCTCACGCGAGCTGCCCAGTCATAGCGTGAGCATATCGCCGTGAACCGCGGAGGCCGGAAGATGCCGGTCCGATTCACGCAGATTCGTTCTTGTGGAGGGACATTCAGTGAACGACCAGGATTCCGCACCCACCCTCACCGGCCGCGTCGACGTCGTCATACTCGGTGCAGGCATCGCCGGGATGTACGCCGTGCACCGCTTCCGTCAGCAGGGCCTGACCGTCCAGGCGTTCGAGGCCGCATCCGGGGTCGGCGGTGTCTGGTATTGGAACCGCTACCCGGGCGCCCGCTGCGATGTCGAGTCCGTCGACTACTCCTACTCGTTCTCCCCTGAACTTGAGCAGGAGTGGAACTGGAGCGAGAAGTACGCGACGCAGCCGGAGATCCTGGCCTACCTCAATCACGTCGCAGACCGCTTCGACCTGCGCCGCGACATCCGATTCGACACCCGCATCACCTCCGCGACCCTCGACGAGGAAACCCTGCGTTGGACGGTGCGAACAGATCGCGGCGATGTCGTCTCGGCTCGCTTCTTCGTGGTGGCCGCCGGACCGCTCTCGCATGCGAACACCCCCGCCTTCGACGGCCTGGACTCCTTCGCCGGGGACGTGCACCACACGGCGCACTGGCCGCACGCGGGCGTCGACTTCACCGGCAAACGCGTCGGAGTGATCGGCACCGGTTCGTCCGGCATCCAGTCGATCCCACACATGGCCGAGCAGGCCGACCGCCTGTTCGTCTTCCAACGATCGGCGAACTACAGCGTGCCCGCGGGCAATACCGCGCTCGACGACGCGACCCGCGCGGAGCAGAAGGCTGGCTACGCCGAGCGGCGCCAGCTGTCGCGGGAGAGCGGCGGCGGATCGCCGCACCGCGCGCACCCGAAGAATGCCCTCGACGCGTCCGCGGAGGAACGCCGCGTCGCCTACGAGGAGCGCTGGAAGCTCGGTGGTGTGCTGTTCTCCAAGACCTTCCCGGACCAGCTAACCGACCGGGCCGCGAACGACACCGCCCGCGAGTTCTGGGAGGACAAGGTCCGGTCCGTCATCGACGATCCCGCGATCGCCGACCTGCTCGTGCCGTCCGATCACGCGATCGGCGCCAAGCGCATCGTCACCGACAGCGGCTACTACGAGGCCTTCAACCGCAACAACGTCGAACTGGTGAACCTCAAGGCGGCACCGATCGTCGGCATGACCGAAACCGGAATCGACACCACCGCAGCGCACTACGACCTCGACGTGATCGTGCTCGCCACCGGCTTCGACGCGATGACCGGGTCGCTCGACAAGTTCGAGATCGTCGGACGCGGCGGCCGCAGCCTGAAGCAGGCGTGGGCCGCGGGACCGCGCACCTACCTCGGTCTCGGTGTCGCCGGGTTCCCCAACTTCTTCAACCTCACCGGCCCGGGAAGCCCCTCGGTGCTGGCGAACATGGTCCTGCACTCCGAGCTGCACGTCGACTGGGTCGCCGACGCCATCGCCCACCTCGACGCGCGCGGCGCCCTCGGCATCGAGGGGACCGAGGACGCGGTCGGCGAGTGGGTCGACGAATGCCGCACCCGCGCCGAGGCATCGCTGCTGAACACCGCGAACTCCTGGTACCTCGGCGCGAACATTCCCGGCCGGCCGCGGGTGTTCATGCCGTTCCTCGGCGGCTTCTCGGCGTATCGGGAGATCATCACCGAGGTCGCCGAATCCGGGTACAAGGGCTTCGCGATCCTCGCGGGGTGACCGGGCCCGATCGGTGTCCCGCAACCGATCCGACGACGATCGCCCCCTCCGTCTCGTTCGACGGAAGGGGCGATTGCTGTCCGGTGCCTACTTCGCGGCGGCGTGACGTGCGCCGATGTAGCCGAACACCATGGCCGGTCCGATGGTCGCGCCGGCTCCCGCATAGTCGTTGCCCATCACTGCGGCGGAGGCGTTGCCGACCGCGTACAGCCCGTCGATGACCGTCCCGTCGCCGCGGAGCACCTGGGCGTGTTCGTTGTAGACGAGCCCGCCCTTGGTCCCGAGGTCACCGGCCCGCATGCGCAACGCGTAGTAGGGCGCGTGGTTCAGCTCGTCGAGCACCGGCCGCGGCAGGGTCGGGTCGCCGTAGTAGTTGTCGTACGCGCTCACCCCGCGGTGGAAGTCCTCGTCGCGACCGTGCCGGGCGAACTCGTTGAACCGGTCCACGGTCCCGGTGAGGGCCGCCGCCGGAACCCCGATCTTCCCGGCGAGCTCCGCGATGGTGGGGGCGGTGACGATCAGCCCGGAGTCCAGCCAGGCCTGCGGGAACTTCATGCCCGGCATGATCCCGCCCACCGGGTACCGCTTCTTGGCTCGCTCGTCGAACAGGAACCAGGCCGGACCGTGTCCACCTGCCAACTGATCGTGCACGAACGTCACGTACGGCGCGGCCTCGTTGGTGAACCGCTTACCGTGCTGGTCGACGATGATCGCCTGCGGGATCGACCGCTCGGCCACCATCACCGTGACCTGCCCGTTCGGCAGCTGGAAGGACGGCATCCACCAGGCGTCGTCCATGAGATCGACTGCCGCGCCAATGGCCTCACCGGCAATGATGCCGTCGCCGGTGTTGTCCTTGGATCCGGCGCTGAAGTTGTCCCGGCCGCCCTCGGGCAGGTACCGCTTGCGCATGTCCTCGTTCCACTCGAATCCGCCGGTGGCCAGCAGCACTCCCCTGCGGGCCCCGATCCGGGTGGTCCGGCCGTTGCGTTCGGCGACCACCCCGCGCACGGCCCCGGACTCGTCGACGACGAGGGAGGTCATCGGGGTGCTCAGCCACAGCGGCACCCCCGCGTCCCTGAGCGCGAGCCGCAACCGGGCGATCAGCGCGCGGCCGAGGGTGTCCATGCGCCGCCGCAGCAGCAGTGCCCTCACGGCATTGAGCCCGGTCCGCAGCGCGACCCGACGCGCCTTCCAGGTCCGCATGACCATGTTGAGCGAAACGAAGTCCTTCGAGGTGATGTACAACCCCGGCGGGGTCGCGAGCGCCGCCGGGCGGAGCAGGTGTTCGTCCGCACCGAGGCTGCGCAGGTCGACCGGCAACGGCTCGATCGAACGCCCGTCGGGCCGACCGCCCGGCGCCTCGGGATGGTAGTCCGAGTAGCCGGTGCACCACTGGAAACGCATGTGCGGGCTCGAGTTCTCGAGGAACTCGACCATCCTCGGGCCCTCGTCGATGAACGCGTCGAGGTTCTTCGTCGGCACCCGGTCCCCGACGACCGCGTCGAGGTAGGCCCGCACGTCGTCTCGGGTGTCCCCGAGTCCCTCGCGCAGCAGCGTGGGGTTGTTGGGCACCCAGATCCCGCCGCCGGAGAGCGCGGTGGATCCCCCGTAGACGGCGGACTTCTCGATGATCAGGGTCTCGAGGCCGCCTGCCGCGGCGGCGAGTGCGGCGCTGAAGCCACCGGCCCCGCTGCCGACCACGAGGAAGTCGACCTCGTGATCCCAGTCCCGGTTGAGTTCGGTCATGGCTGACTCCTCTGTGCTCACTTGTGGATGGCGCCCGCGTCGATGGGCAGGGCGGCGGCGGTGATGTAGCGGGCCTCGTCGGACGCCAGGAACAGGGTGGCGTTGGCGACGTCGACAGGGTCGACCCACGGAATCGGCAGCAGGTTCATGGTCCTTGCCGCCTCGGCGAACTCCTCCCGGGTGGGATCGTCGAGGTCCGGCCGAAACGCCCGCCGCACCCGGTCGTGCTGGATCATCGGTGTGTCGACATTGGTCGGATGCAGGGTGTTCACCCGGATGCCGCTGTCCGCCAGTTCCTTTGCCAGTGTCCGCATCAGACCGACGACGCCGTGCTTGGCCGCAACGTAGTGCCCGACGTTGCGCAGACCACGCAGCCCCGCAATCGAACTGGTGAGCACGATCGAACCGCGGCCGGTGCGCAGCAGGTGCGGGACGGCCGCCGTGCAGGTGTGCCAGACGCCGGTGAGGTTGACGTCGAGCATGCTCTGCCAGACCTCCTCCCCCATCTCCAGTACCGGAGCCGATCCGCCGATACCCGCCGTGGCACACACGGTGTCGAGCCGGCCGAGGGTGTCGACACCGCGCTGCACGGCGGCCTCGAGCCCGGGCAGGTCACGGACATCGGCGACCTCCGCGACGATCCTGCGGCCGAGTCGGGTGACCTGCCGCGCCGTCTCGTCGAGATCCTGTGCGGTGGCGTGCGGACCATCGTGGGTCGGCACCGGACCGCACAGGTCGATCGCGATAATGTCGGCGCCCTCCTCCGCCAGGCGCACCGCCTGGGCCCGCCCGACACCGCGTGCGGCACCGGTGACCAGTGCGACGGTGCCCTCGACCCGCCCTGAGTTCTCGCGTCGCTCACTCATCAGGACACCTTCTGGGTCAGGCCCGCGTCGACCACGATTTCCGTTCCGGTGACGTACCTCGCCTCGTCCGAGGCCAGGTACAACACCGCGTTGCTGATGTCCACCGGGTCCACCCACGGCACCGGCAGCAGGTGGTTGGCCCGGAACCGGTCGGCCAGGTCCTCGTCCGTTGGGTTCTCCACGTCGGGGCACATCCGCGCAAAGGTCTCCTCGTTCATGATCATCGACGTCGACACCGACCCGGGAAGCACGGTGTTCACCCGGATCGACCGGGGGCCGAGTTCGTTGGCCAGGTTGCGCGCGAGGCCGATGACCGCGTGCTTGCTCGCGCTGTAGTGACCGGCACCGGGTACCGCCCGGATCGCAGCGGTCGAGGCGATAACGACGATCGCGCCGCCGTCGCGCATGTGCGGCGCCGCGGCCTTGACGCTGTGCCACACGCCGGTGACGTTGACGTCCAGCATCGTCCGCCACGCGGTGGGGTCGAGAGTCCAGGTCGGTCCGGTGTTGGCGTAGATCCCGGCGTTGGCGACCAGCACGTCCAGCCTGCCGAGTTCCTCCACGCCCCGCTCGACGACCGCACAAAGCGCGTCGGGATCGGTCACGTCGGCGGTCGACTCGACCGCGCGGCGCCCCAGCGAGCGGACCGTCTCCGCCGTCTCGGCAAGGTCGGCGTTCGTCTCGCCGGCACGGCCGGGCAGGTCGAGGCAGAGGAGGTCGGCGCCCTCCTGCGCCAGGCGGATCGCGTGACTGCGGCCCATCCCGCGCGCGGCGCCGGTGATCAGCGCGACCCGGCCCGCCATGCGGGTGCCGGTGACCTGCGGGAGCGCGGCCATGTCAGCCGACCACCATGTCGGCCTGCGACCAGAAGGCGCGCATGCTGGTGATCTTCAGCTCGGCGTCGAAGGTCATGACGTCGATCGGCTCGACGACGACGGTCCGGTCACCGACCGTCGTCGTCACCCGGAAGTGGAAGGCGACGCTGGCCCCGGCCACCCGGATCGTCAGCAGTTCGGTACTGCGTTCGGTCTGCTCGATCGCCGCATAGAACGCCGCGATCGCCTCGACCCCGCGGTGCGGGTCGCTGCCCACCGGGTCCTCGACGGTCGCCTCGGCCGCGTACAGCGCCGCGATGCTGCTCCCGGTGCCCGAGGCCACCTCCGCGAGGTAGCGCCGCACTGCAGTGGTGACGTCGTCGGAAGTGGTCATCGCAATCTCCTGTGGGTCGGCGCGGGTGCGCGGCGGCCGCCCGGTGCGGGTCGGCTCGCCTGGTACCCCCGAAGCTAGGAAGCGCGTCGACGATCCGAAATCGTTTCTCCCGGCGAGCGGGAGAACGGGGTTCCTTCCGCGCCCACGCTTACCTAGCGTCCGAGTCCGTTCGCCTCACCCCCTCCGGAAGGATCGACCGTGACCCGACATCGCTCCAGGATTGCCGCCGCCGCACTGTCCGGAAGCCTGCTGTGGACGGGCCTCGGGACCGCCACGGCCGGAGCCACACCCACCCCGGACACGGAACACCCTTCCGCTGCCACACTTTTCGGAACCGGTTCGCTCGACTTCGGCAGCCTGGGCACCGGGGCACCCGACGCCCCCCGGCTGCCGAGTGTGGCGAACTTCCGCGACGTGGCGGGCACCGGCGCGGGCTATGTCGGCGCCGGAGGCGCCCACCTGAACGAGGGCCTGTTCTACCGCTCCGACGCGGTCGTGCCGAACGACGCGGACCTGGCCGTGCTCGAGGAGTTGGGACTGTCGACGATCTACGACCTTCGCAGCGACGAGGAGGCCGCGGACAAGCCGAACCGGCTGCCCGCCGACGTCGCGTACGTCCGGATCCCGATCCTGTCCGGCAACGTGAGCGAGATGGTCGATCAGATCCGCACCCCGGACGACGCGCGCATCATGATGCGCGAGATGAACCGTGACTTCGTCACCGGCTCGGCCGAGCGTGCCGGGTTCGCGACCCTGCTCACCGACATGGCGACCACCGAGGGCGGTCAGGTCTTCCACTGCACGGCGGGCAAGGATCGCACCGGATGGACCGCGATGCTGCTGCAGCACATCGCCGGTGTCGACGACGCCACGATCATGCGGGACTACCTGCTCACCAACGAGTACAACGAGGAGTGGGTGACCGAGACCCGCGCCTACCTCGTGGCCACCCAGGGCGAGGCGGCCGCCGCGCTGCTCGAGCCGCTGTTCGGCGTCGAGGAGAGCTACCTGCAGGCCGGGCTCGACGAACTGGCCGCCACCTACGGCTCGGTCGACGCCTACCTCACAGAGGGGCTCGGGCTGAGCACGAGCACGATCGACACGCTCCGCGGCAAGCTGCTCGGCTGACCGTCCCACCCCACTCCCCACGAAGGCAGGGTCATGTCCCGTACCTATCTCGTCACCGGCAGCGCCTCCGGAATCGGCGCCGCCACCACCTCCTACCTGAGCACCAGGGGCGCACGCGTGATCGGCGCCGACCTGCGCGATGCCGACATCACCGCCGATCTCGCGACCGCGGCAGGACGGGCCGCCCTCGTCGAACAGGCCAGGGACCTGTCCGGCGGCAGCCTCGACGGCGTGATCGCGTGCGCCGGGGTGGCACTGTTCGACCCACTCACCGTCAGGGTCAACTACTTCGGGGCGGTCGCCACCCTGGAGGGGCTGCGCCCACTGCTGGCGGCGGCGGAACGGCCTCGCGCCGTGGTGATCTCATCGGTGGCCTCGCTGCACCCGAGCGACCCGGCAATCGTCGACACCGCCCTCGCCGGCGAGGAGGATGCGGCCGCCGACGCGGCACGGGCAGCGGTCGAACGGGGTGACGGCGCACTGGTGTACGGGTCCTCGAAGGCGGCGATCGCCCGCTGGGTGCGACGGACCGCGATCACCGCCGAGTGGGCGGGTGCAGGTATCCCGCTCAACGCGATCGCTCCCGGCACCATCGTCACCCCGATGATCCAGGCGATGCTCGACACCGAGGAGGGCCGGGCGGCCATCGACGGCGCCGTCCCGATGCCGCTGGCCGGTCACGCCCACCCCGATCAGGTGGCCCCACTGCTGTCCTGGCTGGTGTCCGAGGAGAACTCGCATGTCACCGGGCAGGTCGTCTTCGTCGACGGCGGTGCCGACGCGGTACTGCGCGGCGACGGCACCTGGTAGCGGCTCACGACGCTCGGCCCGATGCGGCATCACCGCATCGGGTCGAGAGGTCAGAGGTGAAAACTACTGTCCCATCACGTACTTGACAGTCGGTCCCGCGGTCCAGCCGCCGTCGACAGCGATCTCCGCTCCGGTGACGTAGGACGCGGTGTCCGAGAGCAGGAAGGTCACCGCACCGGCGATCTCGTCGGCCTCGCCGACCCGCCCCATCGGGGTGTTGGGGTAGTTGCCCTCACCCTGCGCGATGCCGACCTCGGCCGTCATCGGCGTGTACGTCATGCCCGGGTGCACGGAGTTGACCCGGATCCGGTCGGTCCCGAGTTCGACCGCCGCGATCTTGCTCAGTCCGCGCACGCCCCACTTCGAGGCACCGTAGCCTGCGGTGAGCGCCAGACCCATCAGGCCCGCCGCGGACGAGATGTTGACGATCGAGCCACCTCCGGCGGCCCTGATCGGCGCGATCACCGCCTGAATTCCGTTGAAGACACCGACCAGGTTGATGTCGAGGACCCGACGGAAGTGCTCGAGCGGCTCGTGTTCGAGGTACTGGCCGGTCGAGACGCCCGCGTTGTTCACCAGGCCCGTCACCGTGCCGAACTCGGCGACGGTGAACTCGACGGCGGCGCGCCAGGCATCGGCGTCGGTGACGTCGAGATGGGTATATCGCGCGCCGTCACCCAACTCCGCTGCGGTGGCACGCCCCTCCTCGTCGAGGACGTCGGCGATCACCACCCGCCCGCCGTCGGCGACGATCTGGCGGGCGAACTCCGCGCCCAGGCCCCGGGCCCCACCTGTCACGACGACCACCTTGCCGGACAGCAGCTCCGATTGCTCACTCATGGGAAAGCCCCTCCATGTCGGCGAAACAAGCTCATACAGTTTAACTTTCACAGCGATTCTCGGCCTCCGCCCACAGGCTTCGTGCCGACCGTTCCATCCAGCGGGAAAACCGCTTACCGACCGACACGCCGCCGAGTTCCATGATGCGCATCACAGGACAGCCCCCTGATGGCACGGAGGAACACATGTCACTCGCCAATACGTCCCCGCCCGACTCCGCCGAAAGCGAGGTCCGCGAGATCGTGGCCGCGGCCGCGCCAACGCGATTCGCCCGCGGATGGCACTGCCTCGGCCTACTGCGCGACCTCCGGGACGGGAAGCCGCACTCGATCGAGGCATTCGGCACCAAGCTCGTCGCGTTCGCCGATAGCAACGGCAAGGTCAATGTCCTCGACGGGTACTGCCGTCACATGGGCGGCGACCTGAGCCAGGGCGAGATCAAGGGCGACTCGATCGCCTGCCCGTTCCACGACTGGCGCTGGGGCGGCAACGGCAAGTGCACCGACATTCCCTACGCCCGGCGGGTGCCGCCGCTCGCCAGGACCCGTTCCTGGACGACGCTCGAGCGCAACGGTCAGCTGTACGTGTGGCACGACCCGCAGGGCAACCCCCCGCCTGCCGAGGTGACGATCCCGGAGATCGAGGGCTACGGCTCCGACGAGTGGACGGACTGGAGCTGGAAGACGCTGCGCATCAAGGGATCACACTGTCGTGAGATCGTCGACAACGTCGTGGACATGGCACACTTCTTCTACATCCACTACGCGTTCCCCCGCTACTTCAAGAACGTCTTCGAGGGCCACACCGCGTCGCAGTACATGAAGTCGACCGGACGTGAGGACGTCATCTCCGGCACCAACTACGACGATCCGAATGCCGAGATGCGCTCGGAAGCAACCTACTTCGGTCCGTCCTACATGGTCGACTGGCTCGAGTCGGATGCGAACGGCGTCACCATCGAAACCGTCCTGATCAACTGCCACTACCCGGTCAGCAACGACGAGTTCGTGCTGCAGTACGGCGCGATCGTCAAGAAGCTGCCCGGCCTGTCGGACGAGAATGCGGCGGGTATGGCCGCCCAGTTCGCGGAGGGCGTCGAGACCGGATTCGAGCAGGACATCGAGATCTGGAAGAACAAGGCCCCCATCGACAATCCGCTGCTGTCCGAGGAGGACGGCCCGGTCTACCAGCTGCGTCGCTGGTACCAGCAGTTCTATGTCGACATCGAGGACATCACCGACGACATGACCAAGCGTTTCGAGTTCGAGATCGACACCACGCGCGCGGTTACCAGCTGGAAGCAGGAAGTCGCCGACAACCTGGCCCGTCGGGCCGCCGCAGAGTAAGGAAGACACACCCATGAGCTACGAAGTTCTGGCCGCGGTCGAGGCCGCGGCAGACGAGTTCTTCATCGAGGGCGAGGAGGCCGAGCGGATCGGCAAGGTCGCCGACGCCTCCGTCAAGAAGATGAAGGAGTTCGGTTCCATCCGGATGCTGCAGCCCACCGAGCACGGCGGCATGGAGGCACACCCCCGCGAGTTCGCCGAGACCGTCATGCGGACCGCGTCGATCAACCCGTCGGCGGGCTGGATCCACGGCATCGTCGGCGTCCACCCGTGGCAGCTTGCGTTCGCCGACGACCGTGCACAGCAGGAGATCTGGCGCGACGATCCGAACACGTGGATGGCGTCGCCGTATATGCCCGCCGGCCGGTGCGTGCCGGTTGACGGCGGCTACCGGTTCTCCGGTCGGTGGCAGTTCTCGTCCGGCACCGACCACTGCGAGTGGGCGTTCCTCGGTGCGATGGCCTGCAACCCGGACGGCAGCATGGAGATGCCGCCGCGGATGCTGCACGTGATCATCCCGCGCAGCGACTACGAGATCGTCGACGACTCGTGGAATGTCGTTGGGCTGCGCGGCACCGGATCCAAGGACGTCGTGGTCACGGACGCGTTTGTGCCGTCGTATCGGGTCATGGTCGGCGACGAGGTGATCGACGGCACCGCGGTGCGCGACTACGGGCGCGACGAAACGCTGTACCGGATGCCGTGGTCGACCGTCTTCCCGCTCGGCATCACCTCCGCCACCATCGGCATCTGCGAGGGCCTGCTGCACCACGCCAGCGAGTACCAGCGTGAGCGGATCAACCCGCAGGGCACCGCCGTCAAGGACGACCCCTACTCCATGTTCGCGATCGGCGAGGCGAGCGCGAAGCTGCGGTCCGCGCGGGATTCGTTGCTGGCCAACGTCGACCGCATGTGGGATCTGGTCGACGCAGGCACGACGCCGACGTTCGAGCAGCGCGCCCTCGGCCGTGAAACTCAGGTCAACGCGGCCTGGCAGGCCGTCACGGCAATCGACCAGGTGTACGCCCGCTGCGGCGGCAACGCGCTGCGCATGGACAAGCCCATGCAGCGGTTCTGGCGGGACGCGCACGCCGGTCTGCACCACGCCATCCACGTCCCCGGCACCGTGTATCACGCCGCGACGCTGAGCACCCTGGGCGTGAACCCGCAGGGCCCGCTCCGCGCGATGATCTGACCTGACCGCACACTCAACGGAGACAGCACATGACCAACCCCGACCTCGGCGGATTCGGCACCGATATCCGCGGCCTCGGCTACGTGAAGATCCAGACCAACGAGATGGACCGGTGGCGCACCTTCGCGTTCGACGTCCTCGGCTTCGCCCGCGGCACCGGGCCCGACGAGAGCGCCCTCTACCTGCGGATGGACGAGCGGGCCGCCCGCATCATCGTCGTCCCCGGCGACACCGACGAGGTCGTCACCATCGGCTGGGAGGTCCGCGACCACCACGCGCTGGTCCGGGTCACCGAGGCGGTCGAGCGCGCGGGTATCGCCGTCACGCCGCTCTCGGTCGAGGAGGCCGACGCCCGCCGGGTCGAGGAGGTTGTGACCTTCGTCGATCCGTGCGGTGCCACGCTCGAGATCTTCCACGGCGCGGTCCTCGACCACAGCCCCGTCGTCACCCCGTTTGGCGCCCGATTCGTCACGGGCGCACAGGGTCTCGGCCACGTCGTGCTGCCGACGATGGACCCGAACGGCACCTTCGACTTCTACACCGATGTCCTCGGCTTCCTGCCGCGCGGCGCCTTCCGGATCCCGGCGCCGCCGGAGTTCGGCCCGATGCGGGTGCGGTTCCTGGGCGTCAACGAGCGCCACCACAGCCTCGCGCTGTGCCCGGCGCCGCACGGCGGCGCCCCCGGCCTGGTGCACATCATGGTCGAGGTCGACACCCTCGACGCCGTCGGCCAGGCACTCGACCGCGTTGTCGCGGACGGGTTCTCGGTATCGTCGACGCTGGGTCGGCACACCAACGACAAGATGGTGTCCTTCTACGTCCGCGCACCCGGCGGCTGGGACATCGAGTTCGGCACCGAGGGCATGAAGGTCGAGGAGAAGCACTACTCGGCGGAGGAGATCACCGCCGACAGCTACTGGGGCCACGACTGGTCCGGCAGCGAACCGCTCGCCGCGATGTAGCGAGCCCTACCCCCGATTCCTGGATGCCGCATGCAGTCGGCCCTTGCCGAATGAAAGCGGCATTCAGGACGAAGGTGGGACACCCGGCGCCCTCCGTCGCATCCATCTCGAGCATCGAAGGAAAGTTTCGGTGACCTGCTTCACAAAGCAGGAGATCTGTGTGACTATTCCTAATAGAAAGACCCATGTCAGATGGGTCTCGCTCGATGATCGACTGATGCGAGGAGACTTCGATGACCACACCGACGGCCACCGACTCGACCCCGACCGCGGTTCTCGACCGGGTGTCACTCGTCCTGGACGCGTTCGACGGCCCGGGGCGGCTCACCCTCTCCCAGGTCGTGCAGCGAACGGGCCTACCGCGCTCGTCGGCGCACCGGATGCTCGAACGTTTCGTCGCGATGCGCTGGCTCCGACGCGACGGCCGCGTCTACGAGCTGGGCAACCGCCTGGTGGAGCTCGGCTCCATCGCCGTGCATCAGAACCGGCTGCATGCCGCCGCCGCACCGATCCTGCAGGAACTGCACCGGGTCACCGGCTACGTCGTGCACCTCGGCGTCCTCGACGATCCCGACGTGCTCTACCTGGACAAGGTCGGCGGCCGGCTGGCCGCCGACCTGCCGACCCGTGTCGGAAGCCGCTACCCGGCCCGCGGTTCTGCGATCGGCAAGGCACTGCTCGCGTACACCCCGAACGGCAGCGACGAGCTGACCGGATTCACCCCCGAACTGCGCAGGGTCCGGGAACTGGGCGTGGCCTACGAGGTCAGCCAGATCTCGGGCGGGATCGGCATCATCGCCGTTCCGATCGGGCCGGTCGGCGGAGTTCACGCCGCGGTGTCGATCTGCGGGCCCAGCGAGCACATCAAGTTCGACCACCGGCACGCCTCGCCGGTCCGGATGGCTGCGAACGCGATCTTCCATTCCCTCACCGGGCACGACAGCGGCGCCGCCCCCATCGCTCACCGGAACCGCCTCGAGAGCCTGCCCTCCTCGACGGCTCGGCGCCACCTCCAGTACGCCTGACCGCGATCACCGACGAAAGCGACAAGCATGCCGATCGACCCCGAGATCGAGTCGATGCTCGAACTGCTCGACGCCGGATTCCCGCGCGTCGAGCAGATGAGCGGACCGCAGGCGCGGGCCGCGATTCGGGCGCGCCTCCAACCGAGCCGCGGTCCCGAGCCGATCGGCTCGGTCCGCGACGTCGCCATCGACGGGCTGGACGGGCCGGTCCCGGTCCGGATCTACCAACCCGACACGTCGGCCGGGCCCCGGCCGGTGGTGGTATTTGCGCACGGCGGCGGCTTCGTCTTCTGCGACCTCGACACCCACGACGGGTTCTGTCGCGCACTGTCGAACGGGGTCGGCGCGACGGTGGTGTCCGTCGACTACCGGCTCGCACCCGAGCACCCCGCGCCTGCCGCCGCCCTGGACGTGTACGCGGCGCTCGTCTGGTCACACGCGAATTGCGCCGAGCTGAAAGGGGATCCGGACCGACTGGTCGTCGCCGGGGACAGCGCCGGCGGCAACCTCGCCGCGGCGGTGGCGATGGCCGCCCGGGACCGCGGCGGGCCCCCGGTCGCCGGGCAGGCGCTGCTGTACCCGGTCATCGACGACGACTTCGACACCGACTCCTACCGGACCTACGCCAAGGGCCATTTCAACACCCGCGCCGCGATGCAGTGGTACTGGCGGCAGTACGCGCCGGGCGGCGCCGACAGCCCGCTGATCTCCCCCGCCCGCGCCGAGACCCTCGCCGGCCTGCCCCCGGCCGTCGTCGTCACCGCAGGCCGCGACCCGCTGTGTTCGGAGGGGGACGGCTACGCCGCACGACTCGCAGCGGACGGTGTGCCCGTCACGCACCGTCGCTACGCCGACCTGTTTCACGGCTTCCTGACGATCGCCGCGCTGTCTGCGACGCAGTCGGCGCGAAAGCAGCTGTGGGAGGACCTCAGGACCATCCTCGACATCGAAAAACGCTGACCGGAAGCCCTTTTCGGTCAGCTCGGCTCGGCGCTCTCGCCGCCCCCAGCGAAGTCCTCCAGGTCACGCCAGGTGTCGGTGACCTCGGGGATCGGGTTGCCCAGTGCATTGCGGGTCCGCACGTGGGTGAACTGCTCGGCGGCGGCGTCGATGTCGTCAAGCACCTGCCGGGCCAGGTCCACCTCGGCCTGGAAGTAGCGCTCGGCCCAGACCAGGCTCATCGCGGCGAAGGCCCAGGCCGGATCGCGGGACGCATGATGGCGGTGCAGCGTCGCGCGCTCCCGCCGAGATTCCATGTTCTCGATGTGCGACCGGACCAGGGCCTTCAGCTGGTCCGGCTCGTTGAGGTGCCCCATCCACAGCCGCAGCATCAAACCGTGTTTGAGGACTGGTTGCTCCACCTGCGCATCCCGAGACCAGGTTCGCACCGCGTGCGTCCCCGATTCGGTGATCCGGTAGACCCGCCGTCCACGCTCGCCTGGCGCCGACACCAGTTCCGACTCGACCAGACCCAGCTTCTCGAGCTTCTTGAGTTCGGCGTAGACCTGACTGACCGACGGGCTCCAGTAGAAGTAGCCGATGCTCAGATCGGCCCACTTCTTGAGGTCGTAGCCGGTGAGCTCGGACCCCAGGGTCAACATGCCGAGCACGGCCCAGCTGGTCGCGGGCAGCGACGGGTAGCCGTCGCCGACAGCCGAGGCGGCAGAATCGGACTCGGGCATGGTCGAAGACTAACAGCCCTGGTGGGGACGCCAGAACCTCGCCAGGACACCGCGAAACGGGCCTCCCGCTCCGCGGGAACCAGGGCATCCGGCACTCCCGAATTGTGACTACCGTCGCGAAGCAACCAAGGGAGGTCCGACATGGAAAGTGTCCACTGCACCAGCTGCGACAACCGAGTGCTCGTCGAGAAGTACAGCGACGCGCACACCAGCATCCAATGGCTCGACGACGCCGACAGCGCATGCCCCGAGTTCGCCCGCACCCGAACCCCCGACGGCCGCGCCGCGGTACTCACCTGCGGCAAGCTGCAGGAGACCATCGACGACCTGATCGTGTCCGGACAGATCGGTCTGTCCCTGCGCAGCTATCCGATCCCCGGCCACCTCGAGTAGCCCCCGACACGCGGGCGCTGGCGCCACGACCGTCAGATCACCAGCGCGGGACGACGCGGAACCGCACCACCCGACAGCGTCCGGTCGGCCTCGGCCAGCCCGCGCACCGCGGCCCGCAGCGACTGCTCGTCGAGCGCGTACGGCAGCCGCAGGTACCGCTCGAATGCGCCCTCCACCCCGAATCGGGGGCCAGCGGACAGCTGCACCCCGTGCGCGGGTGCGGTCGCGGCGAGCGCCGTCGACAGCGGCTGCGGCAGCTGCACCCACAGCGCCATCCCGCCGGGGCCGGGATCGCAGCGCCACTGCGGCAGGTCGGCGGCCAGCGCGTCGAGCAGCGCCCCGCGCCGGTCCCGGAGCTGCTGCCGCCGGGCCGCGAGCAGCCGGTCGGGGTCGGCGAGCAGCCGGGCCGCGGCGAGCTGCTCGAGCACGGCGGTGCCCATGTCGAGCGCCGACCGCACCGCGAGCAGCGCGTTGATCGTCGCGGTGTCCGCGCGGATCCACCCGACCCGCAGCCCCGACCAGAAGGCCTTCGACATCGAGCCGAGGGTGACGATGTCGGCCCGCGTTCCCCGTGCGAACGCGGCGACCGGGGTCGGGGTCGGGGCGTCGAGCCCGAGGTCGGTCATGGTCTCGTCGATCACCAGGGTCATCCGGGTGTCGGCGGCGATCCGGACCAGTTCGGCGCGGCCCGCGTCGTCGAGGCAGTAGCCGGTCGGGTTGTGGAAGTCGGGCACCAGGTAGGCCAGCTTCGCCGCGGACTGCCGCGCCGCGACGCGCAGACCCTCAAGGTCCCAGCCCCGCGCCTCCAGCCGCAGCGGCACCGGAACGGTGAGCGCCCCGCGCCGCCGGATCGCCTCGATCCCGTTCGTGTAGGTGGGGTGGTCGATCAGGACCCGCTCCCCCGGCGCGGCGAGCAACCCGAGCACCAGCACGAGCGCCTGCTGGGCGCCGGTGGTGATCATGATCTGGTCAGGGTCGGTGGGGACGCCGCGGTCGCGGTACCGCCGCGCAACGGCCTCCCGCAGTTCGGGGGTGCCGAGCGGCGCGAGCCCGTGGCCGCCGAGGTGGGCGGGCAGCGCGTCCAGGGCCGCGGCGTAGACCTCGCGGAGCGCGTCGGCGGGCGCGGGCATGGACGCGCAGGTCAGGTCGAGCAGGCGCCCGGGGATTGGGTCACTCGCCGGGGGCATCCGGCGGGCGGGGACCGCGACGGTGCTGCGCGACCCCTGCCTGCTGACCAGGTATCCGTCCTCCCGCAGCGCGGCGTAGGCGGCGGTGATGGTGGTGCGGCTGAGGCCGAGCGCGGCGGCGAGCTCGCGTTCGCTGGGCAGGGCCACCCCGAGCGGGATCCGGCCGTCGGCGATGAGCAACCGGACCGCGTCGGCGAGGGCCCGGTAGGCGGGGAACCGGCCGTCGCGGCTGCGGACCCCGTCCGGCTGCCACCGGCCGAGGTCGCGGGCAAGGGTGGACGCGCCGATCACCCGCATCGCGGCGTCTCCTGACGATTCATGCAGACCAGTATTGCCAAAGTGGCTATTTCTTTCAATGCCAGTTTCCCTCGACGATGAGGCCATGGCCCCGTTCCTCACCTTCGCCCTCGCCCTCGCCGCGCTGACCGCGGTCGCCCTTGTCGGCCGCCGCCGCGGCACCCCCCTCTTCCGCCTCGACCAGTTTCGACCGGCGGCACCGCTGGCGGGACACCTCCCCGACCAGCGCGACGCCGATCGCACCCTCGCGGACCTGCAGGCGGCCGCCGACCGCAGCGCCCCCGGCATCGCCGCCGGACGCGAACTCACCGCAAAGCAGTCCAGTTGACCACAACTGGACTGTTCCGCCGGGAGGGTTGTCGGCGACTCCGGCCATACTGGAACCCGTGACGACGCGGTACTGGTCCTTCTTCGACACCGCCCTCGGGCGGTGCGGCCTGGTCTGGTCCGAGCGGGGCATCGCTGGCCTGCAGCTGCCGGAGCCGTCGGACGCCGCGACCCTCCTCCGCCTGCGCGCCTGCTTCCCCGACGCCGCGGAGCGTCCCCTCGGCCCCGGTCAGCGTGCCGCCGTCGACCGGATCACGTCGCTGCTCGCAGGCGGGTCCGACGACCTGACCGACCTCGACCTCGACCTGACCGGCATCGGGGACTTCGACCGCCGCGTCTACGCGGTTGCCCGCGCGATCGGCCCCGGCCGGACCCGGACCTACGGGGACGTCGCGGCCGCGCTCGGCAGCCCCGGCGCGGCGCAGGCCGTCGGGCAGGCGTTGGGGCGCAACCCGATCCCGGTCGTCGTCCCCTGCCATCGCGTGCTCGCCGCCAACGGCGCGGTCGGCGGGTTCTCCGCGTCCGGCGGCACCGTCACCAAGCGGGCCCTGCTCGCGGCCGAACACACCCCCGGCTTCGACGACCCGGCGCTGTTCTGACGACCGGGTCAGCCGGTGACGATCGGCAGTCCCGTGGATTCGGCCGCCGCGTCAAGGCCGCCCGCATCGGTGAGACGCGTGAAACCCGCGGCCTCCATCCGGGCGACGGCCTGCGCGGATCGACTGCCCGACCGGCAGTAGACGAGGTAGGCAGCGTCCGGGTCGAGCGCCGCGATCGAGGAGTCGAACGCCGCCGACTGCAGGTCGATGTTGCGGGCACCATCGAGGTGCCCGGCCGCGAACTCGGCCGGGGTTCGCACGTCGATCAGCACGACGGGAGTCGCGGTCCCGGATGCGTCCGCCGCGGACAGGCCGGTGGCGCCGTCGCCCGCGCATCCGGTGACGAGCGCAGCGAGGGTGAGCAGCGCGGCACCAACAAGGAGCAGCAGCCGGAATCGACGGAACACCTGCGGACACTCCCTCGGATCGAAAACCTAGTCCGCCCGACGCTACCGGCCGGGGTGTCACGACGGCGAGGTGGATGACCGGGAAGCGGCGAGCCCGCCCGGTGCGACACCGGGCGGGCTCGTCGGGGCGAACGGATCAGGCGAGCACGTCGTGCCGGACGATCGTCTCGTCGCGGCCAGGGCCGACACCGATGCAGGAGATCCGGGCGCCGGACAGTTCCTCGAGTCGCAGCACGTAGTTCTTGGCGTTGACCGGCAGTTCCTCGAACGTGCGGCAGTGCGAAATGTCCTCCCACCAGCCGGGCATCTCCTCGTAGACCGGCTTGGCGTGGTGGATCTCGGTCTGCGACATCGGCATTTCGTCGTGCCGGACCCCGTCGACGTCGTAGGCAACGCAGATCGGCACCGTGTCGAGGCCGGACAGCACGTCGAGCTTGGTGAGGAAGTAGTCGGTGATGCCGTTAACCCGGGTCGCGTAGCGGGCGATCACCGCGTCGAACCAGCCGGTGCGGCGGGCGCGACCGGTGGTGACGCCGACCTCGCCGCCCTGCTTGGCCAGGTACTCGCCGTGGTTGTCGAACAGTTCGGTCGGGAACGGGCCGGAGCCGACGCGGGTCGTGTACGCCTTGAGGATGCCGAGCACGGTGGTGATCCGGGTCGGTCCGATGCCGGAGCCGACGGCCGCACCGCCCGACGTCGGGTTCGACGACGTCACGTACGGGTAGGTGCCGTGGTCGACGTCGAGCAGCGTGCCCTGCGACCCCTCCAGCAGCACCGTCTCCCCGCGTTCGAGGGCCCGGTTCAGCTCGAGCCGGGTGTCGGTGATGCGGTGCTTGAAGCCCTCCGCCTGACCGAGCACCTCGTCGACGACCTGCTGCGGGTCGAGGGCCTTGCGGTTGTAGATCTTCGCCAGCACCTGGTTCTTGAATTCCAGTGCGGCCTCGACCTTCTGGGTGAGGATCTTCTCGTCCAGCACATCGGCGGCCCGGACGCCGACGCGGGCGATCTTGTCCTGATAGCAGGGGCCGATGCCGCGACCGGTGGTGCCGATCTTCCTGGCCCCCAGGTAGCGCTCGGTGACCTTATCGATGGCCACGTGGTACGGCATGATCAGGTGCGCGTCGGCGGAGAGCAGCAGGTTGGAGGTGTCCACCCCGCGCTCCTCCAGGCCGGCCAGCTCGTCGAGCAGCACACCGGGGTCGACGACGACACCGTTGCCGATCACGTTCTTCACACCCGGGGTGAGGATGCCGGACGGGATCAGGTGCAGCGCAAACTTGTCGCCGTTCGGCAGGACCACGGTGTGGCCTGCATTGTTGCCGCCCTGGTAGCGGACCACCCACTGCAGGCTGCCGCCCAGTAGATCGGTAGCTTTGCCCTTACCCTCGTCGCCCCACTGGGCCCCGATGAGGACGATTGCCGGCATGACGTCTCCTAGAGTCGACAGACATCTGCGCATCTCAGCGCAGAGGCCAGCCGTCCGTGGACAGTGGCCGGGACGACAGTTTAGCCCAGTGCACCCGGGCACCCCGCGGGCACATCACCCCCGGGCCCGCCCGGGACCCCGGTGACCGTCACGCCGCCGGGTGGTCGTGCAGCCACGGAGCCGGGCTGACCTGCACGGCCAGGCCGCCATCGTCGGCGGCCGACCGCACGATGCAGATCGGCGGAGCCCACACCGCCCCGTCGGGTTGCAGGTAGATCGGGCGGTCCGGGTCGCCGCCGAGCAGATAGCTGACACCGGAACTCATCCGGAACCGTCCCGTCCCGTGCGCGGCGATCCGGGGCGGGGCGCCGGGCACACCGCCGGTCCGCCCGGACTCCTCCGGGTCGAGCACCAGTTCCTCGTTCGTCGTGTTGACCATCGTGACACTCACGGTTGGCATCGGAATCCACCTCGGTCGGATCGTCCGGTCAGGTCACACACTGTCGTCGACATCGGGGGATCGGTCATTCGGCGACGAGCGCGAATCCGGGACGCCCGTCGCGCCCGAGCACGATGCCAGCCACCACCACCCCCGGGCCCGCCCGGACCGTCTCGTCCACCCGGTACGTGTCGTCCGGCGCGGGCCGCGTCTCCACGGTCACCATCCCACCGACCAGGGTGAGCATGTTGAACCACACCACCCGCACCGGTCCCGGGGGCGCGTCGGCGGGCAGGTCAGCGGTCACGTGCACCACCTCCGGTTCCATCGTGCTCCGTTCGACGTCGGCGTGCACGACGTGGGCGCCGACCACCGGTTGCACCTGGAACGGGTGGCTGAGAGCGGCGGTGGGCGTGGACATCTGCCCGATGCCGAGGTCGAGTAGGTCCACCGCGGCCCGCAGGTCCACCGAGGTCTCGGCCGCACCCTCCCTCCGCATCTCGCTCACCACGGAGGTGAGTCCGGATCGGCAGAACCGGGTCACCCGGGCCTGACGTCGTCGGGGAGGCTCGTCGGTGGTCAGCATCGGATGCTCCGATTGTCGGCTGAGGTGGCCGGCCGGCCGCCGAGGCGAGGCGCCGACCGCACCTCCAGCCTAGGACCGGAAGGTCTCGAACGGAGCGACAATTCGGCAACCATCGGACCACCGGGTGCCGACGGCGGCGGCGACGTTCGTATCGTCGAGGACGACCATCGCGGACCGACCGGAGCTGACCCTTGACCATTCACGTACTCGCCTGCGGTGGCGCCGCGGTGCCCGCCGCCCTGGCCGCGCTGCCCGTCACCGCCGCCCCCGCGGTGCCCGCGAAGCCCGACTTCGACGCACTCCTCCCGCTTCTCGATGATGGGACGGCGACCCGACTGGTCGTCGTCGGGGACGACGGCGCGCTGGCGGCCACGGTCACCCGGCTGATGCGCGGCGAGCGGCTGCACATCGAGGTCGGGTACGTCGCCGCCGAGCGGACGCCTGCCACCCGGCTCTACGGGCTGCCCGTCGCGGAGCGGGCGGCGCGGCTCGCGCGCGGCGGCGACGCGTCCGCGGTGCCGCTGATCCGGGACGACTCCGGCACCGCCCTGATCGGCGAGGCGACGATCACCGGCCCCGACGGCGGGCCGCTCGTCGGTGAGGCGTACGCGGATTCGGAGCGGGTGTTCTCCGGGGAGATCGCCCGCCTGCGGGTGACGCCGACCGTCGCGCTGCCCGGGGTGCGCGCCACCGCGGGCAGGCGATGGGGGCGCGAGCGCTGGCTGCCCGCGCGCGCGGTGCAGCTCGGCGCGGTCGGGGCGGTGGTCACCCGGGACGGCGTCACCACCGCGCGGGCGTTGAAGCGGTGCAGCTTCTACCGCGACCCCCGCGAGTGGCTGCTGGTCCGCTGAGCCGCGGCGGCGTCGTCGATCGTGCCGGGGCTCACCGGTAGAGCGCGGCGATGCTCCGGCCCGCCGCCTCCAGGTCGGCGAGGCTCGACGCGATGCGGACGTCCGCGAACGCCGGATGGTGCTCGGCGCCGTCGGCGACGGAGCCGACGACCGCGTGCACCGGCCGCCCGGCGGAGCGGCCGAGGATCTCGGACACGATCTTGCCCTGGCCGGTCTGGGCGTCGAGTCGCCCCTCCCCCACGACGACGGCCTGCGCGGCGGCGACCGCGTCGCCGAACGACAGCGCGTCGAGCAGGTAGCCGGCGCCGGAGACGATGCGGGCGCCGAACCTCGCCCACAGCCCGCCAGCGAGGCCCCCGGCCGCGCCGGACCCGATCACCGGCTCCGGGTCGCGGGGCAGCCGGGACCGGGTGTCCCGCAGTCGCCGGGTGAGGAACTCGACGTCGCCGGGGTCGGCCCCCTTCTGTGGACCGAACACGACGGCCGCGTCGGTATAGCGGGTGCGGACGTCGCTCAACACGGTCAGCTGGGCGTCCCCGATCCCGCCCGCGGCCTCGATCGCGGCGATCGCGCCGATCCCGCCGTCGGTGGTGGCGGAACCGCCGACGGCGACGACGATCTCGCGGGCGCCGTGCCGGGCCGCGTCCGCGATCTGCAGCCCGACCCCGGCGGTGTCCGCCGCCCGCGGGTCGCGAATCCCGAGGTGCGGGATCGTCAGCCCGCACGTCCGCGCGACCTCGACGACGGCGAGGCCGTCGGCGGACAGGCCGAATGTCGCGCGCAGGGGCGCATGCCACGGGTTGACGGCGTCCCCCTCGATCAGGCCCAGCCGCAACGGTTCCCGCAGCACATCGAGGGTGCCCTCGCCGCCGTCGGCGACCGGCATCCGCACCGCCGTCACACCCCCCGCCTCAAGCCCGCGCGCGATGGCCGCCGCGACGTCGGACGCGCTGTGCGTGCCCTTGAAGCTGTCGGGCGCCACCACCACCGTCATCCCGCCCACGCCTCCGGATTCACGGGGTGCGGCGGAATCTCCCTGCGCGACATCGCGATCGCGTTCCGTGCACACAGCTGCGACATCTTGGCCCGCACCGTGACGGTGGCACTGCCGAGGTGCGGGAGCAGCACCGTATTGGACAGCTCGGCGAGCCCCGGCGCCAGCCGCGGCTCGTTCTCATACACGTCCAGTCCGGCACCGGCGATCACCCCGCCGCGCAGCGCGTCGACGAGGGCGCTCTCGTCGACGACCGGCCCGCGGGCGGTGTTCACCAGGATCGCGCCCGGCTTCATCCTGGCGAGCACGTCGGCGTCGATGAGGTGCTGCGTCGACGGCGCGAGCGGGACGTGCACGGACACGACGTCCGAGGTCGCGATCAGCTCGTCGAAGGAGATCCGCGGGCCGAGCACCGGGTCGGCCGTCGGCGCCGGGTGGGCGACGTCGTGCGGGCCGCGCGCCGAGCAGTGCCGCACGGTCATCTCGAATCCGGCGGCGCGGCGGGCCGTGGCGGCCGCGATCCGGCCGTGCCCGATCAGGCCGAGGGTGGCGCCGGTGACGTCGCTGCCGAGCAGCAGTTGCGGCTCCCAGCCGTCGAACCTGCCCTGCCGCAGGAACCGGTCCGCCTCCACGCAGCGCCGGGCGGTGGCCAGGATCAGCAGCATCGCGATGTCGGCGGTCGGCGCGGTGAGGACACCGGGGGTGTTGCCGACCATGATGCCGCGGGCGGTGGCCGCCGCGACGTCGATGTTGTCGACACCGACGGCGTAGTTGGATATCCCGTCGATCCGGGCGTCCGCCAACTCGGCAGCACCGAGGCGGTCGGTCAGCTGCGACAGGACGACGGAGTACTCCCCGGAGGAGCAGGCGGCCACCAGCTCTGCGGCGGTGTGCTCGTGCTCCCACACGGTGACCGACCCCGCGCCGCCGAGCAGGCTCAGCGCCGGCTCGGGCAGCGGTGTGGTGACCAGGAACCGTGGAATGCTCACGCTGGTACTTGTACACCGCGGTGCGCGGCCGCGTCGACGACCCGCCGGGGCGGGCCATACTGGCCGCATGCCCTCCGCCCGTACCGTCGTCCGGCCCAGCCCGGTGTTCCTCGCGGTCGTCGCCGTCACGGTCGCGGGCGGGGTGCTCGCATGGCAGGCGCCGCCGCGGTCGACGGCCGCGGGCGTCGGGGTGTTCATCCTCGTCGTCGCCGGCTGGGTGGTCACCGTCTGCCTGCACGAGTTCGCGCACGCCGTCACCGCGTGGCGGTACGGCGACCACGACGCAGCGGCCCGCGGCTACCTGACCCTCAACCCGCTCCGGTACAGCCACCCGCTGCTGTCGATCGGGCTGCCGGTGCTGTTCATCGCGATCGGCGGCATCGGGCTGCCCGGCGGGGCCGTGTACCTGCGCACCGACCTTCGGTCCCCGCGGGAGACCCGCCGGATCGCCCTGGCCGGGCCCGCGGTCAACGCGGCCACCGCCGTCGCCCTGCTGCTCGTGATTCGGCTGTTCGCGGACACCGATTCCCGCCCGGTGTTCTGGTGGGGCCTCAGCTTCCTCGCGTTCCTGCAGGTGATGGCGACCGTCCTGAATCTGCTGCCGGTCCCCGGCCTGGACGGCTACGCCGCCGTCGAACCGTCGCTGCGTCCGAGCACCCGCCGCTCGCTCGACCGGTACAAGGGCCTCGGCATGCTCGCGTTGATCGCGCTGCTGTTCGTCCCGACGATCAACCGGGCGTTCTTCGACGCCATCTACGCGCTGGTCGAACTCTCCGGTGTCCCCGCCGACTGGGCCCGCTACGGCGGCTTCGTGATGCGCTTCTGGACATAGCCCAGCGCCCCGCGACCGTGCGTGATTTTTACCCCGATCGGGGGAAAAATCACGCACAGTCGGCGGAGCCGACCGGTCAGGACCAGGCGGCGAGGACGGTGCGGACGGCGGTGACGACGGCCAGCGGCTGGTCGAAGACCGGGTGGTGTCCGGCCGCGGGCAGCTCCACCACCAGCGCGTCCGGACCGAACATCGGCCGCATCCGGTCGAGCAGCTCCGCGCTGATGATGCCGTTCTCGGAGCGGAAGAAGGCGACCCGGCACCCTGCGGTGGTCCCGTCCAGGCTGCTGCGGCTGCCCCTGCCGATGCGGGTGCCGTCGAACTTCCAGCTCCAGCCGCCGTCGGTGGCGGCGAGCGAGGCCCGCGCGATGTGGTCGAAGACGTACGGCTCCGCGGTGTCCTGCGGCGGCACCAACCGGAACCGGGCGACGGCGTCGTCGATGCTCGGGTAGACCTTCGCCTTCGAGGACAGCCGCTGGTTGCGCAGCTCCTGCTCCTCGGGTGTGAGGTCGCGGATCGGCGAGTCGAGGATGACGATCCCGTCCAGTCGGTCGCCGTGCCGGGTCGACGCGTGGTACGCCACGATCCCGCCCATGCTGTGCCCGACCAGGGTGGGACGACCGGCGATCCCGCCCGCGGCGGCGACCGCCAGCACCTCCTCCGCCCACTGGCCGAGGCCGTAGCCCTGCGCCCGGTGGTCGCTGTCGCCGTGCCCGGACAGGTCCAGCGCGACGACGCGGCGGTCGACCGCGAGTTGCGGGGCGACGTGGTCCCACCAACGCGAATGCGCCATGCCGCCGTGCACGAGCACGACCCCCGGCCGACCGGATTCTCCCCAGGCGCGGTAGGCGATGGACGCGCCATCGACCGTGACGTGGCCGGTCTCGACCGGCGCGGCGAGGGCGTCGACGAACCACTTCGGTGCCGACCCGTTCACACTGCTCATCAATCGACGTTAACGCGCTCCGGTCGGGCCACGGCAGCGAGGGTCATCTGCCCGAGCCAGGCCGGGACGTTCCTGGTGATCGCGGTCGGCCCCGAGATGGTGACCGCCTCGGCCGCCACCGCCTGCTCCCAGGACCGGTCACCCCGCCAGATCTCGACGAGGGTCCGCAGCCGGGTGCGGACGGTGGCGCTCACGACGAATCCGGGGTCCTGGTCGCAGACGTCGGCCTCCCCCTCGGCAACGCAGAGCCACCAGTGACGGTCCGGCACGGCCGCGTCGAACTCGAACGCGACGACGGTGCGCCCGGCGGGCCACGCGCCGACCGGCACCGTCCGGCGCATGTCCCACATCAACAGCCGGGGATCGAGGTCGTCGTCGGCGATCGCACCGATCCAGCGCACCCCCCAGGCACCGAGCGCCTCGACGACCGCACCGAGTTCCTCCCCGCACGCGGTGAGGGTGTACCGGCTGCGTCCCGCGTCGACGGTGCGCCGCACCACCCCCGCCCGTTCGAGGGTGCGCAACCGCTTGGACAGCAGCGCGGGCGACATCTTCGGGTTCCCCCGCCGCAGCTCGTTGAATCGGGTGCTGCCCGACAGCAACTCGCGCACCACGAGCAGGGTCCAGCGTTCGTCGAGGAGTTCCATCGCCTTCGCCACCGGGCAGAACTGTCCGTACTCCGACACGCCGGGCACCTCCTCCGACGGTGCATCGTCCGGTCCCCTGTCCCCCGACCAGTACACGCCGACCAGCGCCGGGACGCCAGGGGTACAGATCTGGAACTGGATCACCGGCCGGTGACGGGGGGACGCTGAGATCGAGCACAGCCCGTCCGCACGACACCGGGAGCAGCCATGAACACCCCGTCCGTCACCCCCGATCTCGCCGCCAAGCACCGCGCCATGTGGGCGCTCGGCGACTACCCGTCGGTCGCCGCCGACGTGATCCCCGCGCTGGGCCCCGTGCTGGTCGACGCGTGCCGGATCGGCGCGGGCGACCGCGTCCTGGACGTCGCGGCGGGCTCCGGCAATGCGTCGATACCGGCCGCCCGAGCCGGCGCGTCGGTCGTCGCGTCGGACCTGACCCCGGAACTGCTCGCGAGCGGGCGCGCGCAGGCCGAGGCGTTGGGGCTCACCCTGCAGTGGCGGCAGGCGAACGCCGAGGATCTGCCGTTCCCGGACGCCGACTTCGACGCGGTCCTCTCCTGCGTCGGCGTGATGTTCGCACCGCACCACCAGGCGAGCGCCGACGAGCTCGTCCGGGTCCTGCGGCCCGGCGGCACCCTCGGGCTGATCAACTGGACCCCGGAGGGCTTCATCGGCCGGATGTTCGCGACCATGAAGCCGTACGCCCCGCCGCCGCCCGCCGGCGCGCAGCCGCCGCCGCTGTGGGGGGACGAGAACCACGTCCGCGACCTGCTCGGCGACCGCGTCACCGGTGTGGTCGCCCGCCGCGAACCGCTCACCGTCGACTGCTTCGACGGCCCCGAGCAGTTCCGCGACTACTTCAAGGCCTGCTACGGACCGACGATCGCGGTGTACCGGGCGATCGCCGACGACCCCGACCGGGTGCGCGCACTCGACCGGGACCTCACCGACCTCGCCGCCGCCCACGACCGCGGCGGCGGGACGATGGAGTGGGAGTACCTCCTGCTGACCGCCGTCCGAACCTAGAAGGTCAGGTCAGCGGGGTGACCCAGCCGTGCAGCGCGTCGCCGCGCAGCGCGGCGGCATGCTTCTTGCGCAGCGCCTCGGTGACCGGCCCGAGTGTCCCGGTGCCGACGACCCGGCCGTCGACCTCGACGACGGGGGCGACCCCGGCGGAGGTGCCGGTGACGAACACCTCGTCGGCGATGTACAGCTCGGTCAGGTCGACGGTGCGTTCGACGACCGGGACGCCGTCCTCGGCGGCGAGCGTGAGCAGGGTGCGCCGGTTGATGCCGTCGAGGATGTCGCAGGACACGTCGGGGGTGATCAGGGTGCCGCCGCGGACCAGGAAGAGGTTCGCGGCGCTGGCCTCGCAGACGTGGCCGTTGCCGTCGAGGAAGACCGCGTCGTCGTAGCCGGCGTCGATGGCGTCCTGCTTCGCGAGGACGGAGTTCACGTACGCGCCGTTGACCTTGGCGCGGGACGGGATCGCCGCGTCGGGGATGCGGCGCCACTGGCTGGTCTTGAGCCGCATGCCGTCCTGCGGGACGATCGGGATCGCGTCGTAGACGAACATGCTGACGGTGGTGTGGCAGCCGCGGACCCGGGTGCCGGGGATGGACTCGTCGACGTGCACGGTCGCGCGGACGAACACGTCCCCGGTCGGCGCGTTCCGCTCGACGAGGTCGCGGGCCGCGGCGACGAACCGGTCGAGGTTCCAGTCGGCGGCGAAGCCGTCCATCCCGATGATCTTGCAGGACTCCACCATTCGCCGATAGTGGTCGGCGAGGCGGAACGCGGTGCGCCGGTCGCCGTCGACGTGGACGGGGAAGACGGTGTAGACGCTCAGCCCGTAGAGGATCGCGGAGGTCGCGACGCCGAGCGACGCCTCCGCGGCGTCGACGATCCGGTCACCGAAGTACACGTGGGGATGGGGAATGGCCATGCCGGGCAATGCTAGCCACCCCGCGCACCCGGTGCACCACGATTTCGGTGCCCCCGCCCGGGTCGCCGCCGCGCCTCCGCTGGCCGACGCGGCGTGGACGGCACACTGACCGGATGCTGCATCTGCGGATCATGACGCCGTTCGATCTGACGGACGACGCCCTCCGGATTCTCGAGGACGAGCCGGGGGTCAGCGGTCTCGCCGTGGTGCGGGCCGCTGCGGTGCGTCCGGTCGGGGACATCGTGTACGCGGACCTGGCCCGGGAGGTCGCCAACGACGTGGTCGAGCGGCTGCGGGCGACCGGCCTGCACCACCGCGGCAGCATCGAACTCGAGCCGGTGCACACCTGGCTGTCCAGGGACGGCCTCGACGCGGAGCTCCGCAGCCCCGGCAGCAGCGCCGACACGGTGGTGTGGGCGGAGGTCGCGCAGCGCTCCTACGAGGACGTCGAACTGAACTGGACGTATCTGAGCTTCATGACGATGGCGACGCTGCTCGCCGGCATCGCGATCATCACCGACTCCCAGATCCTGGTGATCGGCGCGATGGTCCTCGGCCCGGAGTTCGGTGCCATCGCCGCGCTCGGCGTCGCCCTGGTCAAACGCCGGTACGTGCTGTTCGGCACCGCCGTCCGAACCCTGGTCGTCGGGTTCGCGGTCGCGATCGCGGCCACCGCCGCCGCGGCGCTGGCCGGTCGGCTGCTGGGCTGGGTGACGATCGACGACGTCACCGGCCCGCGCCCGGAGACCGCGTTCATCTACCACCCCGACAAGTGGTCGTTCATCGTCGCGGTGATCGCCGCCGCGGCCGGGGTGCTGTCGCTGACGTCGTCGAAGCTCGGTGGCCTGTCCGGGGTGTTCATCTCGGTGACGACGGTGCCGGCGGCGGGCAACGTCGGCCTCGGTCTCGCGTTCGGTGCGGGCCACGAGATCTGGGGCAGCACATTGCAACTGGTGGTGAACCTGGCGGGGATGGCGCTCGCCGGGTGGGCGACCCTGGCGATCCAGCAGGCGGTGTGGTCGAGGGTGTCGGTGCGCCGCGCGCGGGCCCTGGACCGCCGGCGCCGGATGCTGTGACGCGCCTTACCGGTGGCGCCGCACCATCTCCTCGCCGACCGCACGCAACGACGTCCGCAACGACGCGGGTGCGAGCACCTCGACGCCGCCACCGAGCGAGGTCAGCTGATGCACCGCAACGTCTTCCGCTTCGAGTCGCAGGTCGACGTCCACCCAGCCGTCGGCGTCGGCGGGTCCGGGGGTGACGCGGGCGGCCTCCACCCCGACCGCCGCGGGCAGGGACCGCCACGCGACGGGTGAGAGCCGCACCCGGCACGGGTAGCGCAGCAACGACCTGTCGAACGCGGCCACCGACCCCGACCACCACGCGGCCAGGTCGAAACCGTCGGGACGGTCGGCCGGATCGTCGAGAACCGTTGCGCCGGTGATGCGGGAGACCCGATGGGACAGCACCCGGCCGCGATGGGCGGCAACCAGGTACCAGACGGCGGCCTTCGCGACGAGGCCGAGCGGGTCGAGGGTGCGCGTGGTCTCCGCGTCCCCCTTCCGGTAGCCGACCCGCAACCGGCGCCCGCCGAGGACGGCCCGCGCGACCGTCGCGAGGTGCGGGGCGGGCGGTCCGGTGGCGAACCAGCCGGGCGCGTCGACGTGCAGCCGGGACCGCCACAGTTGCGCCCCGGTGCGCAAGGGCAGCGGCATCGCGCCGAGCAGTTTCGCCTCCGCGGACGCGGTCTGCTCACCCACCCCGAGGTCCGCCGCGAGCCCCGGGGATCCCGAGCAGCATCAGCGCGGACGTCTCCGCTTCGGTCATGCCGCTGAGCCGGGACTGCCAGCCGTCGAGCAGCCGGATCCCGCCGCCGGGCCCGCTCTCGGTGTAGAGCGGCACCCCCGCGGACTGCAGCGCGGCGACGTCCCGGTACACCGTCCTGACCGAGACCTCGAGTTGCTCGGCCAGACGGTCCGCGGTCGCCCCCGACGTCCCCTGCAGGCGCAACATCAGGTCGAGCAGCCGACTGGATCGCACGACCCGAAGTCTACGAAAAATCCCTGACAGGAGATGTCAGGGATTGCGGCACACAATGGCAGGCATGACGACCTGGCAGCAGTTCTCCGACGAGGCACCCGACCTGGCGGACGCCGTCCGCGCCCGCCTCACCGCACACAAGCACCACGTCCTCGCAAGCCTGCGGGCCGACGGCTCGCCGCGGGTCAGCGGAACCGAGGTCGAGATCTTCGAGGGGTTGCTCGTGCTCGGCTCGATGCCGAACGCCCGCAAGATCCGGGACCTGCGCCGCGATCCCCGCTACGCGCTGCACTCGAACCCCGGTCACCACACGATGGAGGGCGGGGACGCGAAGATCTCCGGCCGGGCCCGCGAACTCACCGGTGACGAGAAGCGGGCGATCCTGGAGAGCTACCCGGAGAACCCGGGAGACGACGCGCACATCGTCGAACTCGACATCGACGAGGTGGTGCTGACCACCGTGTCGGACGACCAGCTGCACGTGGACCTGTGGCGTCCGGGCGCCGGCGTCACCCGCACCAGCCGGCGACCGTGAGTTGGTTGTTTTCGGGGTGGTGACGGCGGAAACAACCCGAAAACGACCAACTCGCGGAGGTCACCAGGTGAGGTTCTCCTGGCAGTGCGCGCCGTCGGCACCCGACTCGACCTGGACGGTGGCGTGACCGAGGCCGTGCCCGTCGAGCACCACCTTGGCCGCCGCCAGCACCACCCCGGTGTCGGCGTCGGTGGTCAGGTGCACGGTGGCGACGTCCATGCCGGTGGTCAGCGTCCACACGTGCAGGTCGTGCACGCCGGTCACCCCGGGCAGCGCGCCGAGGTCGGCGCGCACCGCGTCGACATCCACGTTCTCGGGGGACGCCTGGGTGAGGATCCGCAGTGACGCCGCGGCGAGGGTGACCGCCCGCGGCACCACCCACAGCGAGATCAGCACGCCGACGACGATGTCCGCGTAGGTCCAGTTGAACGCCAGCACCAGCGCGCCCGCGATCAGGACGCCGACCGAGCCGACCGCGTCGGCGAGGACCTCGAGGTAGGCGCCGCGGACGGCGAGCGAATCCTTCGCGTCGCCGCGCAGCATCCACATGACCACCAGGTTCGCGGCCAGGCCAGCGGCGGCGGTGAGCATCAGCGGCAGGCCGGGGATCTCGGGGGCATCACCGATCCGGCCGATGGCCTCGTACATCACCCACGCGGCGACGGCGAGCAGCAGCACCGCGTTGGCCATCGCGGTGAGCACCTCGGCGCGATGCCAGCCGAAGGTGCGGGCCGCGGCGGCGGACCCCTGGCGGGCCAGCAGCAACGCGACCAGGCCCATGCACATCCCGACGACGTCGGTGAGCATGTGGCCCGCGTCGGCGAGCAGCGCGAGCGAGCCGATGGCCAGCCCGACCACGACCTCGAGCACCAGGAACCCGACGAGGATCCCGACCGCGAGGACCATTCGCCGGATGCGGGTAGCGGAGGGGCCGACCGCTCCCGGCTCGACCCCACCGTGACCGTGTGCATGCCCGTGCCCGACACCCATGGCCCATCTCCTCACTCGCGACTACCGGCAACCGCCGCCATCATATGCACACATTCGCATATATCGAAACCTCGGGTTGCGTCGGAGCCGATCAGCAGCCGCCGACTGTCCGCACACCGACACGGTGACGCCGACGCCCGAGAGCAGGGCAGGCAGCGAGGTGAGTGGGGTGACCGCCTACTCGGGCGGATAGCCGGGGTTCGGCACCGTCGGCGGCAGCGTCGCGATCGCCGAGATCCGGCTCAGCCCCGCCACCTGCAGCAGGTCCACGATCAGGGACCGGATCTGCGCGAACACCACGGTCGCCGAGATGCCCGCGTTCTCCACCAGTTCGGCCTTCGCGCCGACCGCGACGGTCCGCAGCACCCGCGCCGCCTCCGCCCGGTCCGGCTGCTGCCCCGGGTCGGCGAGCACCACCCGCCGCAGCACGTCCACCGCGTGCGAGAGCTTCTCCACCTCGTCCACCAGCCGGGGGTCGAGGATCTCGTCGTCCCGGACCAGCGACAGCGACCGCCGGGCCAGGACACGGATGTTGCGCATCGCGTTGTCGATCGGGTCGGCAGCCGCGGCCAGCCGGTCGAAGCGGGAGCGCGAGTTCCAGTACAGCGGGGAGAGTCTGCTGATCTCCCGCCCGCCGCTCAGGCTCGACCGCAGCCCCTCGATCGCGGCCTGGGAGGTGCGCGCCTTCCGCAGCGCGGACTCGATCGGCTTCGGGTCGTTCGCGACGAGCCCGTCCGCCACCAGCTGCAGCACCTCGGCCGCGGTCCCGAGGATGTCGGCGGCGCTCGTGCGAGCCCGCAACACCGGGTGCACGGGCACCAGGGTGACGACAAGGAAGCCGACGACACCACCGATCAGGGCGTCGATCATCCGGTCGGCGCCGCCGCCCTGCTGCGGGGGGATCAGGGTCGCGACCAGGACCGCGGACGTCCCGGCCTGCATCGAGATGATCGGGCCGCCGTCGAGGAGGATCGCCGTCGACATCGCGAGCGCGACCACCAGGGTGATCTGCCACGGTCCGGTGCCGATGATCGAGATCAGCGTGTCCCCGACCCCGATCCCGACGGTGACACCGACGATCAGTTCGACGGACCTGCGCACCCGCGCCCCGAGGGACAGGCCGAGCGACACGACCGCCGCGATCGGCGCGAAGAACGGGTTGTGGTGGTGGAACACGTCATTGGCGACAAACCAGGCGATCCCCGCCGCCAACGCGCACTGCAGCACCGGGAATGCGGACACCCGCACCCGGTGCACCGACGCCCGTGCCCGCGCACGCGCGCGGTCACGGGTGTAGGGGCGGAAGCTATTCGACGCCAAGTGCCTCGGCGGCCCGCGGGTCGCAGTCCTCAAGCAGGTCCAGGCAGCGCGCGTGCTCGTCGGACTCGCCGATGGCCTTGGCGGCCAGCGCGAGCGAGGCGACGCAGCGCAGGAACCCGCGGTTCGGTTCGTGGCTGTACGGGACCGGCCCGAAGCCCTTCCAGCCGTTGCGTCGCAGCTGGTCGAGTCCGCGGTGGTAGCCGGTGCGCGCGTAGGCGTAGGCGGTGATGGTCTCGCCGTCGGCCAGCGCGGCCTCCGCCAGGTACGCCCACGCGATCGACGCGGTCGGGTGGTCGGCGGCCACCTGCTTGGGGTCGGCCTTGTTCAGAAGCTCCGACTCGGCGTCATCGTCACCGGGGAGCAGGGTGGGCTGGGGTCCGAGCAGGTCACCGAAAGAGGTCATGACGACCATTGTGCGCGCACCGGATCGCGGCCGACGCCCCGACACCCCCGCGCGCGACACCCGGGTCGGGCCGCGGACGCCGTAGTCTGCTGACCGGGACCCGTGGTCCCCGAGGACCGACCCGAGCGCAAGGAGACGGACAGTGCCGGACCGGAGCGAACCGGAGTCGACGCCCGCGTCGGGCACACATTCGACGCCCGCGTCGGATGCACCGACGACCGCGATCCCGCAGGCGGTGCCGCCGCCGCGCCCGGCACCCCCCGCTGCGCCTCCTTCCACGTCACCGCCGCCGTCCGAGGCGCCGACGACGGTGATCCCGCACGCCACCCGCGCCGCCCCGACCCGCGTCGGTGCAGGCGCACCGCAGCCGGGCGCGGCCCCCGGGTCGTTGCCCGCGGCGGCTCCGGTTCGGGTCCCCGACGCTCCGCCCGCGCCGTCCGGGAAACGCCGGTGGCCGCTGGTCGTCGGCGCGGTGGTGGGGCTCGCCGCCATCGCCGCCGGGGGGTACGTCCTCGTCGACCGGTTGACCGGCGACCGCACCGAGGACGAGGTGCGGACGGCGATCACCGGGTTCGTCGACGCCATCGACCGCGGCGACCTCGCGGCACTGCGGGCGGGCAGCTGCGGCGACCTCGCCGCGTACTACGCGGGGATCGGTGACGGCGACTTCGCCGGCGTGTACCAGGCCGCGAACTCGGACCGCGCGGTCCCGGTCCTCGACAGTGTCGACGCCATCTCCGTCACCGACGGGACGGCCCTCGCGCAGGTCACCGTCCACACCGCGAACGATCCGGCGTCGACGTCGGTGCGCTCGTTTGCCCTCGAACAGCAGGACGGGGTGTGGAAGGTCTGCAGCTGACCTGCGTGCAGTCACCAACCCCGCGGGGATGACGGCCACGGGTCGCCCCAGCGCGCGGCAGTGCGATCGCGGAGGTGTTTCGCCGGGAGCACTGGGGTTGTGGGCCGTGGCTGCGGCACCTCCCTGCTGGGTACATGGAGGTTGACATCGCCCCGGCCTGACCTGACCGGCAGCGCTATATCGCGGCTAATCCGGACGATGCCGTCCGCCCTGGTGGCGGACCGATCAGGGCGGATCACCGACCTCGAAACGAGGCGCCGTCACGCCTGCTTGCGGGCTCCTTTCCGGCCGTTGACGGTCACCCCGTTGACGCCGGGCACCGTGGTGCGGCGCCCGTTGCCGGGGAACAGTCGCGCGCTGATCGCTCCCGCCGAGGGCAGGTCGTTGATCGGGCACTAGGCGGAGGGGACGTTTCGGATCTCGTTGATGGTCAGGAAGTTCGCCGTCCTCGAGGCCCGCGAAGGCGTTGACGATGCGCTGTCCGATGTCGCGTCGCCGACGTGGTGCTCAGCCGTATGGATGCCGTCGTCTTCGCTGATTCCGTGTTTGAGTGCGGATCTGTGCGCCTTCACACGACCTGGGTCCAGGCGCGCACCGCTTCCCGGATCGCCTCGGACCGGGACACGTGTTCCTGCTCGGCACGGTCGTTCAACGCCTGCAGCAATGCCGCATCCATCCGCACCGGCACCACTTCTCCGGGGCCGTCACCTAGGGTCGGGCGGCCTCGTTTGCGGAGCTTGTCGACCTCGTAGCCGGTCTCGGCCTCGTCCGCCCACTGCTGGATCATCGCGTCCGTGACGGGTGCTCCGTTGATCGTCTCCTCGGCCATACCGATTATCGTAATACGAAACTCCACTCAAGGTCAGGGCCCTTGACTGGGGTCTCGGGGTGGTCGTCGCGGCCGAGGACCTCCTCGTCTTCGATCCACCAGCCATTCACCCGGTCAAGGCCATAGAGAAGCAGACACAGCCGGAGTCGAAGAACGGCCGATGAGAGATGCGCGTTCGCCTCGGCGAACCAGTACGGGAATCGCCACTAGCTCGGCAGGATCGAAGACCGTGGCGATGGTTGAGGAAACCCTGGGAGCTGGCCGTGAGGACGTCACAGGTCGGCGAGCGGCGGGAACACCGCCGCGATGCCAACCGGGTCGCGGTGCAGCACCCGCCGCACATCGCCGCTCACCCGGCCCAGGTCCCCGTTCGCGATCGCGGCGTAGGAGCTGACCCAGCCGTCCACCTCCCACCGCTCGGCGGCGAGACCGGCGCGGGACGCGTACGCCTCGTCGAGGGTCTCGCGGTGGTAGCCGATCGGACGTCCCAGCGCCGCGGTCAACGCGTCCGCGACGTCGGCGAGGGACAGCGCGGCCGGGCCCGTCAGCTCCAGCGTCCGCCCGTCGTGGCGGTCGGTGCGCAGCACCGCGGCCGCCGCCTCGATCACGTCGGCGCGGGCCACCATCGCGGCGCGCCCATGCCCGGCGGGGCCGCGGATGACGTCGTCGGGCCCGATCATGCCCGGCATCAGGTCCAGGTACATGTTGTCGCGCAGGAACGTGAACGCGAGGCCGCTGTCGCGGATCGCCTGCTCGGTGTCCCAGTGGTCCCGGCCGAACGTGAACGTGCAGTGCGGTCCCGCTGCGACGAACGAGACGTAGACGATGCGTCGCACCCCGGCCGCGACCGCCGCGTCGACGGCCTGCCGCTGCCGAGCGGCGCGGTCGACGCTCTCGGTCGCGGACGCCATGAAGAAGGTGTCCGCGCCGCGCAGCGCGTCGCGCAGGGCCGGGTCACCGAAACTCCCCCGGGCCGCGGTCGCGCCGGGCAGGGCGGGGAGCCGGGACGGATCGCGGCCGATCAGGGTGGTCGGCGTCCCCGCGGCGGCGAGCAGGTCCGCGACTCCCCCACCGATGTGCCCGCTGGCCCCGGAGACGGCGATGCGCATGAGGCCAGCGTAGATCCGCGCGGACGAGGGCGCAGTCCCCGAGCCGCGACCTGCGGGGACCGCGCCCTCATCGGATGCGCTACGCGGAGACGGACCGTCCCGCGGACTTGAGGTCGTTGCACGCCTCGACGACGCGGGCGGTCATGCCCGCCTCGGCCTTCTTCAGGTAACTGCGCGGGTCGTAGACCTTCTTGTTGCCGACCTCGCCGTCAATCTTGAGGACGCCGTCGTAGTTGGCGAAGAGGTGCCCGGCGATCGGCCGGGTGAACGCGTACTGGGTGTCGGTGTCGACGTTCATCTTCACGACACCATTGCGCAGCGACTCCTCGATCTCCGACTTCAGCGAGCCCGAGCCGCCGTGGAAGACGAAGTCGAACGGCTGCGACCCGGCGGCCAGCCCGAGCTTCGCGACGGCCGCGGCCTGTCCCTCTGCGAGGACCTCCGGCTTGAGGACGACGTTGCCCGGCTTGTAGACGCCGTGCACGTTGCCGAAGGTCGCGGCGAGCAGGTACCGGCCGTTCTCGCCGACGCCGAGCGCGTCGACGGTCTTCTCGAAGTCCTCGCGCGAGGTGTACAGCTTGTCGTTGATCTCGGCCTCGACGCCGTCCTCCTCGCCGCCGACCACGCCGATCTCGACCTCGAGGATGATGTTCGCGGCCTTCGACAGCTTCAGCAGGTCCTGCGCGATCTGCAGGTTCTCGTCGATCGGCACGGCCGAGCCATCCCACATGTGCGACTGGAACAGCGGGTTCCGGCCGGCGTTGACGCGCTCCTGCGAGATCGCGAGCAGCGGGCGGACGAAGGTGTCCAGCTTGTCCTTCGGGCAGTGGTCGGTGTGCAGCGCGATCGTGACGTCGTACCGGGCGGCGATCACGTGCGCGAACTCGGCGAGCGCGACGGCGCCGGTGACCATGTCCTTGACACCGAGACCGGAGCCGAACTCGGCGCCGCCGGTGGAGAACTGAATGATTCCGTCACTACCTGCGTCCGCGAAGCCCTTGATGGCCGCGTTGATCGTCTCGGACGAGGTGCAGTTGATGGCAGGGAAGGCGAAGGAGTGTTCCTTGGCCCGACCGAGCATCTCGGCGTAAACCTCGGGAGTTGCGATGGGCACGGCGGCTGACCTCCATGTCGGCGTGTCTGGTGCGCGTCGGCCGGTCGTGGCGGCACACGCGTGGTCCTAGCAGTATGGCAACTTCGACGCGCGACGTCGCGTGCGCGTCCGCGGATCGGGCGCCCGGTGGCCGGCCCGCCGGGCGTCGGTACCCTGGTCCGCGTGAATATGCAGGCAGCAGCTGACCTCGTGACCGATGGCCGGGATTCCGTGACGAACCTGGCGCTGCTGCCGGGCTTCCTCGACCCGGTCAACCTGTTGAACTCGTTCGGCACCTGGATGCTGGTGGGTCTGCTGCTGGTGGTGTTCATCGAGTCGGGTCTGCTGTTCCCGCTGCTGCCCGGCGACTCGCTGCTGTTCACCGCTGGCCTGATCGCGGCGTCGAAGTCCACCGAGGTCGAGCCGTTCGCGCCGCTGTGGGTGCTGCTGGTGACGATCCCGATCGCCGCGTTCCTCGGCGACCAGGTCGGCTACTGGATCGGCGCGAAGGGCGGCGCCGCCCTGTTCAAGTCGAACGACGCGAAGTTCTTCAAGAAGAGCTACATCGACGAGTCGCACGCGTTCTTCGAGAAGCACGGGCCGATCACCATCTTCCTGGCCCGGTTCGTCCCGATCGTGCGCACCTTCGCCCCGCTGGTGGCAGGCGCGTCGAAGATGAAGTACTCGGTGTTCCTCACCTACAACGTCGTCGGCGCCATCGCCTGGGGTGCCGGCGTCACCCTGCTCGGCTACCTGCTCGGCCAGATCGGGTTCATCCGCGACAACGTCGACCTGATCTTCCTGCTGATCGTGTTCGTCTCCGTCGTGCCGATCATCATCGAGGTCGGCAAGCGGATCCTGGCGTCGCGTCGCGGGGAGCAGGCCGCCGCCGGGGCCTCCGCCTCGGACGAACACACGCCCTGACCGTGCTGCTCGCCGCCGCCGATCCGGGGCCCTTCGAGAACGTGGGGCCGGTGGTGGTGTGGGTACTGGTCCTCACGTTCGTCTTCCTGGAGTGCGCGTTCATCGTCGGGCTGTTCCTGCCGGGGGATTCGATGCTGCTGACCGCCGGGATCGTGCTCGCCGGTCACGCGTCCGGCGCCGGCAACGTGTGGGCGCTGTCGGCGGGTGCCGCGATCGCCGCGATCGCCGGGAACCAGGTCGGGTACGCGATCGGGCATCGCGGCGGGCACCACCTCGCCGCCCGCCGCGACGGCCGCTACGTGAACACCGAGAACCTGCACAAGGTCAACGCGCTGCTCGACCGCCACGGATTCTGGTCGGTCCTGATCGCGCGGTGGATCCCGTGGGTGCGGACGCTGTGCCCGCTGGTCGCGGGCGCGGCCCGGATGAACCACCGCCGGTTCACCGTCGCCAGCACGCTCGGCGCGCTGGCGTGGGCGCCGGTGCTGCTGCTGCTCGGCTACTACGCGGGCGAATACCTGGAACGGGTGCCGTGGCTGATGCCCGCGGTGCTGACGGTCCTGGTGACCGCGCTGGTCGTCGGCACCGTGGTCGGCGTCCGGCAGTACCGGCGGGAACTCGCGAAACCGCTCGTGGACTACGAGGTGGACTGACGCCGCGCGTTCGCGACGATCGCGTCGTGCACGTACCGGGCGTAGCCGGGGGCGACCGCGTCCCACTCGGCGATGGCCCGCGGATCGGCGACGTACTGCTCGGCCACCGTGACATGCCGCTCCGGGTCGCAGTCGTGGAACCAGCGTTCCAGGTGCCTGCGGTGCGCCTCGGCGGCCGCGGTGGCGCGGTCGCCGGTGGCGGGCTCCCCGGCGGCGATCGCCTCGGCGAACTCGGCGATCAGCCGCTCGGCCTCGGCCTTGATCTCCCGCCAGTCCGCGCTGCCGTACACGGAGATGGCCCGCCAGTCGTCGCCTGCGCCGCGGGCCGCCGCGACCAGGTCCGCGAACCGCTCGGTGCCGAAGATCTCCAGCTGCTCGGCGGCGGAGAGGGCGACGCCGCGGCCGCGGGCCTCGATCTCCCGCTCCAGTTCGGTGAGTAGGGCCGCGATCCGGGCCCGCCGCTGCCGCAGCAGCCGGTGCTGGCGGCGCAGGTGCGCGTCCGGGTCCGGGTCGTCGAGCAGCGCGGCGATCTCGTCGAGCGGGAAGTCGAGCGCCCGGTAGTACAGGATGCGGCGCAGCCGGGCCAGGTCGGTGTCGGTGTACCGGCGGTGGCCCGCTGCGGTCCGGGCGTGCGGTGTCAGCAGTCCGATCCGGTCGTAGTGGTGCAGGGTGCGCACCGATGTCCCGGACATCGCCGCGACCCGCCCGACCGGATGCTCAGCCACGGCGGACGTTCCGCTCGCGGGCCTCGCCGATCAGGTCGATCGCGAGCGCGCCGCACCGCGGTCCCGGATTCACCACGGACACCCACGCCTGCGCCGCGTACACGGGATGCGGCAGCAGCCGGTCCTGCTCCCGGTAGTCGTGGTCGTCGCGGCGGGCGGCGTGCCCCTCCGGCCCATAGCCGAGCAGATCACGGAACCGGTCGCGGCCGACGTGGATGTTCAGCCGGTATACCCCGGCCCGGTCGAGATCCGATGCGGTGTCGAAGCCGGGGTAGTCGCCGGTGACGATCGTCGCGACCGGGAACCGGTTGTCCGGGGCGGCCGCGCCGGCCGGGTAGAGGAAGACGTCACCCCACGCCACCTCGGGGGCGCCGGTCTCCGGGCCCGCGACGTGGACGTGGATCCCGGTCAGCGCGCCGACGCGGGCCAGGGTCTCGTCGAGGGTCCAGGTGTCCTTGGTCGCGGTCATGCCCGCCACGGTAGAACCTGACGCTACGTCGGGTGCAAGCGTCCGCCGCGGGTCAGGCCCGGAACCGTCGCGAGCCCCGCCGCTCGAGGGTGCCCGCCGCGACATATGCGGCCTCCATCAGCATCCACCCCCCGAGCTGCACCGACAGGTCCCGCTCGGCGATGTCGGAGGCGTGCACGGTGCCCCCGGTGAACGTCGAGATCCCGTTGCCGTATCCGGGCATGCGGGCCGAGCGCGCCCAGTCGCACCCGAACAGCGGCTGCCCCTCGACCTGCAGCCGGTTCTCCCAGGCGGCGTCGGCGGAGTCGACGACCAGCTGGGCGGCCAGCCGCCGCGCCCGCTGGTCGGCCTCGGTGTCGCCGGGCAGCTGCGCGGCGACCTGCGCGAGGTAGCGGGCGAGGATCCCGTCGAACAGTCCCCCGTCGCCGCCCCCGCCGCCGACGATCACGCCGTCCTCGGTCAGGTGCTTGTCGACGGCCTCGACGAGGGCGTGCACCCGATGCCGGTGCCGCGGCTCGTCGAGACGCACCGCGAGCTCGGTTTCCATCCCGAGGGTGACGCCCTGGCAGTAGCTGTAGACCGCGCGGTCGAGGATGCCGGCGGGGACCGGCTTCCCGGGCGGGAACCGGATGCCGTCGAGGATCAGGCCGGTCGCCGGGTCGCGGAGGGTGTCGTCGATCCAGTCCGCCATCCCCTGCGCGCGCAGCAGTCGTCCGGTGCGGGCGAGCAGGATCGCGGCGGGTCCGTTCGCCGGCGTGTTGTAGAAGTCGGAGCGGGTCCGCCACGGGATGCCGCCCCCGGACTCCGGGGCCCACGCGTCGAAGACCTGCGATTCCAGGTCGCCGATCGCGGACCGGAAGTCGAGGTGGTGCAGCCGCTGCGCCCGTTCCAACGCGAGGCCGAGCCAGGCCATGTCGTCGTAGTAGTGGTTGGTCCACCCGGTGATGTTCCGGATCCGATGGGAGCGACCGATTTTCGTGATACGTCGCCGCCGCCGCGGGGTGGGGTTGCGGTCGGCCGCATCGACGATGCAGTCCAGGAAGTGCGCCTGCCACCAGTAGTGCCAGGTGAAGAACAGCCGCTCCCGGCGAACCGGGGGCCACGCGACGACGGCGAGGCTGGTGCCGGGCAGCGCCCACAGGCGCCGGACGTGCCGGGTGAGTACCGCCTCCTCCGCGGCGTCCGCCCGCGTCGACCACTCGTGCTGCATGACAACAGATCTTGCCTACTTATGTGACGATTCGCTACCACGACAGTCCGAGATCCGCGTGTTGGCGGATCCAGGCATGCATGGCAATCCCCGCGGCAACCCCGGCGTTGATGCTTCGGGTGGAACCGAATTGCGCGATGGAGACCGTCATCGCGGCCGACTGTTTCGCGTGGTCACTGACTCCGGGACCCTCCTGCCCGAACAGCAGGATGCACTCGCGCGGCAGGTGCGCGGTCTCCAGCGGCACCGACCCGGGCACGTTGTCGACCGCGACGATCGCGAGATCCTCGACGGCCGCGTACTCGAACAGGTCCTCCGCGCTCGGGTGGTGCACGATGTGCTGATAGCGGTCGGTGACCATGGCGCCGCGCCGATTCCAGCGCCTGCGGCCCACGATGTGCACGGCCGACGCGGCGAAGGCATTGGCGGTGCGCACCACCGTGCCGATGTTGGCGTCGTGCCCGAAGTTCTCGATCGCGACGTGGAACGGGTGCCTGCGGGCGTCGATGTCCGCGACGATCGCCTCCCGACTCCAGTACCGGTAGGCGTCGACGACGTTGCGCCGGTCCCCGGCGGCGAGCAGGTCGGGGTCGTAGCGCGGATCGTCCGGGATCGGGTCGCCGTGTTCGAGGTGCCAGGGCCCGACGCCGTGCGGGTGCTCCCCCCACTCGGTGGGTCCGGACTCCTCGCCGCTGTCGGGGCCGATCGCATTCATGACTGCCATTGTCCCGCGCCGGGGGCGTCGGCGGCGGTCCGGGACCCGGGCGCGGTCAGAACGTCTCGTTCGACTCGGCCGCGATCCGGAATCCGTGACCGGTGTCGTCCTTGCGGCAGGTGACGCCCGCCGTTTCGGAGGTGCAGGTGTAGCCAAACGACGCGATGCTCTCCCCGACCGGGAGCACCGGATCGGCCTCGCCGGAGGTGTAGATCAGTCCGCCCGCGCACAGGAATTCCGCCGGCCCCGCGCCGGTGACCCGGATGCCGCTGCCCCAGTTGATCATGCAGTCCTCCGGCTTCGGCGGGACCGGGGTGGTGGTGCCCTGGCAGCCCGCTTCGGTGCGGGTGGCCAATTCGATGATGCCGCATTGGAATCCGCCGGAGGGTGCGGTGAAGTACACGGCCTCGTTGCGGCGATAGGTGGTGGGCGGTGCCGCCGTGGTTGTCGTCGGCTCGACGGTCGTGGTGGTGGCCGGGGCCGTGCTGGTGACGGGCGGGACGGTCGCGGTCGTCGTCGACACCACGGTCGTCGTCGGGGTCGCGACCTCGTCCGCGTCGGATGTTCCGCAGGACGCCAGCAGCGCCGCCGCGGCCACCGCCCCCAGCACCGTCAGCACTCGACGTGAACCCACCAGCACTCCCCTTTCGGTTTGGATCGCGAACGACCCTACGGCGTGCCCGTCGCCGCCGACCCGGCGGCTACGCCGTCATGCCCTCGACGAGAAGCGCCTGCGCGGCGGCATAGCTGGCGAGGACGACACCCTCCACCGCCCGACGTCCGGTCTCGCCGCGGACGAACAGGCGACGGATCACGATCAGCGCGTCGGAACCGGTGAACAGCAGCCCGCCGAGCCCCAGCCTGCTCCGCGGGTCGGCGCCGGGAACGACGGTCCCCGCAACGACCCGCGCGCCCGGCGCGAGCGCGGGGTCCGCGGACAGCGTCGAGGTGGTGCCGAGGACCGCGCCGTACGCGGTCAGGGTCGGGGCGACGCGACGGGCCCTGGCGCGCAGCAACCCGGCCGCCCCCAGCCACCCGAGCAGGCGCGGCACCAGGGCCGGCGCGGTCGGGCGGGCGCCGCGGCGGGCCAGGACCGCCGAGTAGCCGAGTTGCATGACCGCGAACGAGCGGGCCCCGTTCGTCAGCCGGGTGTCGTCGTCGGGGTCGATCATGAACACGTCGCCGACGGTCGCGGCGGCCAGCGACCCGAGCAGCAGGGCAGTGTCGACGCGGTCCCGGCCCGTGCTGCGGCGCAGCACCCGGGCGGCAAGGGCCGGCGCGATCAGGGGTTTGGCGATCCGCTGCAGCCGCTCGTCTCCGGTGACCGCGCCGACCACCGTGGCCGCGCTCGCCCCGAGGAACACCACATGCTCGACCTTCATCGTCATCCCTTCGCTCGCCGATCCGTCCGCCGCGAGCGTAGCCACCGCCCCGGCGGGCGTGGGACGATCGCGCCGCACCGAATATCCTCGGGTCCAACACCCGATGGAGGATCCGAACCCATGACGTTCATGAAGATGTGCGGCCTGCGCGACGAGGCGACGGTCGACCTGGCGGTCGGCCTCGGCGCGGACGCCGTCGGGTTTGTGCTCGCGGCGAGCCCCCGCCGGGTGTCGCCCGAGCGGGCGGCGGAACTGCGATCGCGGGTGCCGTCCGGAACGCTCGCGGTCGGGGTCTACGTCGGCGTGCCGCTCGCGGAGGTCGTCGCAACGGCGCACACCGCGAACCTCGACCACGTGCAGGTGCACGACCTGCGGTCCGCCGCGGACGTCGCGCAGCTGCACGCGCACGGGTTGACCGTGATCCGCGCGGTGAACAGCGGCGGCGCCGCCGACCCGGCCGAGACCTTCGGCGCGGACCTGCTGCTGGTGGACGGCGCGGTCGCGGGGGCCGGGGTGACGTGGGACTGGCGGGACCGCAGCGCCCTGCCGACCGGCCGGTGGATCCTGGCTGGCGGGTTGACCCCGGACAATGTGGCGCGCGCGGTGCGGACGTCGGGCGCGTGGGGCGTTGACGTCTCGAGCGGCATCGAATCCGATCGGGGCGTGAAGGATCCGGCCCGGATGGCCGCGTTCGCGGACGCGGTGCGCTCGGTGTGATTCGGCGACCTCCCCCGCAGCACGCCGGTTTACATATATAGTTGCTCTATGCAATAATTTGCTTCCATGGCGACAGCAGACGACCCCGGCGTGCACACCGACCCCGAGACCGACCTGCGTCGGGCGCTCGCGGAACTCGTCACCAACGCGTCCCGCTTCACCCGGCTCGCCTCGTCCATCTCGACCGACACCAAGCCCCGCCCGTGGATGCGCGCCCTGTCCCTGCTCGAGGAGTACGGCCCGCTGCGGGTCAGCGAACTTGCCCGCCTCGACAGCTCCTCCCAACCGACGGCCACCGCCCTGCTCAAGCAGCTCGGCACCGCGGGACTGGTACGGCGGCAACGTGATCCGGAGGACTCCCGCGCCGTCGTGGTCGAGATGACCGAGGACGGACAGGCGTGGCTCGCGGCGGCGCGCGACCACGTCGGCGCCGCCCTCGCCGCCCACCTGCACGGCCGCGACGCCGACCGCGTGCAGCGCATCTCCCGGGGCCTGCACGATCTCCGCGCGGCCGTGAAGAACTCGCAACACAGTCAGTAGCAACACATTCGACGCACGAAGGAGGTGACCGTGACCACCACCGCCACGGCCCCGACAACCCAGCCGGAGAGCACCAGCATCCTGCACCAACCAAAGGCGGTGTGGGCGGTCGCCTTCGCCAGCGTGATCGCCTTCATGGGCATCGGCCTTGTCGACCCCATCCTCAAGCCGATCGGCGAGGAACTCGACGCGACGCCCTCCCAGGTGTCCCTGCTGTTCACCTCCTACATGCTGGTCACCGGCGTCGCCATGCTGGTCACCGGCGCCATCTCGAGCCGCATCGGCCCCAAGCGCACGCTGCTGACCGGGCTCGCCATCATCGTGGTGTTCGCTGCCCTCGCGGGCACCTCCGACACCGTCAGCGGCATCATCGGGTTCCGCGCCGGCTGGGGCCTGGGCAACGCCCTGTTCATCGCGACGGCACTGGCCACCATCGTCGGCGCCGCGTCCGGCGGTGTCGCGAAGGCGATCATCCTGTATGAGGCCGCGCTCGGCATCGGCATCGCGGTTGGCCCGCTGGTCGGTGGCGTCCTCGGCAATGTCAGTTGGCGCGCACCGTTCTTCGGCGTCGCGGTGCTGATGGCGATCGCCTTCATCCTGATCGTGGTCATGCTCCCCACCACCCCGGCCCCGAAGTCCGGCCGCACCTCGCTGGCCGCCCCACTCCTCGCGCTGCGACACCGCGGCCTGCTGACGGTCGCGGTCACCGCACTGCTCTACAACTACGGGTTCTTCACCCTGCTCGCCTACACCCCGTTTCCGCTCGACATGGGCGCCTACCCGATCGGCTTCATCTTCTTCGGATGGGGTCTGGCACTGGCGATCTCGTCGGTGTTCCTGGCGCCGCGCCTGCAGCGCCGGTTCGGCACGCTGCCGATGATGATGCTGGCGCTGGCCCTGTTCGCGGTCGACCTCGCGGTGATGGCACTGTTCACCGACAATAGGGCGATCCTCGTCGTGTGCGTGGTGCTGGCCGGACTGTTCCTCGGCGTCAACAACACCCTGATCACCGAGACCGTGATGATCTCCGCGCCGGTCGAGCGTTCGACGGCGTCCGCGTCCTACAGCTTCGTCCGGTTCGTCGGCGGTGCTGCCGCGCCGTGGGTGGCGGGCAAACTCGGTGAGTCCCACGCGAATCTGCCGTTCTGGGTCGGTGCCGCCTGCACCGTCGCGGCGATCCTGGTGCTCGCGACCGGCCGCAAGATCCTCGCGCACGTCGACTCACCCCCCTCCACGGATTGAATGGGGGTTCATGTGTCATCCGGTCGCCGGAACTCGCACATGAACCCCCATTCAACGCATTGTGAGGGGCGGCGGTCAGCAGATGCGGTGCGCGGGGCCGCCGCCCGCACCGGCCAGGAGGAACCCCGGTGTGACCAGTCCGCGGGACGCCGCCGCCGACGCCACCGCCGCGGCAACCCGGCCGATCGCGGACTCCTCGACCAGCGCGATCGCCGAACCGCCGAACCCGCCGCCGGTCATCCGGGCGCCGAGCGCACCGGCGGCGAGGGCCGCGTCGACGGCACTGTCCAGTTCGGTGCAGGACACCTCGAAGTCGTCGCGGAGCGAAACGTGCGACGCGGTCAGCAGCGGACCGATCTCAGCGACCCTGCCCGACGCCATCAGCGCCACCGTCCCCCGCACCCGTGCGATCTCGGTGACCACGTGTCCGGCGCGCCTGCGCAGCGTCCGGTCGGCCAACCGGGCGACGTCCGACGCGTCGGCGGCACGCAGCGACGGCACCCCGAGCCGCTCGGCGGACGCCTCCACCGACCGCCGACGCTCCGCGTACTGCCCGTCGACCAGGCGGTGCGGGGCGCGGGTGTCGATCACCAGCACGGCAAGACCCTCCGCCTCGAGGTCGACCGGGACCGGGGCAACCGAGCCGTCCCCGGAGTCGACAAGCAACGCGTGACCGGCGGTGGCGCGCAACGCGATCGCCTGGTCCAGACCGCCGGTGGGGGCGCCCACGATCTCGTTCTCCGCGGCGACGCAGCACCCGGCAAGCCGGGCCCGGCCGGTGTCGTCGGTCGTCAGCCCGACCAGGTCCGCGACCGCGATCGCCAACGCGCATTCGAGCGCGGCCGAACTCGACAGCCCGGCGCCGATCGGGACCGCCGACACGACGGTCACATCCGCGCCGAAGTCGTCCGGCAGCAACCCCTCCCGGCGCATCGCCCACGCGACCCCGGCGAGGTATCCGGCCCACCCACCGGGGGCGCCCGGCGCGACCTCGGCGACCGTGCCGTCCCACCGGGCCGCGCCCGACCGCACCCGCAGCACGCCGTCGGCGCGCCCGCGGACCGCGACCGCGGTGCGATGCGGCAGCGCGATCGGCAGCGACAGTCCGCCCGCGTAGTCGACGTGTTCGCCGATCAGATTGACCCGGCCCGGCGCCGACCACACCCCGTCCGGGCCCACCCCGAACCAGGAACGAAACGCCAACGCCGCCGCGACCGCAAGATCGGGGGCGGGGATCGGCGCCACCCACTCGGTCACGAGCCGGTCCCGCCGGGCGCGACCTCCCGCAGTCGTGCCGCAATCGCCTCCGGCGTTGCATCGGAAATCCACGCCCCCATCCCGGATTCCGACCCCGCGAGGTACTTCATCCGGTGCGGCGCCCGCATCGGCGAGAACACCTGGAGGTGCAGCCTGCCCAGCTCGCGGCCGACACCGATCGGCGCCTGGTGCCAACCAGCGACGTACGGCAGCGCGGTGACGCCGTCGAAGAACCGGTCCAGCCGGGAGAGCACGTCGCGGTACACGGAGGCGAGTTCGTCGAGTTCCGCGTCGGTCAGCTCGGTCAGGTCCGCGACGTCCCGGTGCGGCGCCACGTGCAGCTCGACCGGCCAGCGGGCCGCGGCGGGGACGTACCCGCTCCAGTGCCGCCCCTCGAGGACCATCCGGCGTCCCGCGCGTCGTTCGGCGTCGAGTACGTCGCGCAGCAGGACCCGACCGGTGCGGGCGTGGTGGGCCCGCGACTGCCGGAGCAGCGCCTCGGTCCGCGGCGGCAGCGCGGGGTACGCGTAGATCTGGCCGTGCGGGTGCCCCAACGTCACCCCGATCTCCTCGCCGCGGTTCTCGAAGCAGTACACCTGCGTGATCCCCGGCAACGCGGACAGTTCCCGGGTCCGGTCCACCAGCGCCGCGAGGACGGTACGCACCCGCGCCGCAGACAGCTCCGCGAACCCGCGGTCGTGGTCGCTGGTGAAGCACACCACCTCGCACCGGCCCGCCGCCGCCCGCTGGGCCCAGATTCCTTCGCCGTCAACGTGTTCCGTGGCCGGATCCGGGGCGCTGCGCGCGAACGACGGAAACCGGTTCTCGAACACCGCGACGTCGTAGTCGGCGGCGGGAATCTCGGTGGCCGGGCCGCCGGGGCCGGTCGGGCAGAGCGGGCAGTCGGCGGTCGACGGCAGGAAGGTGCGGCTGTTGCGATGGGAGGCGAGGGTGATCCACTCGCCGGTCAACACGTCCTGGCGCATCGTCGACGTCACCACGGTGGGCGGCAGGGCGCGGTGATCGCGCAGTTCCCGGGTCGCGCCGCCGCTGGCATAGGGCTCGGTGTCGTCGAAGTAGAGGAGCTCACGCCCGTCGGCGAGCGTGGTCGCGGTCTTCCGGATCGGCACGCGCCCACGATAGGCGCCTCCGGCGCTGTGTGTTGTTTTTTCCCCCCTCGGGGTGAAAACCCCGCCCCTTCGCCGAAGTCCTTTCAAGGCACCCCTCCCCAACCCCGCCCACTACCCCTCCTCTCCCCCCCCCACTACAA